>JBEIGA010000299.1:0-4588 GCA_040382135.1 Acidimicrobiales bacterium
CGACGGGAGGGCGGCCGCGACGCTCGCCGCGCTCGTCGAGTGCTCGAGGCGCTCGGCCACGTGACCTCCGGGGCGCCGATCGTCTACGTCACCGGAGGCGTCCTCGGGTACGTCTACCGCTGGCTGCCGATCGGCCGGGAGCTGCGCGCTCGAGGACACCGGATCGTGGTGGTGACCACCGCGACCATCACGGCCGAGCTGGCCGAGGACGAGGGGTTCGAGCCGGTGGTCCTGCACGGTGAGATCGAGGCGCGGGCTGCGTTGGAACCCCTCGACGCCTCCTGGCCCCGTCCGCTGCGCCCCGTGACCCGGCGGATCCCCGGCGTCTCGCTCGGTCCGAGGGGCGCGGCCCGCAGGTCCTGGGCCGCTCGGGCTGCCGTCGAGCTCGACACCGCCGAGCTGCTCGCTGCGCTGCGGGGCGCTGCGGTGGTCGTGACCGAGGCCGAGGAGCACCGCACGATCCGGGCCGCGTACGGCGACGGGCTGCCCCTGCTGCTGATCGAGGACATGTACTCCACCCGGCCCGGACGCGACGTGCCGTTCGCGGCGCGGAGCCACCAGGTGCCCACCGGGAGCCTCGGCAGCAGGCTGCGCGCCGCCGCAGGGTGGCGACGCTTCTTCGTCGAACAGGCGGTCCGGCGACGCGCCGAAGGTCGGTGGGTCGACGGGAACGACTGGCACGGGATCATGGACGCCCTGGCCCGTGGGGCCGGGATGCCCGACGACGCGATCGACCGGCGGTACCTGCAGTTCTTCGACTACCCCGGCCTGCCGAGGATCCGGACCCGTGCACCGGAGCTCGCGTTGGCGGGCGAGCCGGTCCGGCCGCTCGACACGGGCCCCGTGGTCGACACCGGGCGACCGACCCGGGGCGTCGACGAGGACTTCCCGGAGCGGTGGGCCTCGGTGCTCGAGCGCCGCGCATCGGGGGACCGTGTCGCGTACGTGAGCCTCGGCACCTTCCTCGCCGGGCAGGAGGACGTGATGGGGACGGTGGTCGAGGCCGCAGCGGGCCTCCCCGGCGTCCAGCTGGTGGTGTCCGTGGGTCGTGACCTCGACCGCTGGGCCGGACGCTCCCTGCCGTCGAACGTGCTCGTCTTCGGCCGGGTGCCCCAGCTCGAGGTGCTGGGGCACAGCGACGTCGTGGTCACCACCGGCGGACTCAACACGGGACACGAGGCGCTCTGGTGCGGCGTCCCGATGCTCGCCCTCCCGATCGGCGGGGTCGATGCCTACGGCAACGCCGGTCGGTTGCACCACCACGGTGTCGCGCGGCGGGTTCGGCGGCGCGACATCTCCGCCCGTCGGATCCGCGCCGAGCTGGAGCTCCTGCTGGACGATCCCGGTCACCGGGCCCGGGCACAGGCGGCCGCGGCGGTGGTGCGGGGATGGGACGGCGTGCGTCGTGCCGCCGATGCCGTCGAGGCGGCGGCGCGCGGCGAGCTCCCGCCGCTGCGGTGAGGGTCAGGCGGCCCGACCGGCTCGAACCGGCGGGAGCACCGACCGGGTGACCGGCTGGAACGAGGGGAGCGCGGGCAGGGGTTCGAGGAAGGGTGCCTCGGCGTGGAGCAGGCGGACCCGTGGTGCCAACCGGTCGAGCTCGGCGGCGATGCAGAGGATCTCCTCGGCCACGGCGCGGTCGAGCGCCCCGCCGTCCGGGACGTCCGGATGATCGAGGGCGAGCGTCGTCTGCGCTCCCGTCGGGCCCGAGGTGGAGGTGACGAGCAACCCGTCGACGAGCGTGGCGACCTCGCCGCCGGGGAGCGCGACCGTGAGCGTGCCGGCCGCCCGCATGCTGTCGATCCGGCGCTGCCGCCGCAGCGCGGCGGCGAGCGCGGCGGCGCGGTCCCGGACGTCGGCCGCCTCCTCGAACCGTCCCTCCGCCGCCAGCCGACGGAGCCGCTCGGCGAGCGGTTCGAGCAGCAGCTCGGGCCGCGAGGTCAGACCCGTGCGGACCTGTTCGACGAGCCGCGCGTAGGTGGCGTCGTCGACGCCTCCGGCGCACGGACAGGTGGCGACGCCGAGCTGCGCGGCGGTGCAAGGGGCGTCACGGCGGGCGCGTCCCGGGCGGTCGGTGCAGCGGCGGAGGGGCACGACGGTCTCGATGGCCTCGATGATGCGCTTGGCGACGGCGGTCGAGGCGAGCGGGCCGAGGTACAGCGCGCCGTCGTCGCGGACGGTCCGCACGGCCGAGAGCCTGGGGTAGCGCTCCGCCGTGGCGAGCTTGACGTAGGCGGCCTGCGTCGGGCGGGTGTGGCGGGCGTTGTACCGGGGCCGATGCCGGTGGATGAGGCGCAGCTCACGGACGGCCGCCTCGAGCGTGCCGGCGCAGACCACGTGGTCGATCCGGGCGGTCTCGCGCAGCAGGCCACCGACCTTGCGGCGGGTGTCCGTGGAGAAGTAGCTGCGCACCCGCGCCCGGAGGTTCGTGGCCTTGCCGATGTACAGCACCTCGCCGGCGTGGCCGCGGAAGACGTAGACGCCCGGGGCGCGGGGGAGGTCCTCGGTGAGGCGGAGCTTCGGCGCCTGCCGGTGCCCGGCCATGGTGGGCAGGGCCATGAGGTCGTCCAGGCCCGTGACGCCGAGCGCGCTCGCCCGCTCGATCAGCACGTGCAGCAGGTCGCCGGTGGCGAGGGCGTCGTCCAGGGCGCGGTGGCAGGGGCGGTGGGGGAGCCGGAGCCGGTCGGCGAGCGTGCCGAGCCGGCAGTTGGGCACCTCGTCGGCCAGGAGGCGTCGTGCCAGTGACGCGGTGTCGACCCGTTGCTGCTGCAGGGGTGGTCGGCCGTGCCGTTCCAGCGCGGCCTGCAGGAACGAGACGTCGAAGCGGACGTTGTGGCCGACGATCACCGAGCCGCCGATGAACTCGAGGAGCGACGGCAGGACGACGTCGATCCGGGGCGCACGGCACACCATGGCGTCGGTGATGCCGGTGAGCACCGTGATGGTGGGGGGGATCGTGCAGCCTGGGTCCACCAGGGTCTGGAAGGTCCCCAGGCACTCGCCACCGCGCAGCTTCACCGCGCCGATCTCGGTGATGGCGCAGTCGGCCGGGGAGCCGCCCGTGGTCTCGAGGTCGATCACGCAGAAGGTGACCTCCCGAAGCGGCGTGCCGAGGTCGTCGAACGAGCGTTGCACGAACCGGCAGTACAGTCGAACAGGTGTTCGCCTGTCAAGCAACCTGCCCGAGTGGGGGCAGGTGGTCGCACGGTACCCTGACCGGTATGCAGCCGCGCGGATCCGTCGAGACCACCCGGTACCGGTGCACGACCTGTGGGAACCTCACCCGCTTCGACGTGACGGTCTCCCGCCGGACCCGTTCGTTCCACCACTACACCGTGGGTGGCGATCTCCAGGTCGAGGACGTGGAGGTGCTCGACGAGCAGGTCGAGTCGGTGCGCTGCCGGTGGTGCGACTCCGACGCCGGCGTGGTCGAGGTCCCCGCCGGGGGCGACTGACCGAGGTCGCCGTGACCGCCGACGACCGCCTCCTGCGGCGCACCTTCGAGGTGGCGTTCGAGGTGGCTCGTCGACGCGCCTCGGAGACGCCGCCCCGCGAGCTGCCTCCCGCGCTGCGGCGGTTCGAGCGCTTCGCAAAGCTGCCCCCGGCCGCGCTGGCCACGATCCGGCGCGCCCTCGAGGAGGACGACGCCTTCCGGGCGGAGGTCGCCTCCGCCCCCGAGGCGGCCGAGCTCGGTGCCCCGGCGCTCCTCTGGCTCCGCCGCCCCGAGGGCTGGGAGAACCGGCTCGAGGAGATCCTCGCCGAGGCCGACGCAGCGACCGGCGTCGGTGCCGACGCTCGCCTCCTGCGTCGCCTCGAGGGGGCCGAGCGGGCCCAGGAACGGGAACGCCGGCGGGCGGCCGACCTCGAAGCGCAACTCGAGCGGCTCCGCGAGGAGCTCGACGTCCGGCGGCGCAGCGAGGGACGACTCGAGCAGGAGTGTGCCGCCCTGCGCAGCCGGGTCGACGACCTGACCGCAGCGCGTGCCCGGGCGGTCCAGGAGCTGCAGCAGGTCAAGGAGATCCTCGACCGTCGCACGGCGCAGCTCCGTGCGCTGGAGGACCGGGTGTCGCAGGGGCTGGAGCCACCGGCCCCGGTCGAGGCGGCAGAGGTCGCAGCCACCCGGGCCCGCGTGGAGGAGCTGGCGGTGTTGGCGGCCGGCCTCCGCGACGGTCTCGCGCGGCTGCGGGCGGAGCTGGCGCCGGCCCCGGCCCCCTCGGTGGCGGCGATCCACCAGCCGGCACCCCTCCCGCCCGGTGTCCTCGACGAGACCCTCGCCGCGGCCGGGCACCTGCTCGCCCACGCCGGCGCCCTGGTCGTCGTCGACGGGTACAACGTGGCGAAGCTGGGGTGGCCCTCGCTCGACCTGGCCGCCCAGCGCGAGGCGCTCCTCGTCGCCCTCGGACCGGTGGCCGCCTTGCCCACCAACGAGGTGTGGGTGGTGTTCGACGGCGCGGACGTGGACCTGCCCCGGCCGCCGGTGAAGCGGGGGCTCCAGGTGCGGTTCTCGCCGCCCGGCATCACGGCCGACGACGTCATCCTCGATCTCGTCGAGCGCCTCCCACCGACGCGCCGGGTCGTGGTGGTGAGC
>JBEIGA010000300.1:0-4529 GCA_040382135.1 Acidimicrobiales bacterium
ACCCGGTGTCGTCGCGCAACTGGCGCACGACGTCGGCGAACCGCACCGTCTCGCGCTCTTCGAGCCCCGAGGTCGGCTCGTCGAGCAGCAGCACCGACGGTTCGTCCACGATCGCGCGTGCCAGCTCGAGGAGCCGGATCCGACCGATCGGCAGCCGCCCGGCCGGCTCGTCGGCGATGTCCGCGAGGCCGCACCGCTCGAGCGCGGCCCGGGCCCGCTCGCGGCGGGTCCGGTCACGGTGACGCCGCGTGGGCGAGGCGACCAGGTCGGCGAGGATCCCTCCACCGCCGCCGTGGTGGTCGAGTGCGGCCAGCACGTTGTCCTCCACCGACAGCCACCCGAACGGCTGCTGCCGCTGGAACGTGCGTCGCATCCCCTGACGGCTCCGCCACACGGCCGACCGTTCGGTGATGTCGGCGCCCCGGTAGCGGACGTGGCCCGACGACGGCCGACGGATGCCCGTGATCGTGTCGAACAACGTCGTCTTCCCGGCGCCGTTCGGGCCGATCACCCCACGGATCTCCCCCGCGGCGACGCCGAACGACACCTCATGGAGCGCGACCACACCACCGAAGCGGACCCCCACCCCATCGACCTCGACGACCGCAGCCGAACCGGGCGACCCCGATGCGTTCATGAACCCCCCGACGCCACGACTCATGTGTGTGACGAGCGCCGCACGTTACTTTCGTGGCGGCTCGATATGCAATGCGCCCCCCGCGGAGTGTCTCAGCCCTCGACGGCGAAGTTCTCCCAGTACCGGCTGGGCCGGGGCCCCCGCTGACCCTGGTACTTCGAGCCGAGCTCGCTCGACCCGTAGGGCCGGTCCGCCGCGGTCGTCATGCGGATGAAGCTGATCTGGCCGATCTTCATGCCCGGGTAGAGCGTGATCGGGAGGTTCGCGACGTTCGACAGCTCGAGGGTGAGCTGCCCGTCCCAGCCGGCGTCGACGAAGCCGGCGGTGGAGTGGATCAACAGGCCGAGCCGACCGAGGCTGGACTTTCCCTCGAGGCGGGCCACGAGGTCGGCCGGCAGGGCGACACGCTCCAGCGTGCTGCCGAGCACGAACTCGCCCGGGTGCAGGATGAAGGCCTGGTCCTCGTCCACCTCGACCAGCTCGGTGAGCTCCTCGAGGTTCTGCTTCACGTCGATGAGACCCATCGTGTGGTTGCGGAACACGCGGAAGTAGCGGTCGATGTGGAGGTCGACCGACGAGGGCTGGATGGCGGAGTCCTCGACCGGCTCGATGACGATGCGGCCGGCGGCGAGCTCCTCGCGGATGGTGCGGTCGGAGAGGATCATGCGGCGCCGAGCCTAGAGCGGCGGCAGGGTCAGGCCGGGCGTCGGGCCTCGTTGGAGAAGAAGCTCCGGATCAGCGGTTCGTAATGCTCGAGCGGCGGCGTCGGGTACGAGGGATCGAACGCCGGCATGTCGTAGAGGGCGCAGAACTCCTCGGTGAGCCCGAACCACTCGTGGCCGCGGAACTGCTCGCGGGCGTCGCGGTCGCCGCCGATGTGGTGCCAGAAGTAGTAGCCCTGGAACACCCCGTGGTTGGCGACCATCCAGTGGTAGCTCGGCGGCACCCACGGCTTCAGGATGGCGGCCGCCACCGCGGGGTGGTCGAGCGGTCCGAGGGCGTCGCCGACGTCGTGCAGCAGCGCGCACACCACGTAGGCGTCGTCCCGACCGTCGGCCTCGGCGCGCGCCGCGGTCTGCAGGCTGTGGGTGAGCCGGTCGACGATGAACCCGCCGTGGTCGTCCTCGAGCAGGCGCAGCTGGGCGAGGATGCGGTCCGGGAGCACGTCGACCAGGTGCGGGATCTGGCTCATGATGATGGACCAGTCCTCCTGCGTCGACTGGTCCATCCGCGTGAACGTGGCCCGCATGTTGCTCCCCCTGACGCCCGCTCCGCTGGTGGCCGTGGACGCCGGAGCGGCTACGATCCAGGGCCACCTGCGGGTGTAGTTCAATGGTAGAACATCAGCTTCCCAAGCTGAGAACGAGGGTTCGATTCCCTTCACCCGCTCGCTCCCGAAGGCCCAGGCCGGCCGGTCCGCCCGGCGCCTGGGCCTCGTCGCGTCCGTGGTCCGTGCGGGGATGCATCGCGCGTCCATCGACCGCCGTGTCACGCCAACGGAGCTGCCGCCATGCCATCAGCGCGATCACCCCGACGAGCAGGACGACGCACGTGCCCACCAACCCGACGTGGCGCCGGCGGCTTCGCCAGGTCGGACCCGTTCGACGGCGCTGTTCAGGCCTGAACACGGACATCTGGCAGCTACTCTCGCGACATGGGGACCCGGCGAGCGGCGATCGAGGCGCATCGCGCGGCGATCACCGCTGCCGCAGCACGTCACCGCGGTACCGCCATCGCGGTGTTCGGCTCGATCGTCCGCGGCGACGACCACGACGACAGCGATGTCGACTTCCTCGTCGACTTCGAACCCGGGAGCTCGCTCTTCGACCTGCTCCACCTGCAGGACGAGCTGACCGCTCTCCTCGGCTTCCCCGTGGACGTCGTGTCACGGCGGGCGCTCAAGGACCGCGACGAGCACATCCGGCGGGAGGCCGTACCCCTGTGACCCGCCGGGACGAGCAGCGCGTGGCCGACCTCCTCGACGCTGCGGGAGAGCTCCGAATGATCGTCGACCGCGGGCGCCAGGCCTTCGACGACGACGTCCTCCTCCGTCGGGCTGCCGAGCGCTTGTTGGAGATCATCGGCGAGGCCGCGCACGCCCTGACGCAAGCGACGACCGACCGCCACCCTGACGTTCCATGGCGAGACATCACGAGGCTGCGCATCGTGCTCGCCCACCACTACCACCGGGTCGATCCCGACCAGGTGTGGACGATCGCCGCCGACCACGTGCCGGTGCTCGTCAGAGCGCTCGCCGACGGCTGAGACCGTCAGTCCTCGAGATCGAGCGCCCAGTCACACTCCCCTGTCGGGTCGAGGGGCACCGGCTCGCCGGTCGTGGCATCCACGATCACCCGATCCCCCACGTTCGCCGCGAGCTCGATCCCTGCACAGCCGAGGCAATCACCCAGGTACTCAGCCACCTCGAGCCGAAGCATGACCGCACCGGCAGACTCCTCTGCGGTCAGAACGACGTGTTCGTGGCAGACCGGACCGACGGCGACGCGCCGGTCCTCCACGCTCAGAAGGTGGCACGACCGGGGTTGTCCCAGTGCGTCCACGGCCGTACGCAGAGGCCGCTGACTGGGGCGCATCGGTCAGCCGGTCCGCCCGGCACCTGGGCCTCGTCGCGTCACCTGGCTGCTAGACCGTGGGCGTGTCGCGTCGACGTGCCCCGGGCCTGACCGGTCTCGTCCTGCTGGTGGCCGGCCTGGTCGCCTGCGGGTCGGGTGACGACTCGGCGCTCGAGGAGCTCCTGACGAGCACGACGGTCGAGGCGTCGACGACCTCCAGCCCGGCGACCAGCACGCCAACGTCGACGTCGACCCCGTCCACCACCACCTCCACCGCGTCGACATCGACCAGCACGAGCACCCCGGCTCCGACCACCACCACGGCGCCGACCGACGGTGCCCGCCCCGAAGGCTCCGGCTGCACCCCGGGGACGCCCGACACCCTCCCCGACGGACGGTGGTACGTCGGGGTCGACGAGGCCGGGCCGTCCGAGCTGCGCGTCGACCTCGCCTGCTGGTTCACCGGCGAGCAGGCCGCGCTCGCCGCCACCGAGGACGGGGAGGAGTCCCCGCCGCCGAACGACTACTACGTCCGGAACCAGAACCCCGCGCTGCGGACGCTTCCGGTCGCCCCCGGGACGACGGTCCGCTGGTACCCGGAGCTGGGCGACCCGACCACCGAGGTCACCACGCCCTACGCGGACTGGCTCGCGGCGCGGTCCGGCGGCGGGTTCCTGGGACTGTGGATCACGACGGACGACGGGGCCGTCACCGCCGCCGAGGAGCAGTGGGTCCCGTAGCCGGACCCGCTCGCCCGGCTGCGCTCAGGGTGCGGCCGGCGTGAGCAGCCCGGCGACCTCGGCCACCAGCTCCAGCGACCGCAGGCGCTCCTCCACCGTGGGCGCCGCGTGGGCGAGCACCAGCTCGTCGGCCTGGGCGTGCTCGGTGAAGGCCTGCAGGTACTCCCCCACCGTGGAGGGTCCGCCGACCGCGGCGTAGTGCATCATCTGGGCGATCTGGCGGCCCTGCGGCGAGGCGATGAGACGGTCGGCCTCGTCGTCGGGGAGGTCGCCGGCGCCGAGGAACCGGCTCACCCGGGCCCGCAGCGATCGGCGGAACTGCTCGTCGGCCTCGTCGTCGGTGGACGCGGCGACCACGTTCACCGCCGCCAGCACGTACGGCTCGGCCTGCTGCGCCGACGGCCGGAACTCGTCCCGGTAGATGGCCACGGCCTGGCGCAGCGCCGCCGGGGCGAAGTGGGAGGCGAAGGCGTAGGGGAGCCCGAGGGCGGCGGCGAGCCGCGCGCCGAACAGCGACGACCCGAGGATGTAGAGCGGCACGTCGGTGCCGTCGCCGGGGGTTGCCCGGACCCCGGGCAC
>JBEIGA010000301.1:0-4506 GCA_040382135.1 Acidimicrobiales bacterium
CCCCCCCCCACCCCCCTCCGTCTTTCGGGGTTGGTTCCTGTCCCGGCGGGTTGCAGCAACACCGCCGAACCAGGGGGTGGGGGTCAGCGATCGGAGCGGAGCAGGGCGACCTGCTCCACCGCGAGCACGGCGGTCAGCACGAACGCCGGCAGCAGGAACAGGGTGAGCAGGCCCACGCCCGTGTGCACCAGGAAGCCGGCGACCACGAGCGCCGTGCCGAGGACGAGGGCCGCCACGGCGGCGACGCGCAGGGCGACGATGGGGACCTCGGCCTCGGGCGCTGCGACGGGCGCAGGTTCGGGCTCACCGAACGCGCGGCGCACGAGGTCCGCGAACGCGAGCTCGTCCTGCAGTTCCTGGAGGAGCCGACGAGCCTCGACGTCGACGTGCGGTGGCGGTTCCACGGTGTCTCCTCACAGAGGGTGAACACGAAGGGTGAGGCTCCGCCCACTCGCCGTGCGCAGACTGCCCCGTCGCCGGGAACCTGTCAACTCGTCGCCCGGATAGGGTCCGCAAGGTGCCCGCTCGCCCCCTCGCCCTCGCGCTCGCCGCGGCACTGACCGTCGCCGCGGTCGCCTGTTCGGACGACGACGGCAACGCCGCCCCGGCGGGCACCGCGCCGTCAGGTACGACGGCGGGCGAGGTCGGGGCGGGCGAGGTCGGGGCGGGCGAGGTCGGGGCGGGCGAGGTCGGGGCGGGCGAGGTCGGGGCGGGCGAGGTCGACGAGCTGACGTACGAGGTCGTCGCCACCGTCCCCCACGACCCGACGGCGTTCACCCAGGGCCTCGTCCTCGCTCCGGACGGCAGGCTCTTCGAGAGCACGGGGCTCTACGCCCAGAGCCAGATCCGCGAGCTCGACCCCGCCACCGGCGAGGTGCTCGCACGGGTGGCGCTGGAGCCGGACCTCTTCGGCGAGGGCCTCGCCCTCGTCGACGACCGCCTGGTGCAGCTCACCTGGCGGGAGGGCGTCGCTCTCGTCTGGCGCGCCGACGACCTCGCGCCGCTCGAACGCTGGAACTACGAGGGCGAGGGCTGGGGGCTCTGCGACGACGGCACCCGGCTCGTGCACTCCGACGGCACCGCCCGGCTCCGGTTCCGGGACCGCGACACCTTCGCCGAGCTCGGCGCGGTGGACGTCAGCCTCGACGGTCGTCCCGTCGAGCTGCTCAACGAGCTCGAGTGCGTCGACGGCGCGGTGTGGGCCAACGTCTGGCAGACCGACGATATCGTGCGCATCGACCCCACGACGGGCGCGGTCACGGGTGTGCTCGATCTCTCCGGCCTGCTCGACCCGGCAGCGGCGCAGGGCGCCGACGTGCTCAACGGGATCGCCCACCGTCCCGACACCGGGACCTTCCTCGTCACCGGGAAGCTCTGGCCCACCCTGTTCGAGCTCCGCGTCACCGGGCCCGGGACCGAGGGGTAGGGTCGTCCCGTGCCCGTCGCCCAACCCCCGGCCCGCCGTCGCCCCCTGTGGCTCTGGCTCGTGGCTGCGGCGGTCCTGCTGCTGTTCATCCTCGCAGCAGCCGCCGCCGACCAGTGGTTCTTCGCGTTGGTCGGCCTCTTCGTCGCCGCCGTCGCGGTCGCCCCCCTCTTCGCCCGCCGCTGACCCCGGGCAACCGGGTCCAGGGATCCGCCGGCGTCCGGTGGAGTACCGTCGTCCGAGGAACCCCGAGCCGCGCGACTCCGGAGGATCGACACCGTGGGCATCATCATCTTCGTCGCCTTCGCCGCCGTGTTCGGCACGTTCGGGTACCGCTACGGGCGACCCTTCGGACTCGGACGCCAGGGCGCTGCGGTCGGCGCGCTGTTCGGACCGCTCGGGATCCTCGGGCTGTGGGTCGTGATCAGCAACCGCCGGCCGGCCTGACCCCCGTCAGGCCCGTCAGGCCAAGCCCATGAGCTTGGCCATGCCGAAGCTGTGGCCGGCGGTGTAGCCGCCGTCCACGGGCAGGGCGACGCCGGTGACGAACGAGGCGTCGTCGGAGGCGAGGAAGAACGCGGCGCCGGCGATCTCCTCCGGTAGGCCGAAGCGGCCGAGCTTGTGCTGCTCACGGATGGCGTCGGCGGCGGGGTTGGCGGCGATGACCGCCTGGAACATCGGCGTGTCGATGAAGCCGGGGCAGATGGCGTTGGCGCGGATCCCGACCCGGCCGTAGTCGTTGGCGAGGTTCTTCGTCAGCAGCACGACCCCGCCCTTGGAGGCGTTGTAGCCCGAGCCGCCCTCGCAGCCCTCGAGGCCCTCGACGCTGGCGATGGTGATGATCGAACCGCTCCGGGCCTCGACCATGTGCGGGAGCACCGCCCGGGCCGACAACATGGTGCCCGTGAGGTTGATGTCGATCACCCGTTGCCATTCGGCCGGGTCGAGCAGGTGGACCGGCCCACCCGAGGCGATGCCGGCGGCGGTGACGCAGATGTCGACGCGCCCGTGGGCCTCGACAGCGGCAGCCACGGCGGCCTCCTGCGCCGCCTGGTCGCGGACGTCGCCCACGTGGAAGGCGCCGGGGAAGTCGTCGACCGGCGCGAGGTCGAACCCGACGACGGCGGCACCCTCCGCCGCGAAGCGCTGGGCGCAGGCGAGCCCGATGCCCGACGCCGCCCCCGTCACGTACGCAACCCGTCCCTGCAGCCGGCCCATCGCCACGCTCCCTCCGCTCGTCGGTCGGCCGAGGTTACGCATTTGCGTGGTCCCGTGCTGACCCTCCCCGACGACGTGCCGCTGGTGGCCGGGGTCGACGGTTGCCGCGGCGGTTGGGCGGTGGTCGTCGCGCCCCTCGGCTCGGACCCCGCCGAGGGTCCGCCGCCCGAGCTGCACCTGCTGCCCACCGTCGCGCCCCTGCTCGGTGCAGTCCGGGACGGGCGGATCGCCGCGGTCGCGATCGACATGCCCATCGGCCTCCCGGGCGCCGCAGGACGGAGCTCCGACCGCATCGCCCGCCGGCGGCTCGGCGCCCGTGGCTCGTCGGTGTTCCCCACGCCGCCGCGGGCGGTCCTCGCCGCGGACGACTGGCCGAACGCGCTCGCCACCGCCCGGGCGGTCACGGGAACGGGGATCTCGATCCAGGCGTGGAACCTCGTCCCGCGCATCCGCGAGCTCGACGCCGCCATCGACCCCGGGCTGCAGGACCGGGTCACCGAGGCCCATCCGGAGTCCACCTTCGCCGAGCTCGCCGGCGCACCCCTCGCCTCCCGGAAGCGCACCGCCGAGGGCCGCGCCGACCGGCTGCGCCTCCTGGAGCAGGTGCTCCCCGACCCACAGGCCCTGCTCGGCCGCCGGCCCGCCGGCGTCGCTGCGGACGACGCCCTCGACGCCGCCGCCCTCGTCTGGACCGCCCGTCGCTTCGCCCGGGGCGAGGCCCTCCTGCTCGGTGACCCCGACGAGCGCGACGAGCGCGGCCTGCGGATGACCGTCGCGGTGTGAGCGTCCCGGCTCGGCCCGCCCGGCTCAGCCGGCGCGGCGGACGGCCTCGACCACCGCGTAGCAGGCGATCGCCGCCGCAGCCCCGACGTTGAGGGAGTCGACGCCGCGGTGCATCGGGATCCGCACCCACCGGGTCACCGCCGCCATCGTGTCGGGCTTCAGGCCCTCCCCTTCGGCGCCGAGCAGCAGGGCGACCCGCTCCCCCGCATCCAGGTGCAGCTCCTGCAGCGGCGTGGCGGTGGGGTCGGGGGTGAGGGCCAACAGGGTCACGCCGGCATCGACGAGCGGGGCGAGGCCGTCGGGGAAGGCGCCGAGCCGCGCGTACGGCAGCGAGAACACCTCGCCCATGGCCACCCGGGAGGCCCGGCGGTAGAGGGGGTCGGCGCTCGTCGGGTCGAGGAGGAGGGCGTCGATCCCGAGCCCCGAGGCGCTCCGGACGATCACGCCGAGGTTCGTGGGGTTGTGCACGTGCTCGGTCACCACGAAGGTGCGTGCCCCGGCGATCACGGCGTCGGCGTCCGGCTCGGGGCCACGCTCGAAGCAGGCGATCACCCCGCGGTGCAGGTGGTAGCCGGTGATCCGCTGGAGGACGGCGGGTGCGGCGGCGTAGACGGGTGCGTCGTCGGGGATCACGTCGGGCAACGGCTTGGTGCGGGCGCCGTCGACGAGGAGCTTGCGGACACGGTGCCCGGCCCGCAGCGCCCGTTCGACCACGAGGTCGCCCTCGGCCACGAACACCGCGGCCATGTCGCCACCGGGCCGCTCCCGGAGCATCCGCAGGTCGTGGTCGCGCAGACCCATGAACTCGGCGATGCGGTCGTCGTCGGGGTCGTGGACGGGCAGGACCGTCCCGGCGATGCGCGCCGCCACGGCCGGGAGTGGCGCATCGGTCATGCGAGCGCGTCCCGGAGCCGGGTGGCGACGGCTGCGGCCGCTGCGTCGTCCTCGTAGCGGGTCCGCGGCCAGAAGAAGCCGCGCAGACCGTCCTTGCGATTTCGGGGCACGACGTGGATGTGGAGGTGCGGCACGCTCTGGCTCACCCGGTTGTTGGCGGCGACGAAGCTCCCGGCGGCACCGAGCGC
>JBEIGA010000302.1:0-4470 GCA_040382135.1 Acidimicrobiales bacterium
GGCGGCGAAGGCCGGCGGCGCGATCGCCTCGGCGGCGAGCGCGAGCGCCAGGGCCCCTCGGGACGGGTGGGTGGCGAGGTGGTCGAGGAGCAGGTGGTCCACGTCCTCGGGGGCGAGGTCGTCCGCCGTCCCGGGCTGGCGCCACGTGCCGAACACGGCGGAGACCCAGATCTCGGCCCGGGTGGCGTCGAGGTCGAGGAGCTCGTCCTCGGCATCGGCCACCATGTCGTCGAAGAGGGTCACGGTCGCCTCGCTCGTGGATCGTGCTGCACCCGGCGCGGCGTCCCGGGCGGCCATCATGATCACCCGTCGCCCGCCTGCACGACGACCGGGAGGAGGACAGGATGCCGGAGCTGCCCGAGGTCGAGACCATCCGCGCCCAGCTCGCGCCCCTGCTCGACGGTCGCACCGTCACCGAGGCGGGGGCCTTCCCGTCGGCCAAGTTCGACCAGGCACCCGGCGCGACGGGCTGCCGGATCGGCGCGGTGCGCCGGCGGGGCAAGTACCTCCTCGTGGACCTCGACCAGGACCGCGAGCTCGTCGTGCACCTCGGCATGACGGGGCGGCTCGCGGTCACCCCCTCCGCCTCGACCGACCTCGACGATCCGTACCTGCGGGCCTGGTGGACGCTCGACGACGGACGGACCCTCACGTTCCACGACACCCGGCGCTTCGGGCGCATCGCGGTGATCACGCGGGGCGACCACCGCGCCCTGCCGACGCTCCGGGACCTCGGCCCCGAGCCCTGGGACCCGTCGCTGACCGACGAGCGGTTCTGGCGGGCGTTGCGGGCGAGCCGCCGCCGGGTCAAGACCCAGCTCCTCTCCCAGGTGCCCATCGCCGGCGTCGGGAACATCTACGCCGACGAGGCCCTCTGGCGGGCCGGCGTCCACCCCGCCGCCCGACGGGTCACCCGCGCCCAGGCGGCACGGCTGCTGGCGGCGGTCCGGGAGGTACTCGAGGAGGGCGTCGAGCACGGGGGCACCACGCTCCGGGACTACGTCGGCGTCGACGGCGAGCGGGGCGGCCACCAGCACCACCTCGACTGCTACGGGCGCGCCGGGAGCCCCTGCCCCCGCTGCACCACCGCGCTGGTGTCCCGGGTCTACGACGCGCGGACCACGACCTGGTGCCCGGCATGCCAGCACCGATGAACGGCCGCGTGGGCGTGGACGTCGTCGTGACCGAGGCCGAACGCCGGGCCGACCTGCGGCGGATGAAGCGGCGCGCCTCCGGCCTGCTGGTGGCGGCCACCGTCGTGTTCGTCGTGGCCCGGTGGCTGGAGGAGCGCAACAGCGCGTGGGGCTACCTGCGCGCCACCGCCGAGGCGGCCATGGTGGGCGGCCTGGCCGACTGGTTCGCGGTGACGGCGCTGTTCCGCCACCCCCTCGGTCTGCCCATCCCCCACACCGCCATCATCCCGGAGCGCAAGGAGCAGCTCGGCCGCTCCCTCGGCGGGTTCGTGGAGGAGCACTTCCTCACCGCCGACCTCGTGGCCGAGAAGGTCCGCACCCTGCGCGTGGGTCACCGTGCCGCCGTGTGGCTCGGCGACGCGGACAACCGGGCGACGGCCGAGCGGCAACTCGCGGCAGCGATCGGCGGCGGCATCGGCGTGCTCCGCGACGACGAGGTGCAGGACGGGCTCGAACAGGCGGTGCTCACCCGGATCCGACGCGTGCCCGCGGCACCGGTCGCCGGACGGACCCTCGAGCTCATGACCGCCGACGGTCGCCACCACGACCTCGTGACCGCCTCCGCCCGTGGGGTGGTCCGCTTCGTCGACGAACACCGCCTCGAGCTGCGCGGCCGGTTCGGCCGCGAGTCGCCGTGGTGGGTGCCCGAACCGATCGACGACCGCATCTTCGAGAAGCTGTTCGAGGGTCTGCGGGGCTTCCTCGTCGAGCTCGCCGACGACCCCGACCACCTCGTCCGCGACCACCTCGACCGCCGGCTCGCCCGCCTCGTGGAGGACCTGTGCACCGACCCGGGGTACCGGGACCGCGGCGAGGCGCTGAAGGAGGAACTGCTCGCCCATCCGGCGGTGCGGGCGTGGACGGCCACCCTCTGGCAGGACCTGAAGGCGGGGTTGCTCGCCCAGACCACCGACCCGGGTTCGGAGCTCCGGCGCCGCCTCGCCGACGGGATCGACGGGTTCGCGGCGACCCTCGCCGAGGACGCCGAGCTCCAGGCGAAGGTCGATCAGTGGGCGGAGAGCGCGGTGCGCTGGGCCGTCGAGTCCTACAAGAGCGAGGCGGCCGAGCTCATCGCCACGACCGTGGCCCGGTGGGACCCGACCGAGGCGTCGGAGCGGGTCGAGCTCGCCGTCGGCCGGGACCTCCAGTTCATCCGGATCAACGGCACCATCGTGGGCGGCCTGGCGGGCCTGGTCATCCACACCGTCGGACGGTTCATCGGCTGACCGGTCCGGGCGGGGTCACGCCAGCGGGAAGTGGCTGACGACCACGATCGATCCGCCCGGCTCGACCAGGCCGTCGAGGACGAGCTCGGTCAGCGTCGCCGAGCCGATGGCGACGACGCTGAGCACCTCGCCGTCCTGCGTGAACCAGACGTCCTGCAGGATGTCGTCGTCGAGCTGCTCCCGCCCCGCCTCCTGGAAGCCGGCGGCCCCGAGGGACCCGCCGTACGCCCCGAGCACGGCCTCGGGGCCGAGGGCGGTCCCGAACACCTCGTGCCAGCCGTCCCTCGGGGTGAGCCCGAGGGGGGCGAGCACGGCGGCGGATCCGTCGATCGGGACGACGACGTCCGGGCGGGGGACCGCGTCCCACCAGACGGGGCGCGGCACGTCCGGGTCGGGGTCGCAGACGACGTCGGCGGTCGGGAGCGACGTGGTCCGGATCGTGGCGGCTGCCAGGTCGGTGACGCAGCTGGACACGCCGACGAAGCCATGGCCCTCACCGGTGTAGGTGACGAGGACGGCGTTGGGCCCCATCAGGTCCCGGAGCTCCTCGGCCCAGCGGAACGGGGTCGCCGGATCACCGGTGCCCCCGATCACGAGCACCGGAGCCGTGCCCTCGTGGCCGAGCGCCGGGGGCTCGACGCCGGGCACCAGGCCGGCGCAGCCGTCTTCGGTGAAGTCCTCGGCCACGAGATCGGCCCCGAACCGGGGAGCGAGCTCCTGGAGCCTGGCCGCCAACGCCTCCGGGTCATCCGGCGGGTCGAACCCGAGCCCGCTCGCGCAATCGATCACGACCTGGGACTGCAGGAGCGAGGGATAGGTGCCGTCCGGGTTCCGACCCGCGTAGCCGTCGGCCAGGCGATACAGCCCCGTGCCGTCGCCGGCCTGTGCGGCGGCCATGGCGTCGGCGAGCACCGGCCAGCTGCTCTCGCTGTAGAGGGCAGCGGTCGTGGCGCCGTACAGGACCGTCTGGTTGGCACTGCGACCGTCCTGTGCGGGGACCGGGGCGGCGTCGAGCGCGTCGGCCAGCTGCTCCCACGTCGCCCAGACGTCCGGGCCGTGCACCGCGCAGGAGGTGTCCTGCTGGCACCAGGCGACCCAGCCGTCGAACGCCTGCTCGAAGCCGACGAGCTGGGCGGAGTACTGCTCCTCGATCGTGTCGCCGGTGGGCTCGTAGGCGGCATCGAGGACCATCGCCCGGACGCGGTCGGGGAACAGCGTGGCGTACACGGCGCCCAGGTACGTGCCGTAGGAGGCGCCGTAGTACGTGATCAGCTGCTCGCCGAGGGCGGCCCGGAGAAGGTCCATGTCGCGCGCCGTCGCCTCGGTCGAGTAGTGCCGCAGGCCGTCGCCGTACCGCGCCACGCACGCGTCGTCGAACAGGCTCTCGGCCGCGTCGAGGGCGGCCTGCTCCTCGGGCGTGTCGGGCGTGTCGTCCACGTACATCGTGGCGTCCATCTCGGCATCGGTGAGGCACTCGATGCCACCGGAGCGGTCGACGCCGCGGGGGTCGAACCCCACGATGTCGAACCGCTCGGCGCCCAGTTCGTACGGGAGGCCGGCCGCCCCTTGCAGGACCATGTCGACACCCGACGCGCCCGGGCCGCCGGGGTTCACGAGCAGGACCCCGACCGCATCCCCCTCCACGGCCGGGAGGCGGACCAGCGCCAACTGGAGCCGCTCACCGACGGGGTCGGCGTGGTCGAGGGGGACCGACAACCGGCCGCACTCGAGGCTGGCGTCGGTCGCATCGGGCTCGTCGTCGCAGGGGCCCCAGACGATCGTCTCCCTGGCGGAGACCACCGATCCCGTGATCTCCCCCAGGCGGTCCGGCGAGGAACACGCCGTCGTCGCCCAGACCCCGAGGGTCAGGAGCAGGAGGGCGAGAGGATGACGGTTGCGATGGCGTCCCACGGCGAGACGGTACCGCCGCGCCGGGGGCCGACGATGGTCAGCGAGCGGGTCGCGCCCGTCGGCGACGGCCCTGCCCGGAGCCGGCTCCGGCGCCCTGCGGCGTCCGGGCCTGCCCGGAGCGCGCCTGCGGCGCACCACCA
>JBEIGA010000303.1:0-4404 GCA_040382135.1 Acidimicrobiales bacterium
CGCGCAGCTCGGCGGCCACGAACTCGACGGTCCATCGGACCATCTCGATCCACGGCAGGTCCGCGCTCATGACCTCGGTGTAGGCCAGCCCGCCGATCACCATCTCCGCGTCCTCGATCTGCAGCACGATGGTGCGGTCCGGGCCCTCCTGGGTGACGAGCTCCTCGGTGGGCCACACCTCGTGGATCCGGGCCTGCAGGTCGAAGAGGTGGCCGGGGTCGTCGGTGGCGAGGTTGTCGCCGATGATCCCGAGGACCTCGAGCAGGGCGCCGGCGGCGGCAGGGGCAGCGTCACGCTCCGGGGAAGGCTCACGGGACTGTCGTAGCCGCTGGCCGATCGGCGGGCACAGCGCAGCGGAGGCGGGCACAGCGCAGCGGAGGCTGGCACAGCGCAGCGGAGGCGGGCACAGCGGGGTCGGGACGTTCGCCCCTGCGCCCGCAGGGCGCGCGCCCGTACGGTCGTCGTCATGGACGAGCAGACCACCGACACGTTCCGCGCCGCGCTCGAGGAGGAGCGGGCCCAGCTCGGCGAGCAGCTCCGGTCGCTGCTCGGCGAGGACTTCGACGCGAACTTCGCCGATCGTGCGGAGGTCGCCGCGGAGCAGGGCGAGCAGCAGGCGCTGGCCGGGGTGCTGCGCGACCAGCTGGCCCACGTGGAGCGGGCGCTCGGACGTCTCGACGAGGGCACCTACGGGCAGTGCGAGATCTGTGGCGGGGCCATCGCCGCGGCCCGCCTCGAGGCGTTGCCCTCCACCACCGTCTGCATCGCGCACGCCTGAGCTCGGCGGCGCCTGCGGTCAGGCGTGCACGATCCGGGGGATCCCCGAGCGGTACGCGTCGGCCAGGGTGGCGACCCACGCCTCGTCGTGGTGCGGGTCGTCGGGCACGTCGACGCCGATGCCCCGGGCGCGCAGGTCGGTGACGAACGTGTCCACGACGCGCTCGAGGGTCAGGTCGTCGCGGTGCTCGTCGGCGACGGCCGCCGCCCGGTCGTCGGCGAACACCTCGGCCTTCCAGGAGACCGTGATGCGCATCGCGTCGAGCCCGTAGCGCCGGCGGACCTCGCCTTCGTCGACCACCGCCCATCCGTCGCCGTCGCGCCGGAGCTCCGCGGCGAGGGTGAGGCCCATCGGCATGGGGTCGTCGTCGGGACCGACCGGGCCGACGCCGTGGAAGGTGGCCTCGTTGTCGGCGACGATCGCCACGTTGTCGAACGGCGGCTCCTCCACCTCGTGGCGGCCCTCCGGGCCGTCGGGCCAGTAGTGGAAGGCCCCGCCCGGTCCGTCCCAGAACCAGGAGACGGCGGTGGCGAGGTGGACGCGCCAGGCCTCGAACAGGCCCGAGGCCTGCATCTGCTTGAGCAGCCAGAGCGGGTGGTGCTCGCGGGTCATCCCCCGGAACGCCGGGATGTCGAGGTGGGGGACGAACGGGAACGGGGTCGCGCCCATGACGTTCACGTAGACGGTGGTGGGGCGGACGATCGCGTCGTCTCCGTAGACGGTGTGGGCCGCCGCCACGAAGTGCGGGTTGTGCAGGATGAGCTCCGCTCCCGGGACGAGGGCGCTCCCGAGGACGGCGACGTCCTGGCGGAACCACGGCGGCACGAAGGTGTGGTGGCCGCCCTCCCCGCCCACGGCGTCCCGCTCGGCCTCGGACGCCGCGTAGCGGGCGAGCGGCCAGAACGGTCCGGCCCCCTCGATCAGGGCCCGCACGGCGGCAGGATCGTCGTAGGCGGGGTGGAGGCGGACGGCGGTGGTCCGGGTGTGCATGCGTCGACGCTATCCCCTCGCGCTCCGGCCGCCGGAGGCCCCGGCCGTGCAGGGCCTCAGCCGCCCGGGGTCTGCAGCCGGCGGAGGAACCGGCCCGCCCCCTCCACGTGCACGCCGGGCGGGAGCCGTGCCACGAGGCCCGCGTCCGAGGTCACGACGCCGAGGTCCGGGTCGACGTACAGCGAGTCGACCAGCTCGACGATGACGTCGTCCGCCGCGTCCGGCGCCCGCGACCCGGAGCACCGGACGGCGAACCCCGGCCGGGAACGGTCGACGAGCTCGCCGACAACGGGGCCGTCGAACACCACGATCACCGGCTCGCCGCGGCCGCGCTGCCAGCGATCGAGCTCGTCGGCGAGCCGCCCGGCGGCTGCGGCCCGGTCGCGCCACCAGCCGTCGGCGCGAGCGCCCATCACGTTGTTGCCGTCCACGATCCACCGCACGGGCCGAGTCTCGTCGGACGCGCGAGGATGCGCGCGGTACACCGACGAGGGGACGGGCCATGGGGGAGATGGACGACATCGAGGCGATCCGGGTGCTGAAGGCCCGGTACTTCCGCCTCATGGACCAGAAGCGCTGGGACGAGTGGGCCGACGTCTTCACCGAGGACGTGCACATCGACACCACCGACGACACGCCCGACGCGCTGATCGACGGCCGGGACGCGTTCGTCGCGTTCCTCGCCCCGATCCTCGCCGACGTGGTGACGGTGCACCACGGACACATGCCCGAGATCACGGTCACCGGCCCGGACACGGCCGAGGGGATCTGGTCGATGGAGGACCACCTCGAGTGGCCGGAGGGTGCGCCCTTCCGCCGGCTGTGGGGTCAGGGCTGGTACGAGGAGACCTACCGGCGCGGCGGCGACGGGCGCTGGCGCATCGCCACCCTGCACCTCCGGCGCCAACGCGTCGAGGTCGACGGCCACCGCGTCTTCCCGCGGTGACCGCCCCGGCCCGTACAGTCGGGCCATGGCACGAGCGATCCTCCTCGAGAAGACCGACGACGCGGTGCGGGCCACCGTCCAGGACCTCCCGGAGGACGCGTTCCCCCAGGGCGAGGTGACCGTCGCGGTCGAGTACTCCACGGTCAACTACAAGGACGGTCTGGCGATCACGAACCGTTCGCCGATCGCCCGCACCTTCCCGCTCGTCCCCGGCATCGACCTCGCCGGCACGGTGCTCGAGAGCGCATCGCCCGCGTGGGCCCCGGGGGACCGGGTCACGGTGAACGGTTGGCTGCTCGGCGAACAGCACTGGGGCGGGCTCGCCCAGACGTGTCGGGTGCAGGCGGGCTGGCTCACCCGGTTGCCGGAGGCGATCAGCACCCGGCAGGCGGCCGCGATCGGCACTGCCGGGTACACGGCCATGCTCTGCGTGCTGGCGCTCGAGGAGCACGGCGTCACGCCTGCCACCGGTCCCGTGGTGGTCACCGGTGCCGCGGGCGGGGTCGGCAGCGTTGCGGTCGCGGTGCTCGCCCGGCTCGGTCACCACGTGATCGCCTCCACCGGCCGCCCTGCGGAGTCGGGGTACCTCAGCGCGCTCGGCGCTGCCGAGGTCATCGAGCGGGCCGAGCTGTCGGAGCCGAACCCCCGGCCGCTGCAGCGGGCCCGGTGGGCCGGCGCCGTCGACACGGTGGGCTCCCACACCCTCGCCAACGTGATCGCCCAGACCCAGCCGAACGGGTGTGTCGCGGCCTGCGGCCTCGCCGGTGGCATGGACCTGCCGTCGAGCGTGGCGCCGTTCATCCTCCGGGGGGTGACCCTCGCCGGGGTGAACTCGGTGGAGGTGCCGTCGGCACGACGCGACCTGGCCTGGGCGCGGCTCGCCTCGGACCTCGATCCGTCCCTGCTCGAGGCCATGACCACCGAGGTCGCCCTCGCCGACGCGCTCCAGGTCGGGGCGGACATCGTCGAGGGCCGGATCCGCGGGCGCGTCGTCGTCGACGTCAACAGCTGAGCAGCCGTCGACGTGAACCGCTAAGCACCGGCCCCCCTCCTGCCGATGAGCACCGGGAGGATATGGGCATGGCCGACGAAGACGACGACATCACCACCAGCCGCATCATCAGCGTGCTCGCCGGCTGCGACCGTCGGGACCGGTGGTGGCTCGCCCCGTCGACCTCGCTCGTCTCGTTGTTCGCCCGCTCCTACCTCGACCTGCGCGACGTCGTCACCGATCCGGGCGCGGACGTCATCGAGATGACCGTGCTGTGCGCCATCGGCACGGTCACGATCGTGGTCCCCGAGGGCACGGACGTGACGCTCTCCGGCACCTCGCTCCTCGCCTCGTCCGGTTCGCTCGTCGAGCAGGGGTCGGGCCTGAGCATGCTCCCCCGCATCACGATCACCGCGACGACGGTCCTCGGCCGGATGCAGGTGCAGACGACCCCCGTTGCCAAGAAGGTCCGCAAGAAGCGCGGCAAGGGTGCCCGCACGCCCATCGTGTTCCAGGACGACGGGTCCGGCCGGGGTGGCGAGGTCGTGGAAGAGATCGGCACGCGGCCGGTCGCCGCGCCGCTCGCGGACGAGCCGTTCGCCTCCGAGGAGGCGCGCGGGTTCGGCGAGCTGGACGATCCGTTCGGCGGCGACCCGCGCGACCACGAGCTCGCCGGGGGGGGCATCGGCGGCGCGCCGC
>JBEIGA010000304.1:0-4364 GCA_040382135.1 Acidimicrobiales bacterium
GCAGGGGCGCCGGTCCCGTCGACGACGGTCGCCCCGAGGATGCGATGGTCCAACACGTCAGGTTCCCCCTTGGTCCGGGGGCGATCGTACGCGCCGGGACGCCGATGGAGCGCGGCCGGGGCGTGCCCCGGTGGGGGGAGTCAGGGACAGGCGGTGACGAACTCGTAGCCGCGGGCTCGGAGGCCGTCGATGATGGCAGGAAGGGCTGCGACCGTGTTGGCCCGTGATCCGCCGCCGTCGTGGAGGCCGACCACCAGCGGCCGTCCGTCGGCTCGGGTGATGACCCTGGCGGCGATGGTGGCCGGTGACGGGTTCAGGTAGTCGCTCGGGTCCACGTTCCACAGCACCTCGCCGAGCCCGACCGAGGCGGCCACGCTGCGGACCCGGTCGCTCGTCGCCCCGTACGGGGGTCGGAGGCAGCGTGGCCGGATGCCCGTCACGGCCTCGACGACGTCCGACGTGCGGTCGAGCTCACCGGCGACCGCCGAGCTCGACAGAGTGGTGAGCACCGGGTGGGACCAGGAGTGGTTCTGCACGCTGTGACCATCGGCCGAGGCCCGGGCCACCGCGTCCGCGGCGCTCCCGGTCACGTATCGACCGACGACGAAGAACGTGCCCGGGACGCCCTTGCGATCCAGGACGTCGAGCACGGCGCCGGTCCAGACCGACGGTCCGTCGTCGAAGGTGAGGGCGACCGTGAAGCGCTCCGCTGCCGGAGGACCGCTCGAACATGCCGAAGCCGTCGGCGGGGCCGTCCCGGAGATGGCGACGTGCTCCGGCGACTCCGACATGGCCAGGAGGACCCCGGCCGTGTCCAACCGCCCCGATTCGAGCGCCGCGGTCCAGAACTCGACGCCGGCCGGATCCGCCGCACGCCCGAGGACGTTGCGGTAGAGCTGCTCGACGAGCTCCCGCGCGCCGAGCGATCCGTACCTGGCGGCGAACTCCGGCGACCGCACGAAGGCCGCGGCGATGGCAGGGAGCGGCAGGCGACAACGGGCGTACGCCTCGATCCAGTGCCGCTCCCCGACGACGTCCGGCGTGCGACCGAACGCCGACCGGTAGAGCCGGTACACGGAGTCCGAGACCGCGAAGGGGACGCACAGCGCAGGCAGGGGCGATGCCGTCCCGGTCGTCGCGACGTGCTCGGGTGACTCGCTGAACGCGGCGAGAACCTGCCCCCGTGTGAGGATGCCGCCATCGAGCGCGCCGGCCCAGTACGCCACGCCGGCCAGGTCTCCGGCACGCCCGAGAACGCCGCGGTAGAGCGCATCCACGAACGCGGCGTTCGTGAGCCCGCCGTACGCGAGCGTCCCCTCCGCCGAGCCGAGCAGGGCGTCGGCGATCCGGGGGAGGGTGAGCGTGCACGTGAGGTAGCGCCCGGACCAGTACCCGGCACCGGCGGCGTCCGGCGGACGGAGGACCGCGGCCCGGTACAACCGCTCGATGGAGTCGGTCTCGCTCTCCCGACCGGCGGCCGCAGCCGGCGACGCCGCGCTGATCGGGGCGACTCCGGCGAGCACGACCACGAGGAGGATCGTCGAGAACCTCCGCAAACGGACCCCCACCTTCGGACCACCCGCCATCGGACCACCCGCCATCGGACCACCCGCCATCGGACCACACGCCATCGGTCCGGCACGGTGCCAGGTCGAGGCTCCCCTCGCCAAGGACCGAACGGCCCGACCCGGCAGGCCCGACCCGGCAGGCCCTACCCAGCAGGCCCTACCCGAAAAGGGCATCCAGGGCACCCGCAGCGACTGCGAATGCCCTGGTCATCCGGGTGGGCCGTGAGGGAGTCGAACCCCCGACCCCTTGCGCGTCATGCAAGTGCTCTAACCAACTGAGCTAACGGCCCGGAGCCCGTCAGAGTAGCAGCGGCCTCCCGTCCGACACCACCCGAGATCCGGTCAACTCCGGGCGCTCGCCGCCCGATACCCCGGTGATGGGCCATGCAGGGAGATGGCGGCCGGCGACGGCAGCCGCAGCGGTGATCGGCGCGGGCGCGTTGGCGCTCCTCGTCGTCGGCCCGCGCCACCCTGTGGTCCGCCTCGCCGCCGGCGCCGCGCTGCTCGTCGGCCTCCTCGTGGTCGTCGTCGCAACCCGGACCGGCAGCGACCGTCAGCGCCCGCTGCCCTCGCCGGCGGAGTTCGGCGACGTCATGGACTTCCTGCAGCGCCTCGCCGAAGCCTCGGGCGTCGCCGGGGTCGGGCTGCTCGTCGCCGAGGAGGCGCGCCAGCTCGCCGGTGCACGCGGCGCGGTCCTCCTGACCGGAAGGGACCTCACCGTCGTCGCCGGACGCGCCGGGGACATGCGGGTGATGACCTCGCTCCCCCTGGTCCGGTCGGTCGTCGAACGCGCTGCGCCGCTCCGGGTCGTCGCCGCCACCGCACAGCTCTACGTGCCCGTCGTGCACCGCGGGATCGTGGTCGGCATGCTCGCCGCCGTCCGCAGCGCGGACCAGCCCTTCACCGAGGCCGAGGAGGATCGGATCGTCCTGCTCGGCCCGCACCTCGGCTCCTCGCTCGTGCGCGCTGCCGAGCACGACACCGCCCGGGAGCTGGCGTACGTCGACGACCTGACCCGGCTGGCGAACCGTCGACGTCTGGACCACGACCTCCCGCGGACGCTCGAGGGCTGGCTCGGCGCCGGACGACCGGTCGCGTTCGCGATGGTCGACGTCGACCACTTCAAGGCGGTCAACGACGCCCACGGACACCCGGCGGGGGGCGAGCTCCTCAAGGCCGTGGCCCGCATCCTCACCCTGCACGTCCGGGCCGAGGACGTGGTCTACCGGTACGGGGGCGAGGAGTTCTGCGTCCTGCTCCCGGGCGCGACCGCGACCGAGGCGCTGACCGTCGCCGATCGTGTCCGGGACGCCGTCGCCCGCCACGCAGCGCTGCGGCTCCCCGACGGTCGAGTCGTCCGGGTCACGGTGTCGGTCGGGGTCGCCCTGGCCGAGGGGCCCGAGGTGGAGCGACTCGTGGGCGCCGCAGACCGCGCCCTCTACGAGGCGAAGCACGCCGGCCGGAACCGGACGGTGTTGCGTCCGCCCGGCACCCACCCCTGAACCGGAGCCGGGCCGGAGCCGGTCACACCTGGGGTGCGAGCTCGTCGGCCACGAGGCGGACCACCGGCTCGTCGAGCGGGAGGACGCTGTAGTCCTCCACCTCGAGGTCCGTGAGCTCGCCCGGCGACGCCCCGTCGGCGCCGTAGGTGAGGAACACGAACGGCGCGTCGGTGATCTGCGCCAGCTGTCGGAACACGTACTCGGCCTGTGGGTCGGTGTCGCTCGAGGCGATCGGCAGGATCTTCACCCCGTCCCGCACCGCCCGGAGCACGCTGGTCGCGTAGGTCGTGTTGCCCTCGGTCGCCTCGGCGCCGTCGGCGATGTGCGGGGGTGCGTCGGCGAGGAGGAACACGAGGCGCACCGTGCCGTCGGCCCGCCAGGCCGGCGCGGTGAGCGACTCGGCGAGCGCCTCGTCCAGCGCCTCCGGCCAGTCGCCGCCGCCGTCGGCCACCACATCCGAGAGCGCGCCGGTGAACGCGGCGACGTCGGGGGTGAAGTCGAAGGTGCGGGTCACGAACAGGTCGCCGGCGTCGCGGTACACCGTCATGGCGAGGCGGAGATCCGGCGCCGCAGGCAGGGCGGCGATCTCCTCCGCCACCGAGATCATGTTGGCCTTCAGGCGCTCGATCTCGTCGGCCATGCTCCCGGTCGCGTCGATCAGGAAGAGCACGTCGAGCTGGAGCGGCGCGCGGGTGGCGCCGTCCAGCACCAGCTCGTACTCGAGCAGCTCGGGGTCGAGCGACCCGGTCTGCGCCGCGTCGCCGCGCTCCACCCGGACCTCCCACGGGGCCGTCCGCTGCTGCCCGTCGGTGGCGACGGTCTGCGGGAAGAAGAGGGTGCGGCCGTCCGCGTGGGTCCGGGCGTCGTGCACCACGGCACCGGAGGCATCGGTGATCACGACCCGTGCATCGAGGACGGGGCGACCCTCGCCGTCCACGACCGTGACGATCCGGCGCTGCTCGACCGGAACGTCGTCGACGGCGATGCCGAGCGACGCGAACGTCTCCCGGTAGCGCAGGTAGTCGTCCCAGGCCTCGTTGTCGTCGACCCATCCGGCGTTGAGCCCGACCTCGGGCACGGTGGTCGCAGCGTCGTCGCCCGCCCCGACCGCGGAACCGGCTGCGTCCTCCCCCGTGCGGAGATCGCCCTCGGCGGCGGTCGTCGCGCCGGGGAGCGGGGTGCCGCCCGAGGCCTCGGCCTCCTCCCACGCCATCGCACCACCGCCGTCGAGGCCGCTGTCGAGGCCACGCGCCTCGTTGACGGCATGATCGTGCGCCCCGCACCCGGCGCGAAA
>JBEIGA010000305.1:0-4342 GCA_040382135.1 Acidimicrobiales bacterium
CGCTGCGGCGTAGGAGCAGCCGGGCACGGGCAGGCCGGACCGTGCGGCGACGTCGGCGTAGAACTGCACCTCCCGCAGGCCCATGCCCGTGGCGCCGACCATGGCGCGGTGTGCCTCGTCGAGCGGCGCGAGCTTGACGAACAGCGATGCCGGGCCGGCGCCGGGTGTGGCGTAGGTGAGCCCGATGCGGGCCCGTTGGTTGGTGGCGAAGGAATGGTGCAGGACCTCGACGCCGGTCACCTCGGTGCCGAGCGCGTCGCTCAGCCATGCCGGGGTGAGGTCGTTCGGGTGGGCGGGGATGGACGTCATGACGGTGCGGATCCCCGGGTGGCGGTGTCGGGCATGGTGGAGACCGTCAGCCCTCGGAGGCCGTGTCGAGGATGCCGCGCATGCGCGCCACGAACCCGGTGATGGTGTCGACGTCGGCGCCGCCGGCCTCGAACGCCTGGAACACGATGCGGTCCACGCCCACGCGGGCGAGGTCCCGCAGCAACTCCGGGTCGGTGCCGCGGGCGAAGTTCCAACTGCCCGGCCACACCGTGATCTCGATGGCCGACGGATCGCGGCCCGCCGCCTCGGCGGTGGCCCGGATCGTGGCGATGCCCTCGGCGACCTCCTCCGGGCCGACCACGTAGGGGAACCAGCCGTCACCCCGGAGGCCGGCGCGCCGGGCCGCCGCGGCGGAGGAACCGCCGACGACGACGGGCACGCCACCGGTCTGCGCGGGCTTCGGGTCGACCCGCACCCGGTCGAACGCCACGGTCGTGCCGGCGTAGCTCACCGGGTTCTCCGACCAGCACGCCCGCATGGCGTCGATGGTCTCGTCGAGCCGGCGCCCCTTGCCCTCGTACGGGACGTTGACCGCCTGGTACTCCTCGATCTGCCAGCCCATGCCCACGCCGAGCTCGACCCGGCCCGACGACAGCACGTCGAGGGTGGCGACCGCCTTGGCGAGGATCACCGCCGGGTGCTGGGTGGCCACCACCACCGAGGTCCCGAGGCGCAGGGTGCTGGTGTGGGCGCCGACGAACCCGAGCAGTTGGAGCGGGTCCGGCATGAGCGCCGTGCCGTTGCCGGGCATGCGGCCGTCGGCCGAGTACGGGTAGCGCGGCTCGTAGTCCTCGGCGACGAGGATGTGCTCCACCGCCCAGAAGGACTCGGCGCCGGCGGCCTCGATCGCCTGGACGAGCTCCCGCAGGTAGACGGGGTTCCCGACGGTGTCGGAGGAGAAGGGCGGCAGGATCCCGAGGCGCATGGCCCCGTGGCGCGTTCCGGCTGCGGTCATGGTGCGGCGGCTCCTCGCTCTGCGGCATCGTCAAGCCCCCCTGACGATCTGGTGGCCCGATGCTACGGTGCGGCCGTGACGGGTGCGCTGGATCTGGCCGCGATCGACATCCACTCCACGGACCGGTACGCCGTGCACGGCTACCCCTGGGAGGCCTGGGACCTGCTCCGCGCCGAGGACCCGGTCCACTGGTACCAGCGGGACGACATCGAGCCGTTCTGGGCGATCACCCGCTACGACGACGTCCACTTCGTGGGGTCGAACGATCGTCTCTTCGTGAACGGCGGCCCCCGTCTGCGCCTCCAGAGCAGGGAGGAGGACGAGGCCCTGTGGGCCCGCTACCGGCTCCGCTCCGAACGCTTCGGCTGGGACCCCGACGAGGTGCCGGACCTCGTCTACATGGACAAGCCTCGGCACACGAAGTTCCGCAACCTCGCAGCGCGCTCCTTCACGCCCAAGGCCATGCGCAGCCTCGAGGCGCACCTGGAGCAGTACGCGACCCGGTTCGTCGGCGAGCTGACCCGGCTGCTCGAGGCCCAGGGTGAGGCCGATCTCGTCGAGGACTTCTCGGTCAAGCTCCCGCTCGCCACCATCTGCGACCTGTTCGGCCTCCCGCCGGAGGACTGGGAGCGCGTGCACCGCTACTTCGGGTTCGCCTTCAGCCCGCCGGAGGTCATGATGCGCGCCGTGCTGCCCGGCGAGACCTTCGAGGAGCTCCGCCTCCGCAAGAGCACGGAGCTCCACCGTTTCTGCCAGGAGATCGCCGAGCGCGGCCGCACCGACCGGTCCGGCCGACTCCTGTCCCGGGTCGCCACCGGCGAGGTGGACGGCTGCCCGATCACCGACCAGCAGCTCAACGGGTACGTGCTCCTCCTGCTGGCAGCGGGCAACGAGACCACCCGCAACGCCACCACCGGCGGGGTGATCGCCCTGCTCGAGCATCCCGAGCAGCTCGCCCGGCTGTGCGCGGACCCCTCGCTGGTCGACCCCGCGGTCGAGGAGATCCTCCGGTGGACCTCGCCGGTCATCCAGTTCGCCCGCACCGCCACCGCCGACGTGGAGCTGCACGGACGCACGATCCGCGCCGGTGACACCGTCGGCGTCTTCTACCCGTCGGCGAACCGCGACGAGCGCGTCTTCGCCGACCCCTACGCCCTCGATGTGGGACGGACCCCGAACTACCACCAGGCGTTCGGGCACGGCGCCCACTTCTGCCTGGGGGCGAACCTGGCCCGCTGGGAGTTGCGGGCGGTCCTCCGTGCGCTGCTCCCGTTGCTGCCCCGGCTCGAGCTCGTCGGCCCGCCGACCCGCCTCGGCCACCTGCACCTGGGCGCCCTGCAACGGCAGCAGATCCGGCTGCGCTGATCCGCTCCCGGTCGGCCCGGTCGGTGGGGCCCGCGGGTCAGTCGAGCCCGATGGCCAGCTTCGAGGCGGCGAACATCGCTGCCGCCGCGGCCGCGGGCCCGAGCTCCGCCACGAGGGCAGGGTTGAAGACCTCCGTCGCGACGACCGGCCGGGCGCCGATGGCGTCGAGAACGGCGAAGACGGAGGCGAAGTCGACCACGCCCTCGCCGGGGAGGAGCCGGGCGCTCATCGCCTCGGCCATGAGGTCGGAGCCGGCGAGAGGGGCGGCGTCGCAGAGCTGGACGCACGCGATGCGCTCGCCCGGGATGCGGGCGAGGAGGTCGAGGTCCGGTCCTCCGGGCTGACGGACCCAGTGCCAGGTGTCGAGGAGCAGGCCGACGCCGTCCAGCGGCTCGACCAGCTGCCACGCGGTGGCGAGGTCCGGGATGCCGCTCCAGGGGAGGAACTCGACGCAGAGCGCGCCGCCTGCGTCGGCGACCGCCGCGGCCAGGGCGGCGAGGTTGGCGCGGGCGGCGGCGAGGTCCGCGAGCTCGGGCTCGAGGCACACGGCGAGGAGCAGGCCCGCCCCGTGGTGCGCGACCGCCTCGGCCATCCGTCCCGCCTCGGCGGCGGCGGACCGGGCGTCAGCGTTGCCCCAGCCGACCGCGGCCTCGATCATGGCGACGGAGAGGCCGGCGGCGGCGAGGGCCGGCAGGTGGTGCTGCCAGGCCGAGACGCTGCGGTACCCGGCGGCGACGGCGGCCTCGGCCACCTCGGCGACCTGGGCGTCGGTGGCGGTGAACGGCTCGACGAACAGCGTCGCCGTGCAGATCGTGAGCTCCTGCGGTTCCACGGGTCCCCCTCGGGGGCTCCTCCCCCCGGCCGGCCGAACCGTAGTCTCCTGCGTCATGGCAGCGCGCTCGACGACGTACGCCCACCTCCTCGCCCCGGGGACGATCGGCACGATGACGGTCCCGAACCGCATCGTGTTGCCGGCGATGGACCAGAACTCGTGCTCGGACGACGGTCTGATCACCGATCCGAACATCGCCCACTACGAGGCGCGGGCGAAGGGGGGCACCGGTCTGCTGATCCTCGAGACGGCGGCCGTGGCGTACCCGGTCGGGGCCACCTCCCGGCACCAGCCGTCCCTCGGGGACGACCGGTGCATCCCGGGTCTGGCCCGGCTGGCCGAGGCGGTCCACCGCCACGGGGCGAAGATGGCCGTGCAGATCAACCACCACGGCAAGACGGCGGGCGTCGACGCCGCCGAGGACCGCGAGCAGCTCGTGCCGTCGGTGCCGCTCCCGCCCGACGACGTGTCGATCGACCACCTCACGATGAACGAGCTGATGAAGCTCGGCACGGCGACCGGCGGCAAGCGTCCCGTCCGGCGGGCGGCGACCGCCGACGACCTCGCCTGGGTGGTGGAGCAGTTCGCCGTCGCCGCCGAGCGGGTGCAGCGTGCCGGGCTCGACGCCGTCGAGATCCAGACCGGTCACGGTTACCTGATCAGCACCTTCCTGTCGCCGAAGTACAACCAGCGCACCGACGAGTACGGCGGCTCGCTCGAGCACCGCGCCCGGCTGATGTGCGAGGTCATCCGCGCGGTGCGCGAGCGGTGCGGCGACTTCCCGATCATCGTGCGCATGGACGCGCTCGAGTACGTGGACGGTGGCATCACCCCGGCCGACGCCGTCGAGCACGCCCGCC
>JBEIGA010000306.1:0-4322 GCA_040382135.1 Acidimicrobiales bacterium
CGCCGTCGTCGTCGTCAAGGGCGAGCGCATCCTGGACGTCAACCCCGCCGACGGTCCCCCCGCCGACGCCACGGTGCTCGAGCTCGGCGACGTCACCCTGCTGCCCGGGCTCATGGACATGGAGGTCAACCTCCTCCTCGGCGGTCCCGGCGACCGGGGCATCGTCAACTCGGTCACCGAGACCCCGGCAGACCGCCTCCTCCGCGGCACGGTCAACGCCCGCACCACCCTCCGGGCCGGCTTCACGACCGTGCGGAACCTCGGTCTGTTCCAGCAGACCGGCGGGCTCCTGCTCGACGTGTCGCTCATGAAGGCCGTCGACAGGGGCTGGGTCGAGGGGCCGCGCATCGTGCCCGCCGGCCACGCCATCTGCCCCACCGGCGGCCACCTCGAACCCACGATGTTCGCCGGACTCGCCCCGGGCATCATGGCCCTCACCGTCGAGGAGGGCGTCGCCAACGGCGAGGACGAGGTCCGCAAGGCCGTCCGCTACCAGATCAAGTACGGCGCCAAGGTCGTGAAGATCTGCGCGTCCGGCGGCGTCATGTCCCACACCGGGCCCGCCGGCGCTCAGCAGTACTCCGACGCCGAGCTCGCCGCCGCCGCCGACGAGGCCCACCGGGCGGGTCTGAGGATCGCCGCCCACGCCCACGGCGACGACGGCATCCGCGCCGCGATCCTCGCCGGCATCGACTGCATCGAGCACGGCTCGCTCATGACCGACGAGACCCTCGCGCTGGCGAAGGCCCACGGCACGTTCCTGGTCGCCACCACCTACCTGGCCGACGGCATGGACCTCTCCCACGCCCACCCGGACCTGCAGGCGAAGGCCGCCGAGGTGTTCCCCCAGGCGCGCCGCACCATCGCCAAGGCGATCGAGCTGGGCCTGAAGGTCTGCTGCGGCACCGATGCGCCCGCCATACCGCACGGCAAGAACGCGAAGGAGCTCGCGGCGCTGGTCGAGCGCGGCGCGAGCCCGCTCTACGCCCTGCGCACCGCCACCACCGTGGCCGCCGAGCTGATCGACGTCACCGACCGCGGCCGCATCGTGCCCGGGCTGCTCGCCGACATCATCGCCGTGCCGGGCAACCCCCTCGAGGACATCACCGTCACCGAGGACGTCCGCTTCGTGATGAAGGGCGGCCAGGTCGCCAAGGGCTGAGCCCGACCGCGTCGGGGTCAGTCGGCGCTGAAGCGGACGGGGTCGTGGGCCTTGCCGCCGTCGTAGCCGCCGCTGCGGCGCAGGAACGTGGTCCGCCGGCTCACGAACCGCCATCCCTCGGGCGTCCGCCGGTACTCGTCGGTGTACCAGGCGAGCCGCATCTCATGGGTGGCCTGGTCGACGTAGAGGTAGTGCTGGCTGCCGGTGGCCGAGTCGCCGTCGAGCTCGACGAGGGGCGGGTTCACGATGAGCTGCCCGCGAGGAGCGCTGCGGATCAGGTGGGGCAGCGTCACCGGGGTGTACTGCTCCCCGAAGGCGTGGTACGTGCCGTCCTCGGTGAACAGGGCGCCCACGGCGTCGGCCTCGCCGCGGCTCATGTGCGTGGCGTAGCGGGTGGTGAGCTCCTGGATGGCCAGGAAGTCGACGACGTGTGCAGCGTCCATGGCCGCCCCCTTGGTGAAATGGCAGACTCGCCGGTGTAGAAGCACGTTCTCGCCTTCGGGCCGATGGTAGCTGAGGCACCCATGACGAGCAGGCCCCCTGCCTTCCCGCCGATCCACTACCCCGCCGGGTGGCCGTTGCACGCGTGGCTCGAGGACGCCGCCGACCGGATGGGCGGGCGCGTCGCCCTCCGGTTCGACGACGAGGCCCTCACCTTCCGTGAGCTCGACGGGCTGGCGAACGCCCTCGCCCACACGCTCGCCGCACGGGGTGTCGGCCCCGGGCGCCGTCTCGCGCTGATGTCCTCCAACCGCCCGGAGTTCGCCGTCACGGTGTTCGCCGTCCTGAAGCTCGGCGGCTCGGTGGTCATGATCAGCCCGGCCTGGAAGGAGGCCGAGATCGCCCACGCGGTCGGGCTCACCGGGCCCGTCGCCGTGGTCTGCGACGGCGACACCGGCGAACGCCTCACCGGCATCGTCGAGCCGTCGTCGATCCTGCACCTCGACCACGACGACGTGTGGGCCGGCCTGCTCGCCGGCGACGGCACACGGCCCGGCGTGCAGCGGGACTGGGACGCCACCGAAGCCGTGCTGGTGTTCAGCTCCGGCACCACCGGGCTCCCGAAGGCCGTCCGCCACACCCACCGCTCCATGCGCGCCGCCACGCTCCACTGGGTCTCCGCCCTCGGTCTGACCGCCGACGACCGCTTCCAGGTGGCGACGCCGCCGTTCCACATCCTCGGCCTGCTGAACATCCTCTCGAGCGTGTGCGCCGGCTCGTCCATCCGTCTGCACCGCCGGTTCGACCTCGACACCGTCCTCCGAGCCGTCGAGTCCGACCGCATCACCGTCGAGATGGCCGTGGCACCCATCGCCCTCGCCATGGCGAACCACCCCGATCTCGAGGCGTTCGACCTCTCCTCGCTCCGCTTCATCATGTGGGGGGCCACCCCGGTGACGGCGACCGTTGCCGAGACCGTCACCCGCCGCAGCGGTGTGCCCTTCCTCCCCGCCTACGGCGCGAGCGAGTTCCCGGTCATCACCAGCAACCCCGTCCACCGTCCCGACACGTGGCGGCTCGACAGCCCCGGCCTGTCGCTCCACGACGTCCGCATCCGCATCGTCGACCCGACGACCGGCGAGGTGCTCCCGCCGGGTGGCGTGGGCGAGATCCAGGTCAGCGGACCGTCGGTCATGGTCGGCTACCTGCCGGAGGAGGCCAACGCCGACGCCTTCGCCGACGGCTGGTACCGCACCGGCGACATCGGCCACCTCGAGCCCGAGGGCTGGCTCCACATCACCGACCGGCTCAAGGAGATGATCAAGGTCAAGGGCTTCCAGGTGGCCCCGGCCGAGATCGAGGCGGTGCTGCACGGCCACCCCGCCGTGGCCGACTGCGCCGTGTTCGGCGTACCCGACGAGGCCGCGGGCGAGGCCGTCGTCGCCGCGGTCGCGCTCGTACCGGGCGCCACCGTGGCGGACGGTGAGCTCCAGGCGCTCGTGGCCGAGCGACTCGCCTCCTACAAGCGCCTGTCGCGCCTCCACGTCGTCGACACCATCCCCCGCCTCCCGTCGGGCAAGGTCCTGCGCCGGGTCCTGCGCGAGGAGCTCTCGAGCACATGAACGCCCGCCGCTTCCACGAGCGCCACGGGTTCCGCGCCATCGAGCCCGACACCGGGGAGCGCGCCCGCTCCTACGAGGGCCCCGTGCCCCTCTGACCCCCCGTCGAGCCGGCCGCGCCGGTCACGGTCAGGACGTCACGGCGCGGCGCGCCGCTCCGCTCGCACCGCGAGGAGCACCCGTCGTGCGGACAGGGCTGCGGGCATGCCGGCGTAGGCGCCCACCTGGTACAGGAGCTCGTCGATCTCCTGGTCGGTGACCCCGGCGTTGGGGGCCGCCGTGGCGTGGATCCGGAACTCCTCGGTCCGGCCGAGCGCCGCGGTCATCGCCATGACGAGCAGGCTGCGGTCGCGGGTGGAAAGCGGCCCGCCCCGCGTCCACACGCCCCAGGCGTTCATGGTGACGAAGTCCTGGAACTCGGCCGTGGCCGGGTCCGGGTCCGCCGCCTGCGCGTCGACGTAGGCGTCACCGAGCACGGAGCGGCGCAGGGCGTACGCCGCCTCGAGCCGCTCCTCCCAGGTGGGGCTGCCGTCGGCCACGGGATCAGCTCGCGTAGTTGATGCCGCCGGACGGGGTCTCGGCCGCCGGCGCGGGTGCCGACGCCTCGACCTCGCGGCCGGTGGTGCGGTAGTCGCCGTGCTGCCCGTCGCGCTGGTCGAGCGCCGCGGTGAGGCCCTTCTCCCGGATGTTGCCGACGAACTCGGCCATCGTGCGGGTGTGGGTGCCGAGGGCGCAGAGCTCGGTCCCGGCGCGGATGCCGTTGCGCAGGCCCATGGCCTCCATCTGGCGGTGGATGGCGCGCTTGTTGAGCTGCAGCACGTCGAGCGGGATCTTCGTGATCTGCTCGGCGACCTTGAGGACCTCGGCCTCGAGCTGGTCGGCCGGGAACGACGCGTTGGCCCAGCCGTAGCGGGCGGCCTCGACGCCGGAGACCGAGTTGCCGGTCATGTACATCTCCATGGCCTTGCGCATGCCGAGGAACCACGGGTGGAAGTGCATGTCGGGCACACCGAAACGCACGGCCGGATACCCCATCTGCGCGTCCTCCGCCATGTAGACGAGGTCGCAGCCGGTCGCGAGTTCGCTGCCACCGGCCAGGC
>JBEIGA010000307.1:0-4322 GCA_040382135.1 Acidimicrobiales bacterium
GCCGGCCTGGTCGAGGCCGGCATGGGGCTCGACGAGCATCCAGAGCTCGGGGCGGCGCACCACCACCGCCGCGATCGCCACACGGCGCCGCTGTCCCGTGGACATCCGTCCGACCGGCAGGTCGGTGAGCCGCCCGGTGACCTCGAGCCGGGCGAGCGCCGCAAGGGCATCGGCCTGGCGCGACGCGCCATGCCGGCTCCCTGCGGCGGCGGCCCAGAACCGCACGTTCTCCGCCGCGGTCAGGTCGTCGTAGAGCGAGGTCGCCTGACCGAGCATCCCCACGCGTCGGCGGACGGCGCGAGCATCGCGACGGAGGTCGCACCCGAGCACGGAGGCCGTCCCCGACTCCACCCGCTGCAGACCGGCGCACACCCGGAGCAGGGTGGTCTTGCCCGCACCGTTGGGTCCCTTGAGCAGGACGATCTCGGCTCGGGCCACGTCGAGGTCGAGCCCTGCGAGCGCTGGGAACCGCCCGAGGAGGGCGACGACGCCCCGCAGGCGGACGACAGGCGGTTCGACCGGCACGGGCAAACCGTACCGGTGCCACGCCCGATCCTCCCCGTCGGCTCGGGGGTCCCGCCGCCTAAGCGGATCCGCCCTTCGTGCCGATGGAGGACCGTGACCGCTGCGCGCGTGCTCCACGTGGTCGGACGGGTCCTCGTCTCGTCCGGCGTGGTCGTCCTCCTGTTCGTCGCCTTCCAGCTCTGGGGGACGGGGCTCAGCGAGGCGCGGGCGCAGGCGGAGCTCGAGGACGAGTTCGCTCGCCTCCTCACGACCGACCCCGATGCGGCGGGACCTGCCGCCACGTCCACCATCGTCCCGTCCACCATCGTCCCGTCCACCATCGTCCCGTCGCCGTCAGCCGTCGCCCGTGCCGCGGACGTCCCGGCCGGAGGCGTCGCAGCGCGCTTGCGGATCCCGGCGGTCGGCGTGGACAAGCTCGTGGTGGAGGGGGTCGGCGAGGCGGATCTCCGACGGGGTCCCGGGCATTACCCGACGACACCCCAGCCGGGCTTCGGTGGCAACGCCGGCATCGCCGGGCACCGGACGACCTACGGCCAGCCCTTCCACGACCTCGACCGGCTCGCCCCCGGCGACCGCATCGAGGTCACGACCCTCCTCGGGACGTTCTCCTACGAGGTGCTCGCACCGGAGGATGCCCACGGCGATCGCCTCGGCCAGGTGGCCGACGCCCTCCCCGGCGCCGTCGTCGTGGCGCCCTCGGACACCTGGGTCCTCGACGACGCCGGCGACGACCGGCTCACGCTGACGGCCTGCCACCCGCGCTTCAGCGCCCGGCAGCGGATCGTCGTCGCCGCCCGCCTGATCGGCCCGCCCGTCGACGCGCCGGTTCCGACGGAGGTCGTCGAGGGCGCACCCGAGCTGGCGTTCGGCGAGCAGCCGGACCCCACGGAACCGGCAGGGGCCGCTCTCGGGGGCGCGACCGACGCGGGGCCGTCGCTCGGGCTCGAGGGAGAGACGTCGGCACTGACGGCGGCGCTGCTGTGGGGTGCGGTCGCCCTGGCGGCACACCTGGGCACGCTCCGGCTCGCCCGAGGCCGACGACGCCTCCCGATCCACGTCGCCGGTGCGATCCCCGTGGCCGTGGCGCTCTGGTGGTGCTTCGCCGCGGTCGACCGGCTGCTCCCCGCGTACTGATCGCCGGAGGGCGAACGCCGGACCGGCGGTGCAGTCCGTAGCATCGGCGCTCGCATGCGCCGTCCCACCGCCCTCCGATCGCTGCTCGGGCTCGCGCCCGTTCTGCTGCTCGGCGCGTGCGGGCTCGAGCTCGAGAGCGAGGGCGCCGATGCCGACGACGGATCGGCGACCACCACGACGGTCGTCCTGGCCGACCAGGGGGAGGATGCGCCGCCCCTCGTCGTCGGTGCCCCGACCATCAAGGAGGAGCTCGACGCCGGCGACTGCTTCAACGAGTACCGCTGGATGCAGGACGGCCGCCGGGTCGAGGTGGTCACCGAGATCGCCTGCAGCGAACCCCACACGGGCGAGGTCTACCTCACCGTGCAGTACCCGGCCCCCTTCGGCACCCCGTACCCCGGCGACGACGCCATGGCCCGCTATGCGCGCGGCGCCTGCTATCAGGGCTTCGAGGCCTTCGTGGGCGTCCCCTACGAGGTCTCGGCGTTCGAGATCGGCACCGTGACCCCCGCACAGGCGAACTTCGAGGACGAGGCGGCCCGCTACCGGGGGATCACCTGCTACGTCCACCAGCCGGGCGTCGCCCTCGTCGGCACCGCTGCCAACAGCCGCGGCTGAGGCCTCTGGCCGTCCCGGACGGTCCCCGACGGTCCCCGACGGTCCCCGAGGCGGGGCGTAGCCTCACACCATGTCCCTGGTGCTCCTCGCGATCGCCGTGGGCGTGGTGGCGGGATGGCTCCGGGGCGGTGATCTCGTCCGCCTCGCCGGTGTGCGCATCCACGGATGGCCGCTGCTCGCCCTCGGCCTGGGGGCCCTCCTGCTCGTCGAGCTCCTCGATCCCGTCCACCCCGCGCCGCTCGCCGCGTGTGCCTTCGTGGCGCTCGTGATCGTCGCCGTGCGCAACGCCCACCTCGTCGGCGCCCCGATCGTGGTCCTCGGCATGCTCGCCAACCTGGCCGTGCTCCTCGCCAACGGGACGATGCCGGTCGACCCGGACGCGCTGGTGGCCGCCGGGATGGTGGACGCCGCCGACCGGGACCGTGTCGAGGTGACCGGAGCCCGTCACGTCCTCGAGGACGACGATCAGCTGACGTTCCTCGCCGACATCGTGCCGGTCCCCGGGGTGGGGCGGGTCGTGTCGTTCGGCGACCTGATCGTCCTGGTCGGTGTCGCCGACATGGTCGCCAACCAGCTCTGCCGACGACGGCGCCGACGGCCGTTGCCCGCCGGCGCCCAGGCGGCCCTCCTCTCGATCGCGCCGCCGATCCCGGCACCGCCCGGGCTGGAGCTCGACCTGCGGGCCCTCGAGGCCAGGCCGGCTCAGACCAGGCCGGCTCAGACCAGGATCGCCACGCCCGCCCAGGACTGGGGCACCGCACCGAGGCCCTCACCGGTGTCGGGGTCCCAGTACTCGGCCAGTCCGCTCGCCTCCGCCCCGGCACGCAGCCAGGAGGCCAGGGTGTCGGCCGCCGGGGACGCGGCCCGCACCGCCCCGAGCCACAACAGGTAGGACAGCTGGGGCCAGGCGGGGCCCCGCCAGTAGACCTGGGGCGCGTAGACGGGCTCGGCACGGTGCACCCCGGTGGGACCGAACGGGGCGCCGTGCGCCGCCGGGTCGACCAACGAGGCGATCGCCGCGGCGGCCGCGTCGGGACGCCCGGTGACGAGCAACGGGAGCAGCCCGTCGACCGATCGCACCCGGCCGGAGCCCTGTGCGGTCGATCCGGCGTCGACCCAGGTGGCGTGCGCCGGGTCCCACCGGTCGTCGAGGGCCGCCACCACCTCGTCGGCAGCGACCGCGAGCCCGACGCCCGGCGCGACCGCCTCGAGCTCCCGGGCGTTGAACGCCACGAGCGCCGAGAACCCGGCCGAGGCCACGTCGAACTCGGGGTTGGCGAGTGGTGACCCCGCAGGTGAGCGGTCGATCGCCGCGACGAGCGCGTTCTTGTGGGCGCGCCAGCGCTCGAGGCTCCAACCCCCCGGGCAGGCGTCGTCCCAGCGGGGGCTGTCATCGGCCCCCGACTCCCACGGGTGGCAGAGCGCGACCAGCCCCGAGCGGTGGCGGGGCCGGACCTCGAGCAGGAACCGCAGGCCCGCCGCCGACCGCTCCACAAGCTCGTCCGGGACCTCGATGCCCCGCCGGCACAGCTCCGCCACGGCGTGGCCGTACATCGGCGGCTGGGTGATCGACGAGGCACCGGAGCGCGCCCAGAGGTCGGCGTGGCGGTCGGGGTCGCGCTGGTAGTTCATGTGGGGCACGAAGCCGTCGGCCGCCTGGGTGTGCAGCGCCTGGGTCAGCTCGGCGAGCGCACGGTCCGGCCGATCGAGCTCGGCCCACACCAGGACGTGGAAGCAGGAGTCCCACAGCCACTGCCACGGATAGACCCTTTCGTTCGGGGCCGCGTAGCCTTCGGGCTGCCAGTGGCGGTCGAGCACCCTTCGCACCGCGGTCCTCAACCCCTCGGCTGTCGCATGCCCCATTGCGCACTCCTGTCCTTCCGCTACGGCCCGACCGACGGGGTGTCCGTCGTGGCCCGGAACTGGCGACGGGCGTTCGAGGACCTCGGGTTCGGCACGACGTTCGTCGCCGGCCCCGGCGCCGCCCCCAACAAATGAACCGGACACGGCAAAAAAAAAACACAACCCACCACCCCCCCCCCCCC
>JBEIGA010000308.1:0-4317 GCA_040382135.1 Acidimicrobiales bacterium
GACGGCGGGCGCGACCACGGTCTCGTCCGCCGCGAGCTCGGGGGCGGGGGCGGCCGGCGCCGCGGCGGGCTCGGGCCCGGGCTCGGCCGTGGACGCGGTGGGCTCCCGCAGCCGGGTGAGCTGCTCGCGGGTGAGCGGGCCGGCGAGGTACGACATGCACCAGCGCGAGGTGAACACGCCCTCGGTGCCCTTCTTGGCCGTGTGCAACACGAACTGCCGCTTGCCGAGCCCGCTGATGGTGGCGTCGATGGTGGCGAGGTCGACCCCGCCGCCCGCCGACTGCATGCCGTCGAGCAGGCGGGCCTTGTCGCGCTCGGTCTGGAGCCGGCCGATCATCCACGTGCCGGCGTTCGAGATCGCCTTGTAGTCGACGTCGACCGGGTTCTGGGTGGCGAGCACCATGCCCACGCCGAACGCCCTTGCCTGCTTGAGGATGGTGAGGATCGGCTTCTTCGACGGCGGCGCCGCGGTGGGCGGCACGAACCCGAACACCTCGTCCATGTAGACGAGGGCGCGCAGGTTCGAGGTGCCCGGCTGGCGGCGCATCCAGGTGACCAGCTTCCCGAGTACCAGGGTGGTGACGAACTGGCGCTCGGCGTCGCCGAGGTGGGCGAGGGACACGATCGCCGCGCCGGGCCGGCCGTCGGGCATGAGGAACCGGTCGATGTCGAGCGGGACGCCCTGCATCCAGGCGGCGAACGCCGGCGAGGCGAGGAGCCCGTTGAGCTTGAGCGCCAGCGCCGTGCGGTCCTTCGGCGGGAAGAAGCCGTCCACCTCGAGCACGCCGAGCTTGCGCATGGGCGGGTCCTGCACCTGGGCCACCAACGTGGCGAGGTCGAGGCCGCGCCCCTCGGTCCAGGCGGCGTGCACCAGGTTCGACAACAGGATGTGTTCGCGGCCGGCCAGCGGGTCGGCGTCGATCCCGACGAGGGCGAGCAGCCCCGACACGAGGCCCTCCACCTCGTCGGCCAGCGTCTCGGCGTCGGCGCCGACCGGTGCGGCGAGGTCCCCGATCACGTTCACCGGCGTACCCGCCGTGGAGCCGGGCGTGTAGACGGTGCACGGCACGGTGTCGCGGAGCCGGCGGATCCGCTCGCCGTCGATGCCCCAGGAGGCCAGGCCCTCGCGCCACGTCCGCGCGGTCTCCTCCGCCTGCTGCTCCGGGGTCCGGCCCTCGCGCGTCGCCTGCGCCTCGTCGATCCACGGGCGGAAGTCCGCGGGGGCGAGGTCGGGGAAGGTGAGCAGCAGGTTCGCCAGGTCGCCCTTCGGGTCGAGCATCAGGCAGGGGATCCCCTGCAGGAGCGTCTCCTCGAGCAGCGCGACCGCCAGGCCGGTCTTGCCCGAGCCCGTCATGCCGACGATGACGCCGTGGGTGGTGAGGTCGGCGCTGTCGATCAGGACCGGTTCGTTGCGCCGCTCACCGCTGGCGGGATCGATGCGGTCGCCCACGAACAGGCGGCCGGCGGGGACGTCCATGGCGACCTCCGGAGGGACGATGGCCGGATGATAGGAGCGGCCGGGAGCGCATCGCCCGGAGGGGTACGCTCGCGCCACGCACACCGCAGGCGAACGGAGGCGGCGATGGGCCTGATGGACAACCTCAAGGGCGGCGTCGACAAGGCGAAGGCGCTCGTCGAGAAGCAGGGCGACAAGATCGCCGACAGCGTCGACAAGGCCACGGACTTCGTCGACAAGAAGACCGGCGGCAAGTACGCCGACAAGCTGGACAAGGTCGACACCGCCGCCGAGAAGCTGCGCGAGCAACCCGCCGAGGACGAGGACGAGGGCGCTGGCGGGGGCGCGGATCCCGCGGAGGCCACCGCGGCCGAGGCGCCCCCTGCTCCGCCGGTGCCGCCTTCGCCGGTGCCGCCGCCGCCCGTGCCGCCGACCGTCTCGAGCCCCCCGCCGCCGGTCCCGCCCGTGCCGCCGGCTCCTCCGGTGTCCTGACGCGTCGCGGGCTAACCTCCGCGCACCGATCCGGTGACGTGAGGGGGAGCCATGGGGCTGCTGGACATGTTCAAGAAGAACAAGGACAAGGGTCAGGAGCTGCTCGAGCAGCACGGCGACAAGGTCGTGCAGGGCGTCGACAAGGCCACCGACGTGGTCGACCAGAAGACCGAGGGCAAGTACTCGGAGCACCTGCAGAAGGCCGACGACACCGTCGAGAAGTTCGTCGAGGACAACGACGGGAAGTGACGGCCCCTGACGTCCGGGAGGCGGGTCCCGTGACGTCGCTCGTCGCCGACGCCCACACCCACGTCGTCTCGCCCGACACGGCGCGCTACCGGCTCGATCCTCCGGGGCTCCCGGGCGACCACTGGTACACCAGCCACCCCGTCACGGCGGGAGAGCTCCTGGCGCGCATGGACCCGGCCGGGGTCCACGCCGCGATCCTCGTGCAGCCGATGGGCGCCTACCGGTACGACAACGCCTACGCCGCCGACGCCTCGGCCGGGGAGCCGCGCCTGGGTGCCTCGTGCATCGTCGACGCCACGGCACCCGACCGTTGCGACCGACTTGCGTACTGGCTCGCCGAACGGGGCATGGGCGGGGTCCGCATCTTCGACATCCCACCCGCCGACCCCCCGTGGCTCGACGCGCCGGCCCTCGACGACCTGCTCGCCGTGGCCCGTGACCACGGCGCCCGGATCGCCGTCTGCACCCAGCCCGCGGGGCTCGAGGGCCTCGACCGCGTGCTCGCCGCCCAACCCGACCTCACCGTCGTGCTCGACCACTGCGGGTTCGTCGACGTGCACGGGCGGGCGCCCTACGCCGGCACCCCGTGGCTGCGCCGCCTCGCCGAGCACCCCGGGCTGGTGGGCAAGGTCACCAGCCACCTGCTGGCCGAGCCCGACCACCCCGAGGAGCTGGTCGAGCACCTCGTCGGGCTGTTCGGCGCCGACCGGATCGTCTGGGGATCCGACTACGCCCAGACCCACGACCGACCCTACGAGGCGCTCGTCGAGCTCGGCCACCGCGCCTGCCGCGGCCTCGATCCGGCCGACCACGCCGCGGTCATGGGCGGCACGCTGCTGCGCCTCTGGCCGGAGCTCGCCCCGGCCTGAGCGGCGCTACCCCTGGGGTGGCTCGGCCATCGCGTCGAGCACCTCGTCCATGCGCTGCGTCTCGCCCTCGCGGGTCTGACCGCCGGCGGCGAGGAACCGCTGCATCGGGGCGACGTGGCCGCCGGTGGCGATGAGCCGGAAGAAGGCGTTGCTCTCGTGGGTGAGGCCCGGCGCCACCGGGCCGAACGCCGCGTCGACCGCCGCCTTCGCCTCGGCCACCGCAGCGGGCGGCCACGAGGCGATCCGCCGGGCGAGACGCTCGACGAACGGCCGCAGCTCGTCGCTCGGCAGCAGGCGGTTGACGTAGCCCCAGCGCTCCGCCTCCTCGGCGGTGATGTCGCCGCCGCCGAGGATCACCTCGAGCGCCCGGGCCCGCCCCAGCATCCGCGGCAGCCGCTGCGTGCCCGAGGCCCCGGGCAGGATGCCCATCGGGACCTCGGGCTGCCCGAGCACGGTGCGCGGACCGGCGAAGCGCATGTCGAGCGAGCTCAGGAACTCCGAGCCGCCGCCGCGGGCCTGCCCGTCGATCATGCCGATGGTGGGCTTCGGGAACGTGCGCAGCCGGTCGAGCGTGGCCGGTGCGAACCCGGGCTCGGTGACGACGGTGGCCTCCTGGCGCATGCGCAGGATGCCCTCGACGTCGCCGTGCATCAGGAAGAAGTCCGGGTCGGCGCTCTCGAACACCAGCACGCGGACCGCGTCGTCGGTCTCGGCGATGTCGAGCAGGCGGACGAGGTCGCCGAAGAGGGCGCCGTCGACGAGGTTGGTGGGCGGGTGGTCGATCGTGACCCAGGCGACCCGGTCGGCCACGGCCACGCGCAGGACGGAGAGCTGGTCGTACACGGCTCAGCGGAGGCGCTGGACCACCATGGCCATGCCCTGGCCGCCGCCGACGCACATGGACTCGACGCCGAACTCGCCGTCGCTGTCCTCGAGGCCGTTGAGCAGGGTGGTCATGATGCGGGCGCCGGTCATGCCGAAGGGGTGGCCGAGGGCGATGGCGCCGCCGTTCACGTTCAGCTTCTCCCACGGGATGCCGAGGTCGTCGGCCGACGGGACCACCTGGGCGGCGAACGCCTCGTTGATCTCGAACAGGTCGATGTCGGCGACGCTCAGGCCGGCGCGGGCGAGCGCCTGCTGGATGGCGCCCACCGGGCCGAGGCCCATGATCTCGGGGTTCAGCGCCGACACGCCCGAGGAGATGATGCGGGCGATCGGGCGGATGCCGAGCTCGGCGGCCTTCGTGTCGCTC
>JBEIGA010000309.1:0-4303 GCA_040382135.1 Acidimicrobiales bacterium
CGAGCCGCTCGGCGGAGATGTCGGTGGCGACGACCCGTGCCCCTTCCCGGGCCAGCTGGAGGGCGGTGGCCCGGCCGATGCCGGACCCGGCCCCGGTCACGATCACGGTCCTGCCGGCGAAGCGGTCGCTGCTGCTCATGGTGCACTCCCTGGTCGGTCGACGCCGGGACTGTAGTGACCCGGTCGGTGGTCGCGGCGCGGTGCTACCGTCCCGCCATCCGAGGCGGGGGTCGAGATGGGGTTGTTCGGGCGGGACGACGACGGCAGGCCGCCGTTGCCGGAGCTCTGGCGCACGATCGCGCCGTCGTACGCGGCGATCGTGGACGAGCGGGGCGAGGAGTCGGTCATGGTGACCGGGACGGCACGCGGCCGGACGTTCGAGGTCGACATCGAGAGCCGGAGGAAACGGCTCGAGGCGCTGCACCGCATCGGTCAGGGACCCCGCGAGAAGGCGGTCTACCGCACGTGGCGGAGCAGCCTGGCCGTCTCCTGCGCGAACCCGCACCGGCTGCAGGGGACCCTGAAGGCGTTCGTCGACGTCCGTGACCCCTCCTGGGACCCGAGGAACTTCGACCCCGCCAACGGCCGGCGGATCGTCGTCGAACCCCCGGAGCTCGCGTCCCGCCTCGCGCCACCGTCCGTGCAGGAGCGGCTCATGCAGGTCCGCGACGACGTCACCATCGTCGTGGACGGGGGCTGGGTGCGCATCGACGACGAGCAGAAGGCGAAGGTGGAGATCGGCTACTTCGGCGGCTGCGTGTTCCACCAGCGGCCGGGGCCGGTCGGGCCGGACCGCTTCGTGTCGGCACCCCCGTGGTGGATCGACCTGCTCTGCGACATCGCCGACTCGGTGGACGCCTGAGCTACGGTCGCGCCGGTCCGGGCGGCGAGCCCGGCGGTCTCCGAGGGGGTCTCATGGGTGAGCTGGCGTCCCGCGCCGCGTTCGACGAGCTGCTGGCACTGCTGAAGCGGGCGGCCGACGAGTGGGTCGTGCCCGGCCCGGCCATGTCCGACGACGACGTCGCCGAAGGCTTCCGGAACCTCACCCACATCCTGCAGAGCGGGCTCTACTCGCACCAGGAGTTCGACCCGGACCGGCCGGTCTTCCACCGCATCGTGTCGCCCACCCGCAGCTTCACCGGCGACAACACCGACGCCGTCTACTTCGAGACCCCCGTCGCACCGGGTCGCGAGTACCGCGTGCGCGGCAACCTCGCCGGGGCCGTCTACACGTCGTTCACCATGGAGGCCGGCGCGGCCGACGGCGCCTACGCCACCCACAACTCCGGCGTCCTGAACGACTCGCAGATCGACGTCGACGCCGACGGCAACTACGAGATCCGTCTCGGGGGCGCTCCCGCCGAGCGCAACTGGATGGACATCGGCCCCGACGGCGGGCGCATCACCACCCGGCACTACTTCGAGTGGCCCCACTCGGCGTCGGCGTCGCAGACCCTCCACATCCCGCTGAGCATCGAGGTCGTCGAGCGGCCGCCGGCGCCGCCGCGGTGGAACGACGAGCGGGTCGCCGCCGCCATCCGGCGCGTCACCACCCACGTCGCCACCAAGACCGTCGACGCGCCGCCGCGCCCGGACGTCCAGCCGGCGTTCGTGTCGGTGGTGCCCAACGTCTTCCCGAAGCCGATCCCGCCCGGCGGCATGGCCTTCGCCGCGGTGGACGCCGCCTACTCGATGGCGCCGTACCTGATCGGGCCGGACGAGGTGCTCGTGATCCGTGGCCGCTGGCCGGAGGGTCGGTTCTCCAACGTGTGCCTCTGGAACCGCTGGTCGCAGATGTACGACTACGTGAACCGTCAGGTCAGCCGGAACCGGGCCAACACCACCCTGGAGGCCGACGGCGGCTTCGTGCTGGTGCTCGCCCACGAGGACCCGGGGCACCCGAACTGGATCGACACCGAGGGCCGCCCGCTGGGCACGGTCTTCTTCCGCTTCTTCCTCCCCGACGAGGAGGTCGAGACCCCGGTCGCCGAGGTCGTGAAGTTCGCCGACCTGCAGGCCCACCTCGCCGGCTGACCCCCGGCCCGGCGGCGGGCCGGGCCTAGCCTCGGCCCATGGGCACGATCCTGTTGACGGGGTTCCCCGGGTTCCTCGGAGCCCGGCTCCTCCCGCGCATCCTGCGCCGCCGTCCCGACCTGCGGGCCCGGTGCCTCGTGCAGCCCCGGTTCGCGGCGCTCGCCGAGGCACGTCGGGCCGAGCTCGTGGCCGCGGATCCCGCGCTCGACGGGCGCATCGAGCTCCTCGCGGGTGACATCACCGAGCGGGGGCTCGGACTCGCCGACGTGACGGGCGCCGCCGCGGACGTGGAGGAGGTCTGGCACCTCGCCGCCGTCTACGACCTCGCGGTGCCCCGTGACGTCGGGCTCCGGGTGAACCTCGACGGCACCCGCAACGTCCTGCGCTTCGCGGAGCGGTGCCCGGAGCTGCGGCGGCACCACTACGTGAGCACCTGCTACGTGAGCGGACGGCACGCCGGCCCGTTCCGGGAGACCGACCTCGACGTGGGCCAGGTCTTCAACAACTTCTACGAGGAGACGAAGTTCCTCGCCGAGACCGAGGTCGCCACGGCGCGCGCCGGTGGCATGCCGACCACCGTCTACCGGCCGGCGGTCGTGGTGGGCGACTCCCGCACCGGCGAGACCCAGAAGTTCGACGGGCCCTACTACGTGATGCAGTGGCTGCTGCGGCAGCCGCGAGCGCTGGCGCTGGTGCCGGTGGTGGGGGACCCGGCCATGGTCCGGTTCACCATGGTCCCGTCCGACTTCGTCCTCGATGCCATCGACCGCCTGTCGGCACTCGAGGTGTCGGCGGGACGCACCTACCAGCTGGCCGACCCGCGGCCCGCCACCGTGGACGAGCTGCTCGACGAGCTCTGTCGGGCCACCGGTCGCCGGGGCGTGCGCGTCCCGCTGCCGAGGGGTCTCACCACCTGGGGGCTGCGCCACGTCGGCCCGCTGGCCCGGTTCGTCGGGATCCCGGCGGACGCGGTGGCCTACTTCGTGCACCCGACCCACTACGACACCACGAACACCGACACCGACCTCGCCGGGAGCGGCATCGCCTGCCCGCCGGTCGCCTCGTACCTGCCGACGCTCGTGCGCTTCCTCGAGGCGAACCGGGGAGCCGACCTCGGCGCGCTCAGCTGATGGCGGCGGGGTTGCCCCCGGGCGGCCCGGACCACTGGAGTCGCTCGTGGCGCTCCACGATCCGCCAGCCGTCGGCGGTGCGGCGGAGGGTGTCCTCGTAGAAGATGCCGGTGGTGACCAGCACGGGCTCGGGGCCGTAGACCATGGTGACGTAGCAGGCCACCGGGACGCGGGTGGTGGCGGTGTCCCCCTCGAGCCGGAGCCGGAGGCCGCCGCGGATCCGCTGTGCCGAGACCATGACCGGCTGGAGCGAGGCGAGCCAGGCCCGGTACGCCGGGTAGGGCTGGTCGGGCTGGCCGAAGTCGGCGAGGTCGACGAGCGCGTCCGGCGTGAACGTGGTGTCGTACGTGTCCAGGTCCCAGGCCTCGGCGGCGGCGAGCTGGCGATCGTAGAGGTCCTCGATCGCGGCCCGGTCCTGCAGTTCCTCGAGGGTGTACCGACGGTCCGTCATGGCGCGCAGACTAACGTCCGGCCGCCGTCCGAGCCCTCGTCGTCGAACCCGGGAGTGCCCATGATCGTGTCGTTCACGCTGGTGAAGAAGCGGGAGGGGCTCACCGACGACGAGTTCTTCGAACGCTGGACGGAGCACACCCGGTCCTACGACCTGGTCGACCACCCGTACATCACCAAGAACCGGCTGATGATGGTCCTGAGCGGGACGCCGTACTGCGGCATCGCCGAGAACCACTGGCCGGACATGGACAGCCTCGTGGCCACGCAGCAGTTCTACGAGGGCACCGAGCGGGGCCGGGAGCACTGGGCCGACCTGCAGACCTTCATGGACATCGACGACAGCCCGACGCTGATCGTGACCAAGGAGGCCGACGTCGAGGCCGCCCGCACCACGATCACGGCGTTCCTGTGAGGCGTACCGATGTCCGCGGGTGAGCTCCCCGAGGAGCTGGAGGCCTGGGTGGGCACGACCACCGGCGGTTCGGTGGTGGCGTCCCGGCGCCACCTCGCCGGTGCGAGCCGACAGGCGTGGTCGGTCGACGTCGATCGTGCCGGTGCTCGGCTCGAGCTGTTCCTGCTCCGCGACCAGGCCGGCGGGCGGGGCGGCTCCGCCCGCGACGCCGCCGTCCTGCGGGCGCTCGCCGGCACTCCGGTACCGGTGCCGGCGGTGCACGGGCACGATCCCG
>JBEIGA010000310.1:0-4292 GCA_040382135.1 Acidimicrobiales bacterium
GTCGAACCCGGAGATCAGCCGCTGCACGAAGGCCGGGTCGTTGCCCTCCTCCCCCGCGTCGAAGCGGAGGTTCTCGAGCAGGTCGACGCCCGGTGCGAGCTCGGCGAGCCGCGCCCGCACCGGGTCCATCGAGTACTTCGGGTCCGGCGCGCCCTTGGGACGCCCCAGGTGGCTGCACGCCGTGACGTGCGCCCCGTGCGCCTGCAACCACTCGATGGTGGGCAGGGCGGCACGGATGCGCAGGTCGTCGGTGATCTCGCCGCCGCTGATCGGGACGTTGAAGTCCGCCCGCAGCAGGACGCGCTTGCCCTGCAGGTCGCCGAGATCCTCGAGCTGGGGGACGCTCACTTGGCGGCGGCCTTCTTCGCCGGCGCCCGGCGGCCCTTGCCCATGATCTTCACGAGGTCGACGAGGCGGGTCGAGTAGCCCATCTCGTTGTCGTACCAGCCGCAGACCTTGACCATGCTGCCCATGGTCATGGTGAGGCCGGCGTCGAACGTGCAGGAGGCGGGCGAGCCCACGATGTCGGAGGACACCAGCGCCTCCTCGCTGTAGACGAGCACGTTCTTCAGGGCGCCGCGGGTGGCGGCGGCCTTGAAGGCGGCGTTGACCTCGTCGACGGTGACGTCACGGTCGAGGACGCCGACGAAGTCGGTGAGCGAGCCGTCGGGGATCGGCACCCGCAGGGCGATGCCGTCGAGGCGGCCCTTCATGGCCTCCATCACCAGGCTCGTGGCGCGGGCGGCGCCGGTGGAGGTCGGGGTGATGTTGACCGCGGCGGCCCGGGCACGGCGCAGGTCGCTGTGGGGGCCGTCGACGAGGGCCTGGTCGCCGGTGTAGGCGTGGACCGTGGTCATCATCCCCTTCTGCACGCCGAAGGCGTCGTCGAGGACCTTGATCATCGGCACGAAGCAGTTCGTGGTGCACGACGCGTTCGAGACGATGTGGTGGTTCTTGGCGTCGTAGGTGTCGTCGTTGACGCCGACCACGAACGTGGCGTCGACCTCGGTGGCGGGCGCCGAGATGATGACCTTCTTGGCGCCGCCGTCGATGTGGCCCTGGGCCTTCGGGCCGGAGGTGAAGAAGCCGGTCGACTCGATGACGATGTCGACGCCGAGGTCGCCCCAGGGCAGGTCGGCCGGGTTGCGCTCGGAGAGCACGAGGAGGCGGTCGCCGTCGACCTCGATGCCGCCCTTGACGGCCTTGATCTTCTGCGGGAGGCGGCCGTGGACCGAGTCGTACTTCAGCAGGTGCGCCATGTTCTCGACCGAGCCGAGGTCGTTGACGGCGACGAAGTCGATGTCGGCGCCCGCGGCCTTGGCGGCCCGGAAGAAGTTGCGACCGATGCGGCCGAAGCCGTTGATGCCGACGCGGATTGACATGTGGAGGGATCCTTCCTCAAGGTTTGCAGGTTCGAAGATAGACGAGCGGGGTCAGCGACCGACATCCCGGTGTTTGATCACCGGGTCGTAGCCGAGGCGTCGGAGGTAGCCGCCGACCTCCTCGGTGATCGCCACCGAGCGGTGCCGGCCGCCGGTGCAGCCGAAGGCGATGGTCAGGTAGCTCTTGCCCTCCCGGACGTAGGAGGGCATGAGCAGGCCCAGCAGACGCTCGAGCCGCTCGAGGAACGCCCCCGTCACGGCCTGCCCCATGACGTACTCCCGCACCGGCGCGTCCATGCCGGTCTGGGGGCGGAGCTCGTCGATCCAGTGCGGGTTCGGCAGGAAGCGGCAGTCGATCACGAGGTCCGCGTCGGTGGGGATGCCGTGCTTGTACCCGAACGACATGACCGAGGTGCGCATCACATGTGCGCCCTCCTCGGCGCCGAAGAGGTCGCCGATGCGGTCGCGCAGCTGGTGGACGTTGAGGCCGCCCGTGTCGATGATCAGGTCGGCCTCGGCCTTCAACGGCTCCAGCGCCGCACGCTCGGCATCGATGGCCTCCCGCAGCCCGAGGTTCGGGTCGAAGGGGTGCCGGCGGCGCGTGTCCTCGTAGCGTCGGACCAACGTCTCGGTCGGCGCGTCGAGGAACAGGATCCGGACGCGCTCGCCGGACGACCGCAGCTCGGCGAGCGCCTGGTCGATGTCCTCGTGGTGCGGCCCGGTGCCGGCGACGAGGGCGACCCGCTCGATCGAGGAGCCGGGCGCCCGTGCGAGCTCGCCGACCTTGGGGATCAGCGCCGGCGGCAGGTTGTCGATCACGAACCAGCCGAGATCCTCGAAGCTGTTCGCGGCCTGGCTGCGCCCGGCGCCGGAGAGGCCCGCGATCACCACGTACTCGGTCATGGCCTCACCGTAGCTGCGGGCTCAGCCCTGCTTGGACGTGACCAGCAGGAGGAGGCGCGGGATGGTGCTCGCCTCCATGTACTCGGCGGCCTTGGCGAGGAACCCGGGCGGCGGCGCCGGCTCGTGCATCCGGCTGATCAGCAGGCCGTTGTCGGCGAGGGCGTTCACGTACCGGTGCAGGGGCCGGTGGATGAACGGGATGAACACGTTCTTCTGCACCTCCTCCACCACGTGCGACTCGACGAGGTAGGGGCCGATCCGCCAGTACTGCTCGGGCGGCTCGAGGATGTGGTCGTCGATCCAGCCGCTGTTGGGCGTCTGCAACAGCGGGTGGTTCAGGAAGAAGAGGAAGCGACCGCCGGGCTGCAGGACCCGGGCCACCTCGGCGATGGCGTCGTCCACGTCCTCGATGTGCTCGAACACCAGGCACGCGACGACCGTGTCGAAGGTGGCGTCCGCGAACGGGAGACCCGCCGCCCCGGACCGCAGGTAGAGCGGCCCGCCGGCTCGCTCCTGGGCCACCCGGATCTGGTTCCAGGTGGGGTCGACGCCCACGACGAGATCGGCGCCCGTGCGCACCGCGAGGCGCGCCACCTGGCCGTCGCCGGTGCCGATGTCGAGCACCCGCCGCGCGCCGGCGAGGTACTCCGCGGCGAGCGGGAGGATCTGCTCCTCGTACTCGGGGTCGGCGCCCTCGGTGAACCCCTCGATCCACCACTCGGCGTGGCTCTCCCACAGGTCATCCACGGTGCGTCCTCTCGTACACGGCCTCGGCCACGGTGTCGGGCAGCCAGCTGAGCGCCTTCAGGTCGTCGAGCTCGGCGCGCTGCACGGCGCGGACGCCGCCGAAGTGCTTGATCAGCTTCTGCTTGCGGGTGGGGCCGAGCCCCGGGATGTCGTCGAGCACGGAGGCGGTCATGCGCTTGTTGCGCAGCTCCCGGTGGTAGCCGACGGCGAAGCGGTGGGACTCGTCGCGGACGCGCTGCAGCAGGTAGAGCGCCTCGGACTGGCGCGGCAGCCGGATGGGCTCGGGTCGGTCCGGGAGGTACACCTCCTCGAACTGCTTGGCGAGCGAGGCCACCGGGATCTCGCCGTCGAGGCCGAGCTCGGCGAGGACCCGGACGGCGACGTTCAGCTGCCCCCGACCGCCGTCCACCAGCAGGAGCTGGGGCGGGTACGCGAACCGGCCGGGACGCTCGCCGGGGCCGCGCTCGCGGTCCTCGAGGTAGTTGGTGAGGCGCCGGGTGAGCACCTCCTCCATCGCCCCGTAGTCGTCGTTGCCGGCGACGCCCTTCACCTTGAAGCGGCGGTAGTCGCTCTTCTTCGGCAGACCGTCCTCCATGACGACCATCGAGCCCACGTAGTCCGAGCCCTGGATGTGGCTCATGTCGAAGCACTCGATGCGCAGGGGCGCCTCGGGAAGGTCGAGCTCGGCCTGGAGCTCGTTGAGGGCCTGGGCGCGGGCGTTGTGGTCCGAGGCCCGCTTCAACCGGTGGCGGTTGAGCTCCTCCTTGGCGTTGCGCTCGACGGTCTCGAGCAGCACCCGCTTGTCGCCCCGCTGGGGGACACGGATCTCGACCCGGCTCCCCCGCTGCTCACCGAGCCACCACTCGTGGAGCTCCCGGTCGGCGGACTCGTGCGGGACGAGCACGGTCTTCGGGAAGCCGGCCGCGGGCGGGTCCTGGTACAGCCCCTCGAGGATCACGTCGACCAGCTGGCCGGGCTCGAGGTCCTCCACCTTGTCGAGCACGAACCCCCGACGGCCCACCACCCGCCCCTTGCGGACGTGGAACACCTGGACCGCGGCCTCGAGCTCGTCGTCGGCGATGCCGAGCACGTCGAGGTCCTCGCTGCGTTCGGCGACCATCTGCTGCTTCTCGACGGCCTTGCGGACGCTGCCGAGCTGGTCGCGGACCCGCGCGGCGAGCTCGAACTCGAGGCGGTCGGACGCGTCGAGCATCTTCTGCTCGAGCCGGGCGAGGACCTCCTCGGTGTCGCCGTCGAGGA
>JBEIGA010000311.1:0-4284 GCA_040382135.1 Acidimicrobiales bacterium
CGTGGTGCCCGCTCGCAGCGGATCGTGCACCCGGAACGTCGGTGGGGCCAGGGACCTCCTGCCCCATCTCGGCCAGGCGGGCCGGGGCAGTTGGGGTCGGAGCGTCAGGTGCGGGCGTCGTACTCGGCGCTGTACAGGAGCTCGCCGAGCAGGGTGACCCGACCGCCGGCGGCGACCTGACCGGACCACGCCGCCATCTCTGCCTCGGACGGCATGCGCCGGAGGAGGCCGAAGTAGGCGAGGGCGGTGTCGACCACGCCGGCGGTGTTGTTGCGGTACTCCGGAGAGTCGGAGAACAGCAGCAGCATGCGACCCCGGTCGATCTGCCGGCTCTGGAGCTGACCGATCCAGTAGTCGTAGCCGGCCTGGTCCGGTGATCGGCCCAGGACGTTCCGGTAGACGAGGTCCACGTACTGCAGGTCGCCGACGTTGCCGTACCGAGAGGTGAACTCGGGTGACTGGGTGAAGAAGCCGGCGATCCAGTTGAGGTCCTGCCCGGCGACCCGCTGGCGCATCCAGTAGTCGAGCCCGCTGAAGTCGGGGGTGCGCAGGTAGGCGGCGAAGTACAGGCGGGCGAGCGTGGAGATCCGGCCCTGGAACTCGTCGGTGAGGAAGAACATGTCGGCGATCTGGGCGCCGGACAGCCCGGCGTCGATCAGGCCGGACACGAACGAGATGCCACCGGCGTCACCCTCGCGGAGGAGGAAGTCGCGGAACATCTGGCCGGCGAACGCCGGGCTCGAGGGCAGGGGCAGGAAGCGCTGGGGGGTGACGCTCACCCCTGCGGAGGCGGCGGACACCCCGCCGGGACCGACGGCGCGGACCCGGAGCGTGGAGGGGGCCCCGTCGGGGAGCCCGGTCACGGTGACCTCGGTGACCCCGGCGGCGACCTCGGCGACGGTGCCGACGCCGTCCCGCTCGATGCGGTACCCGGTCACCTGACCGCCGCCGGTGTACCAGGAGATCGTGGCCCGGCCCTGACCGGCCCGGGCGCCGGTGATGTACGGGGCGTTGGGGGCGGGGGTGGAGGGGGTGGTCGTGGTCGTGGTCGTGGTCGTGGTCGTCGTGGTCGTCGTGGTCGACTCGGTGCCGCCGCCGACGGATGCGATCTCGGCGAGCAGCATCGGGAGGTCGAGGGTGCCGGCGCCGGTCTGGGGGTCCCAGCCGGGCGTGTGGACGTCGCGTGCGGCGTCGACGAGGAGCTGACGGACGGCGGCGGGGCTCAGAGCCGGGAGGTGCCGCCGAACGAGGGCGGCGGCCGCGGCGACCATCGGTCCCGAGAACGAGGTGCCGTCGATGTAGACGTACCCGCTCGAGCTGTGGGTGGAGGCCACATCCTGTCCCGGTGCTGCGAGGTCGACCCAGTAGCCGTACGACGCCCAGGTGGTGGGGAGGTCGCCCTCCCGGACGGCGCCGACGCCGAGCACCGTGGGCAGCGCTGCGGGGTACACGACGGGGTTGCCGTCCGCGACCGAGCCCTCGTTGCCGGCGGATGCCACGACCACGACGCCGTTGGTCTCGGCGTACTGGACGGCGCTCTCCATGACCGACGACGACCCGGCACCGCCGAGCGACAGGTTGATGACGTCGGCACCGCTGTCCACGGCCCAGATGACTCCCTGGACCACGTCGTCCCAGTAGCAGTAGGTCGCGCACACGGTGCCGGGGAGGATCTTCACGTTCCGCACGAAGGCGTCGATCCCCGCCCCGTTGTTCGAGACCGCGGTGATCATCCCCGAGGTGGCCGTGCCGTGGCCGTTCGGGTCGCTCGACGTGGCGACCTCGTTGATGAAGTCGTAGCCGGGCAGGATCCGGCCGGTGAGGTCCGGGTGGTTGGCCTGCACGCCGGTGTCGAGCACGGCGACCACGATGTCCTGGCCGTTGCGGTCGGCGTTGCTGACGAGGTCCGCCCGCGTGCTGTCCAGCTGCCACTGCGCGTAGCGGAACGGGTCGTTCGTCGCGGCAGGTGTGGCGTCGCCGAACGGCACCCAGCTGCCCGCCACCTCGGCGGCCAGGACGTCGGGCGCGTCCTCGAGCTCGGCCACGACCTCGTCGGCGGCCGCCGCCGGGACGAACTCGGTGGTCACCTCCAGCGAGCCGTCGGGTTCCTCCACCAGGGCGACGACCTCGACCACGCCCGTGGGGACGGGCTCGGTCGGCGTCGTCTCGGCGCCGGCAGCGGACGCCGGGAGCGCAGCGGCGAGCACGGCGAGCACGACGGCGGAGGTCGCCGTGCGTCGCAGCCGGTTCCGGCCACGCTGTCCCCCCGAACAACCAGGGGTCCGCTGTGTGAGTTCGTGCGGCATCCGGGTCCCACGTCCCACCGGCGCATGCGCAGCTCCGATGGTCCCATGGATCCTTCGTCCACTCGCCAGGAGAACTTGAGCATCGCATCCGTCCGACGAAGGGCACGGAGGCCGGGTCCTTCTGCCCTGCCTCGGGGCGGTCTCGATCCCTAGCGTCCACGGGGTGCAGCCTCCTCCCGTGATCACGTTCCTCGGCGGTACCGGCACGGTGACGGGCAGCCGGTTCCTCGTCGACACCGGCCGGGCCCGGGTCCTGGTCGACTGCGGCCTCTTCCAGGGGCTCAAGGAGCTCCGTCAGCGCAACTGGGAGCCCTTCCCGGTGCCGCCGGGCAGCATCGACGCCGTCGTGCTGACCCACGCCCACGTCGACCACACCGGGTACCTGCCCGCCATCGTCCGCGACGGCTTCCGCGGTCCGGTCTTCGCCACGCCCGGCACCGTCGGCCTCGGCCGCGTGCTCCTCCTCGACGCCGCCCACCTCCAGGAGGAGGAGGCCCGCTTCGCCAACCAGCGCGGGTACAGCAAGCACCGACCCGCCCTGCCGCTCTACACCACCGACGACGCCGAGCGGGCCCTCGCGCAGCTGGAGGCGCTGCCCTGCGGCGAGCGGCGCACCGTCGCCCCCGGCGTCGAGGCGGAGCTCGTGCCGGCGGGCCACATCCTCGGTTCTGCGTCGGTCCTCCTCCACGTCGACGGCAGCCCGGGCCACCGCATCCTCGTGAGCGGCGACCTCGGCCGACCCGACCATCCGCTGTTCCTCCCGCCGCCACCCCCGCCGGTCGCCGACGTGGTGCTCATCGAGTCCACGTACGGCAACCGGTCCCACCCCGACCGGGACACCGAGGTCGAGGAGTTCGCCGACGTCGTCCGGCGCACGGCGGAGCGCGGCGGTTCCGTGCTGATCCCCGCGTTCGCCGTCGACCGGACCGAGGTCGTGCTGCACCTGCTTGGCGAGCTGCGGCGCCAGGGTCGCATCCCGGCGCTCCCCGTCTACGCCGACAGCCCGATGGCGCTCAACGTGCTCGCCCAGTACCGGCGTGCCGTCGCCCACCGGGACCCCACCATCCGGCCCGAGATCCTCTCCGGCGGTGACCCGTTCGACCCGGGCGACCTGCACGAGTGCCACAGCGTCGAGGAGTCCAAGGAGCTCAACGACCTCGTGGTGCCGTCCATCATCATCTCGGCCTCGGGGATGGCCACCGGCGGTCGGATCCTGCACCACCTGGCCCGGCGCCTCCCCGACCCCCGCCACAGCATCGTGCTCCCCGGGTTCCAGGCCGCGGGGACCCGGGGTCGCCAGTTGGCCGAGGGCGCACGCGCGGTGAAGCTGCTCGGCGAGTACGTGCCGGTCCGTGCCGAGGTCGCGCTCGTCGAAGCCTTCTCCGTGCACGCCGACGGCAACGAGCTCGTCGAGTGGTTGGGCTCGTCGCCCGCGCCGCCCCGGAACACCTTCTGCGTCCACGGCGAGGCGGAGGGCAGCGAGACGCTCCGGGACCGCATCGGCGCCGAGCTCGGGTGGCTCGCCGTGGTGCCGAGGCACGGTGAGCGCGTCGTCGTCGCCTGACCCGGCCGTCGGCCTCACCACGGGCGCCGCGGAGGAGCGGCGGCGGCGGGACGGCCTGAACCTGCTCCCTGCGCCGCGTCCGCACCCGGCGTGGCGTGACCTGGTGGGCCAGCTCACCCACTTCTTCGCCCGGATGCTCTGGGCCGCAGCGGTGCTCGCCGTCATCGGCGGCATGGTCCAGCTGGGACTCGCGATCGCCGTCGTGGTCGTCCTCAACGGCGTGTTCGCCTTCGTCCAGGAGCGACGGGCCGAGCGGGCCGCGGGTCTGCTGCGCACCCTGCTGCCCCGGCGGGTGGCCGTGCGCCGGGACGGCACGCTGGTGGAGCTCGACGCCGCCGAGCTGGTCGTGGACGACATCGTCCTGCTCGGGGCGGGGGACCGGGTGCCGGCCGACGTGGCGGTGCTCGAGGCCGC
>JBEIGA010000312.1:0-4241 GCA_040382135.1 Acidimicrobiales bacterium
CCGCCCGCCCCGCCCCCGCCGGCGCCGACGGGCGCCCCCCCCGCGCGCCCCCCGCGCGCCCGCGCGCGCGCCCCCGCCCCCGCGGCCCCCGCGCTCCTGCTCGACCACGGCGCCGCCGACCCGTCGGTCGTGGCCGCGCTGCTGGAGGCGTTGCTGCAGGAGCCCGTCCCCGTGGTCCTGGTCCTCGACGACCTGCACGTCGTGGACGACCCGGCGGTGGGCGACCAGCTTGCGCTCCTGGTGGAGCGCGCCGTCGGACGGCTCCGCCTCGTGGCGACCTCCCGCACGGAGACGCTGCTGCCGATCGGTCGGTGGTGGACCGAGGGCCTGGTGACCGAGCTCCGTGAGGAGGATCTCGCGTTCCGCCCGGAGGAGGCCGGGTCCCTGCTCGCGCGGTTCGACGGCGTCCAGCTGGACGCCGTCGGTGTGGAGCGGCTCACGGACCGCACCGAGGGCTGGGCGGTCGGCCTGCTCCTCTCGGGGATCCTCCTCGACCGCGATCCGGACGCCGAGGTCCGGCTCGAGGCGATCCTCGCCTCCGACCGGCTCCTCGCGGACTACCTCGTGTCGGAGATGCTCGACCGGCTCCCGGACGACCTCCGACGTCTCGCACTCGACCTCGCCGTCCTCCCCGACTTCGACCAGGACGCCGTCGTGGGGCTCGCCGGAGCGGACGCCGTCACGCTCCTCCGTCAGATCCTGCGCGCCAACCCCTTCATCACCTCGTGGCACACCGGCGGGACGGTCACCTACCGATTCCATCCCCTGATCCGGGAGTTCCTGCTCGCCGAGCTCCGGTGGACCGACCCGGCCCGGTGGGAGGCGTTGCACCGCCGTGGCGCCTCACTGTTCGTGGACCGCGGTCGCATCGACGTCGCACTCTCCTTGTTGCTGACCATCGGCGACGTGGCGACCGCCTTCGACCTGGTGGTCACGCCGGTCCTCGCCATCGCCGACCGGGGCGGGCTCACGCAGTACGCACGCTGGTTCGAACAGCTCCCGCCGCTCCAGCCGGAGGATCCGGTCCGCGCCGTCGACTACGCGCTGAGCCTGATGTACGCCGGTCGGCTCGACGAGGCCACCGACTGGTGCGGGCACGCGGAGGCCATGCTGCAGCGTGCGCCGGACGCCCGGTCGCAGCGTCGCTTGCACCTGGTGCGCCTCCTCTCGGTCGGTGCCGTCGGCGACTACCGTCGGGCGGCGGAGGAGATCGAACCCTTCCTGGCGCTCCCCTCGGACGACCCCGCCGAGATCGAGCGACGCTTCGCCGGTCAGGCGGCGCGGGTCGCCCTCGCCCTCGATGACCTCGACGCCGCCGCTCGGTGGGTCGGCGAGCTGCGTGACGCTCCGGGGCGGGTGCTGCAGGGGGTGCTCGGCCCGGCGCTCGAGGCCGGTCTCCTCCTGGCCCGTGGCAAGCCGTCGACCGCCCTGCCGCTCGCGGCGCAGGCGACCGCGGCGGCCGAGAGGCTGGCGATGCGACCCCACCACGCAGCGTTCGACGCGATCCTCTACCTGGCGGAGGCGCAGATCGCGTTGGCCCGCGCCTCCGATGCGCGCGAGACGCTGGAGGCGGCTGCCGAGGACTCCGTCACGCTCGCAGCCCCGTGGTCGCGTGTGCGGACCTCGATCGCCCTGACCTCCCTCCTCGCGCTGACCGACGGCTGGCCCCAGGCGTTGACCGCCGTCGTCGCTGCTCGGGAGAGCCACGGCGTCTCGGCGAGAGGTGTCCTGCGGGAACGGCTCGCCGAGGCCGAGGCACGAGCCCTGCTCGGCTGCGGCCGGGCCGAGGCCGCCACCGAACTGATCGGGACGCTGTCGAGCGGGCCGCGTCGGTCGTTGCTCGAGGCACGGGCGGCGGTGGTCGGCGGCCGGCCATCCGAGGTCGCCGACCTCCTGGCGGGGTCGTCCACCTGGGAGGTGCCGGCAAGGGTCGAGGCGCTGATCCTGACCTCCCTGGCCGAGTCCGGCGAGGCCGCCGAGGCGGCGCTCCGGGAGGCGCTGCGCCTCGCCGCCCCGGGTGGTCTGCTGGCCCCGTTCCTGGCAGAAGGCGCGTCCCTGGAGCGGACGCTCCGCCGACTGCCCGTCGCCTCCCTGCACCCGGCGCTCGCCGCTCTGCGCGCTGCGCCGTCCCCGGCTCCGGTCCGGCCCCGCGCGGTGGAGCCCCTCACCGCGCGGGAACGTGACGTCCTGGGGCTCCTGCCGACCCACCTCTCCTACGCCGAGATCGGCGAGCGCCTCTACATCTCGGTCAACACGGTGAAGACGAACATCCGCGCCCTGTACCGCAAGCTGGGGGCGACGGACCGGTCGTCGGCGGTGGAACAGGCCCGGCTCGCCGGCCTCCTGGCCGAGTCGAGCGCCGCCGACCCGCTCGCCGGCGGGCGGATTCAGCGGTAGCGGTTGCGCTGCAGCCAGCGCTCAGAGGTACCGATTGCGCTGGAGCCAGCGCATGGCGCCGAAGCCGATCACCGGGGGCGTGTAGTAGGTCACGAGCCGGTAGGTGAGCGCGGCGGCCAGCGCCTGCTCTTCGGGGACGCCGGCGGCGACGAAGCCGGCGGTGAGGGCGGCCTCGGTCACGCCGATGCCGCCGGGCACCGGCATGAGACCGGCGAACAGGGCCACGAGCTGGTTGATGAGCACGACGTCCGCGAAGCCGACGTCCTGGCCGAAGGCGCGCAGCACGATGGCGATCGTCCCGGAGAACAGCAGCTCGGCCAGCAGGTTGGCGCCGAGCAGCTGAGCGGCCCGTTGGGGTGAGCGCAGCGCATCGAGCGGCTCGAGCGCAGGCCGGACGTAGCCCATGACCCGCCGCCGGATCGAGGGGATGCCGAACACGACCGCGACCGCGAGGACGAGCGCCACGGCGAGGACGAGGAGCAGCGGGCCGAGCACGCCGAGGTCGAAGCGGTCGTCGATCTGGAACTCGAGCGAGCCGAGGCCGCCGAACACGATCACCGAGATGAGGAGGATCTGGGCGACGAAGCCGGCGACGCTGTCGAGCGCGCCGACGGATGCGGCGGCTCCGGTCGAGAGCCCGGCTCGTCGGAAGAAGCGGATGTTCATCGCGACGCGGGCGGCGGTGGCCGGCATGGCCAGGTTCACGAAGGTGATCGCGAACTGCATCGCAGCCACCCGTCCGTACGGCAGGGGGATGGGTGAGGCGGTGACGACCGACAACGCGTTCGCGAACCGCGGCGTCTGCCCCACGACGAAGGCGACGAGGACGATGGTGCCGTCGGCGTCCCTCACGGCCTCGACGAGCGCGTCGATCCCGATGTCGGTGAGCGAGGAGATCATCGCCCATGCGGCGACGAGGAGGAGGGCCGCGGTCAGGACCGACCCGATGCTCACGCGCCGCAGCTTCGGGAGGTCCGGCAGCTCGACACCGGCGGCGAGCGCGGCCCCGTTGCGAAGCTCGTCGAGGTCGAGCTTCGTCGCCTCGACGGCGGCACGGAGACCCCGCGGCAGTGCTGCGGTCTGGACGTAGGCGGCCGCGGCGACCACCTCCTGGGGCGGCAGCGCGCTCGCCATGGCGGCGATCGCCCGCTCCTGCCCGACCACGGTCGCCGTCGTGACCAGCAGCTGGGCACGGTCCCGCGCCTGGAAGACGGGGTCGTTGACGGCGCGGGCGCGGGTCAGGTCGAGGAACGACGGCCGGCCGCCCTCGTCCACGAGGAGGTTGATCGGTTCGATGCCTCCGTGGGCGATGCCTGCGGCGTGGAGGCCGTCGAGGGCGACCCACATGGCATCGAGTGCAGGATCGTCGATGGCCTCGACGGGATGGTCGCCGAGCGGGGTCCCGGTGGGTGCGAGGACGAGCAGCTCGTCGCCTGCGCTCCCTTGACCCGCGGCGATCACGGGGGCGACGGCCGCTCCTCGTCGCTCGGCGAGCAGGGTGAGCATGGCTTCGTGCTCCACCTGCTGGACCCGGCTGAGCGCGAGCGTGGGCGCGTCGTCCCGATAGAGGAGGAACCGCCACACCGTCGCGATCAACTGCCCGTCCCAGGCGTCACGTCCGTACACCCGGACCAGGAGGCGTTGCCCGTCCCGGTCGAGGGCCTCCACGAGCGCGACCCCGTGGCGCGTGGAGATCGCGCCGGTCGGTTCGGCGTCGAGCCCGAGCCGGGTGAGCCCGTGGGCGACGCGGCGCAGCGAGGGCAGTCCGCCGGGCGAGCCGGCGAGGAGGTGGACGATCGCGCCCGAGCCCATGCCGACGGCCACCGCCCAGATGGTGCCCACCG
>JBEIGA010000313.1:0-4197 GCA_040382135.1 Acidimicrobiales bacterium
GCCGATCTCCTCGTCGGTCACGCCGGGCACGCCCTCGATGGGCACGAAGGTGTCGCGGTCGCCGCCGTCGGTGGCCTCGGTGGTCTCGGTGCTGCCGTCGTCGGCGGCCTCGGTGGTCTCGGTGGCGCCGTCGTCGGCGGCCTCGGTGGTGTCCGGGGCGGCTGTGGTGTCGGCGCTCTCCTCGTCGTCGGAGTTGCCGCACGCGGCGGCCAACAGGGAAAGGGCGACGAGCGCGGTGAGCGCCCGGCCCCAGCGACGGGTACGACGGTGCATGGAAGACCCCCTCGGTCGGACGCCGTGACCCTAGCCGTAATCTGTGACGGTGGTCTCGTCGCCTCGTCGCCCCGACGTGCGACCATGCCGAAATGACCGACCCCGTGCTCGTCCTGGGGGAGCGGATCGGACCGTTCCCCGGTCGTCTCGACCGCGACCTCCTGCAGCGGTACGCCGCGGCCACCGCCGACCCGTCGCCTCGGGCGCGGTCCGGTGCGGCCGTCCCGCCGGTCGCGCTCGTGACCCAGACCTGGGAGGCCCAGGAGCAGGGGCGGACGACGCTGGTCTCGGCCGCGCTGCAGCAGTCGGCCACCGGCGGGGTGCACGGCGAGCACGACGTCGTGCTCCACCGGTCGATCGTCCCGGGGGAGCCGCTGCGGATCTGGGTGGAGGGCCACGGAGCCCGCCCGGCAGGCCGGAACACGGCGATCACGCTGCGGTACACCGCGCTCGACGCGTCGGACGCCGTGGTCGCCGAGCAGTGGTGGACGACCGTCCTGTTCGGGGTGACCGCCGAGCCGGCGGGCGACGCCGCCCCCGACCACGCCTTCCCCGCCGGCGCTCGGGAGCGACCCGTCGGCACCTGGGAGACCGAGGTCGATCCGGGGATGGCGACGCGCTACGCCGAGGTGTCGGGGGACTGGTCACCGCACCACTTCGATCCCGAGGCGGCGCGGCGCAGCGGCTTCGACCGCGTCTTCCTCCACGGCCTGTGCACCATGGCGCTGTGCGCCCAGGGCGTGGCGGCCCTCGTCGCCGACGGCGATCCCGCCCGTGTCCGGCGCGTCGCCGTCCGCTTCGCCTCCCCGACCTTCATCGGGGAGCGACTGCACCTGCGGCTGTACGACGCCGGGCCGCTCGGCTACGCCTTCGAGGCGGACAGCGCCGGCGCGCTCGTCATCGCCCACGGACGCGCCGAGCTGCGCTGAGCGGAGCCGGCCCGACCTCGGCGAGAATGCGGGGGCACGACGGGGGCGCGTGCGGACGAGGAGGGGGCGGCCATGGGGATCCGCCGGGTGGTCACGGCCGAGGTCGACGGGAGGTCCCGCGTCCTGCTGGACGACGAGGCGCCGCACACGTGGTGCGACGAGATCTGGGTGGCGACGCCCGGACGGCCCCTCGGCGAGGACCCGGGCCTCCAGCCACGGGACACGGAGGCGCCGGTCGGCACGACCCTGTTCCGCATGGTGTCGCTCCCGCCCGACGCGTTGATGCGCGCGGCGTTCGCCGAGCGCGTCACCGAGGGCGTGGACGCCGACGGCTTCCACCGGACGCGCACCGTCGACTACGTGTACGTCCTCGACGGACCGGTGGAGCTCGTGCTCGACGACGGGTCCGTCGTGCTCCAGCCCGGCGATTGCGTCGTGCAGCGCGAGACCAACCACGCCTGGCGCAACCACAACGACCACCCGATCCGGCTGCTGGTCACGATGGTCGGTCTCCCGTGACCGGTCCGATCGTCGTACGTTCCGGCGGCGTCGCCGTCGACGCCGCCGGCTGAAGGGGGAGCGACCGATGGAACGAATCGACCTGGTGGATCCGGGGCTGTACGTGGACGGGGTGCCGCGGGAGTACTTCCGGTACCTGCGCGACCACGAGCCCGTCGCCTGGCACGAGGAGGCCGACGGCCCCGGCTACTGGGTGCTGAGCCGCTTCGACGACGTCGTCGTCGCCAACCGCGACTGGCAGCGCTACTCCAACACCCTGAAGGGCTCGTCGATCGAAGAGGCGCAGTCGGAGGCCGAGCTGATCGCCCGGCGGCGGATCTTCGTCAACCAGGACCCACCGGAGCACACCCGCTACCGCAAGCTGGTGAGCCCCGCCTTCACCCCCGGGCACGTGCGCCGACTCACCCCGATGATCGAGCAGACCTGCGACCGGTTGGTCGACCGCCTCCTCGACGGCGGGGCCCAGGACTTCGTGCCGGTGGCCGAGGAGCTGTCGTTCCAGATGACGGCGACCCTCTTCGGCGTCCCCGAGGCCGACTGGCCCGAGCTGATCGAGATCACCCGGACCATCGCCGACTTCCAGGACCCCGAGATCAACCCGGACCTCGGGCCCCGGCCCGAGCTCGGCCAGATGATGGCGGCCTACGCCTTCGGCCTGCTCGGGGACGTCCGGGCGAACCCGGAGCGGCACACCGGCGTGATCGCGGACCTCGTCGCCGCCGAGGTCGAGGAGGACGGCGTCCGCCATCGGCTCTCGGACGAGCAGCTCGTGGCCTTCTTCCCGGCGATGCTCGTCGGCGGGCTCAGCACCACCGCCCACGCCATGACCGAGATGGTCCACGCCTGGATCACCGAACCCGGGATCTTCGATCCGTGGCTCGGCCAGGAGTGCCCGCCGCAGGTGGTGGAGGAGCTGCTCCGCTGGCGGGGACCGGTCATGTACTTCCGGCGCACCGCCACGGAGGACCACGAGCTCGCCGGGCAGCGGATCAGCGCCGGCGACAAGGTGTTGCTCGCCTACGTCTCCGCGAACCGCGACGAGCGCCACTTCCCGGACCCGGACCGCTTCGACCCCTGGCGCGACCCGCTCGACCACGTGGCCTTCGGTGGCGGTGGCCCGCACTTCTGCATCGGCGCCCAGCTCGCCCGGCTCGACCTCCGCCTCGTGCACAGCAGGCTGTTCCAACGGGTGGCGCGGTTCGAGGCGGCGGGCGAGCCGAAGCGCCTGCGGGCCAACCAGTTCGCCGGCTGGCTCCACTACCCGGTGGTGGCGCACCCGCGCTGACCCTCGTCCCGGTTGACGGCGGCCGCCGACGGGCGTGAGGATCGAACCCCGAGACAGGGGGTCATCGATGTTCTCACTGCGTTTCGACCTGCGCGCACCGTCCACGGGGGCTCCGGCCGCCGACCTCTACCAGGCGGCGCTCGAGATGGGTGCCTGGGCCGAGAGCCGGGGCGCGGTCTACGCGATGTTCTGCGAGCACCACAGCGCGAGCGACGGGTACCTGCCCTCGCCCACGGTCATGGCCGGCGCGCTGGCCGCCCGCACCACGAACCTGCCGATCATGGTCGCGGTGGTGCTGCTGCCCCTGTACGACCCGATCCGCCTCGCCGAGGACATGTGCGTGGTCGACATCCTGAGCCGGGGTCGGGTCTCGTACGTGGCGGCCATCGGCTACCGGCCGGCGGAGTACGAGATGATGGGCGTCGACTACGCCCGCCGTGGGGCGATCGCCGACGAGAAGCTCGAGCTCCTCCTGAAGGCCAAGACCGGCGAGCCCTTCGTGCACGAGGGCCGGCGCATCCACGTGACCCCGCCGCCGTTCACGCCCGGCGGACCGTCGGTGGCGTGGGGCGGCGGCAGCGTGCCGGCCGCCCGGCGCGCCGGTCGCAACGGCCTCGCCTTCTTCGGGCAGGGCGGCGACGCCGAACGGATCCTCGCCACCTACACCGAGGCGGCGCTCGCCAACGGCCATGAACCGGGCATGTGCATCGTGCCGCCGGTCGACTCGCCGAACACGATCTTCGTCGCCGAGGACCTCGACGAGGCCTGGCACGAGCTCGGCCCGTACCTGATGCACGACGTGCGCTCCTACGCCGAGTGGAACGAGGGCCGCGACGACGTCGCCAGCATCTCGTTCGTCGACAGCGCCGAGGCGTTGCGGGCCGAGAACCGTTCGCACCGCATCCTCACGGTGGACGAGGCCGTCGCCATGGTCCGTGCCGGCGCCCCGCTCGGCCTGCACCCGCTGATCGGGGGCCTCCCGCCCGACCTCGCGTGGAAGTACCTCCACAACGTGGTGGACCAGGTCATGCCGGCCTTGGCCGGTTGACCGGCAAGCGAGGCATGCCGGCCTTGGCCGGTTGACCGGGGTCAGCGCAGGCGACGGCGGAGGGGGGCGGCGCGCTCGCCGACCCCGGCGCCGCGCGAGAGCGACCCGGGCCCCGCGGGGGCCCCGGCGCGCGGCACGCCCCC
>JBEIGA010000314.1:0-4186 GCA_040382135.1 Acidimicrobiales bacterium
AGCTCGGTGGTGATCAGGTCGAGCTGCTGGGCGGTGCCGGCGAAGTTGGGGTCGGCGATGGTCCCGTTGAACTGCAGGAGCTGGTTACGGGCCAGGACGAGCTCCCCGACGAGGTTCATGAGTCGGTCGAGGAGGCCGACGTCCACGCGGATCGTGGCGTCGGGGGCCGCGACGGGGGCAGGCGCATCGGCCCCCACGGACGCGGTGGCGGGAACCGGGTCCGCAGGGGCCGACGCCGGCGCTCCGGCGGGGTCGACCGGGTCGTCGACCGCGGGGTCGATCTCGGGACCGGCCCCTTCCCCGGAGGCGAGTCGGTGCAGCAGGAGCGGCAGGTCGGCGCGGTCGTCGTCGCAGTCGTCGCCGGTGGTCTCGACGTCGTCGAGCATCGTGCGGACGGCGTCGACCATGGCCAGCAGGCCGCTGGTGATGTCGGCGTCGAGGCGGCGGCTGCCGTCGCGCAGGAGCGACAGGAGGTTCTCGCCGGCGTGGGACACCGCCTCGAGCCGGGCGAAGCCGAAGAACCCGGCGGTGCCCTTGATGGTGTGGACCGTGCGGAAGATGCTCCCGAGCAGCTCGGCGGAGTCGGGGGTCTCCTCGAGCTCCACGAGCTCCCGGTCGAGACGGTCCAGGTTCTCCCGGCTCTCCACCAGGAATTCGCCGACGATCTCCTCGAGACCGGGTTCGACGGGCATCAGGTGCTCCCCTGGGTCGGACGGACGGTTGCCCGCACGCTTGTGCAGACGCCTGCTTCCATCGGCCCATGGCCGGGAACCTTGAGTGCCCATTTCCAGATGGTTTCTTGATCGGGACTTGAGTCCCAACTGACCACAGGTTCCCCCGGCCCGGGGTTCTCCTCCGGGGCCGGGGTTTGTACTATGGCGATAGGAGAAATCCCCGCCCCTCCAGAGGAGACGCGCGATGGCCACCACGGATCTCGGCCTCGACCTGGGTCGCTACAAGCTCGGCTGGTCCGACAAGGAGGACTACGTCTTCAAGCCCAAGAGGGGGCTGGACCGGGCGATCATCGACGAGATGTCGTGGATGAAGGGCGAGCCGAAGTGGATGCTCGACTTCCGCCTCAAGTCCTACGAGCGGTTCCTCAAGCGGCCCATGCCCAACTGGGGCGGCGACATGTCGGAGATCTACTTCGACGACATCTACTACTACGTGAAGCCCACCGACCACCAGGTCGACGAGTGGGAGGACCTCCCGGACGCCATCAAGCAGACCTACGAGAAGCTGGGCATCCCCGAGGCCGAGCGGAAGTACCTCGCCGGTGTCACCGCCCAGTACGAGTCTGAGGTCGTGTTCCACCGGAACCGTGAGGACCTCGAGCGCCTCGGCGTGATCTTCTGCGACATGGACACCGCGGTGCGGGAGTACCCGGACGTCGTCAGGAAGTACTTCGGCACGATCATCCCGCCGAACGACAACAAGTTCTCGTCGCTGAACTCGGCCGTGTGGTCGGGTGGTTCGTTCATCTACGTGCCGCCGGGCGTGAAGGTCGACATGCCGCTGCAGGCCTACTTCCGCATCAACGCGGAGAACATGGGCCAGTTCGAGCGGACGCTGATCATCGCGGACGAGGGGAGCGAGGTGCACTACATCGAGGGCTGCTCCGCCCCGGTGTACACCACCGACTCGCTGCACTCCGCCGTGGTCGAGATCGCCGTCGGCAAGTCCGCCCGGGTCACCTACACGACCATCCAGAACTGGTCGAACAACGTCTTCAACCTGGTCACGAAGCGGGCCCGGGTCGAGGCCGAGGGTCACATGGAGTGGATCGACGGCAACATCGGCAGCCGCCTCACCATGAAGTACCCGTCGGTGGTCATGGTGGGCCCGAAGGCGTCGGGCGAGGTGCTCTCGGTCGCCTACGCGGGCCCGGGTCAGCACCAGGACGCCGGCGCCAAGATGATCCACGCCGCGCCCGAGACCACGTCGAAGATCGTGTCGAAGTCGATCTCGAAGGACGGCGGCCGCACGTCCTACCGCGGCCTCGTGCGGGTCGAGGACGACGCCTACGGCTGCAAGAGCCACGTCCAGTGCGATGCGCTGATCCTCGACGAGCACTCCGTCTCGGACACCTACCCCTACATGGAGGTCGGATCCCGCGACGCCATCATCGGCCACGAGGCCACGGTCTCCAAGGTCGCCGACGACCAGCTCTTCTACCTGATGAGCCGGGGCCTCTCGGCGGAGCAGGCCATGGGCATGATCGTGAACGGCTTCATCGAGCCGGTCACCCGCACCCTGCCCATGGAGTACGCGGTCGAGTGGTCCCGCCTCATCGAGCTCCAGATGGAGGGCTCCGTCGGCTGACGCCTGCCACCCCGGGGTAACCTCCCGGGGTGGAGTGGACCGTCCATGGTGAGCGCGTCGTGTACTCGTCGTGGTGGGCGTCGTTCCACCTGATCGACGTCGAGCTGCCCTCCGGGCGGCGCTTCGAGCACGAAGCCCTTCGCCTGCCGCAGCCCGCGGTCGCCACCGTGACGCTGTCCGACGACGCCACGTCGGTGCTGATGATCTGGCGGCACCGGCTCATCACCGGCGCGTGGGGATGGGAGCTGCCCGCCGGCCGGGTCGAGCCAGGGGAGGACCTCGTGGTCGCTGCGGCCAGGGAGACCCTGGAGGAGACGGGCTGGGAGCCGCACGGGCTCACCCACGCGGTGTCGTACCACCCCACCAGCGGCATGAGCGACCAGACCTTCCACCTGTTCACGGCTCGGGGGGCTACGCGCCACGGCGACCCCACCGACCCGGACGAGGCGTCCGAGGTGGCGTGGGTGCCGCTCGCCGACGTCCGCACCATGGTCACCGAGCGCACCCTGGTGGACGGGCTCGCCCTCTCGGGACTGCTCTGGGTGCTGGCCTTCGGCGTTCCGGCCTGACGACGCCGTCGGACCCGGGCGAAAAAGCGGTCCGACCGGACGGGTTGCGGGGCGGGATCCGCTTCCTCGTCCGGCCGGCGCCGACCTTTGCAGGATTTCCGCAGTCCCGGGTGGTGGCGGGAACCACCCGGGACTGCAGATCGTTTCGCCGGGGAGGCCTTCTGAGGAGAAGTGCTCACCCGGCGAGTACTGTCACTATCGGGGATGCGGCGGCCGGAAACGAGGCAGAACACCTCTTGGTTTCCTCAGGTTTTCCTCAAGGCGATCGCCTCTGGTCTGCCTCGGGTTCCGCCATGGTCCCGGCCGCGTCCTTTGCCAGACTGTCCTCATGCCGATGCGCCAGGACTGCCGGTACTTCGAGAGCCGGACGTACCCCAACGGGGAGACCGTCCGGAAGTGCGATCTCGACCTCGCGCCCGAGGCGCCCTGGCGCTGCCCTGCGAACTGCCCGAAGTTCACGCGGCGCCTCGCCGACGTGAACTGGTCGCACGGGACGCTCGTCACCCCGCCGACCCCGCCCGAGCCGCCCCGACTCGGCGAGGACGACTCCATCGCCGCCCTGCTGGACGAGGCCGAGGACATCGTCAACGCCGCCGGCCCCCAGATCCTGGCGGAGGTCGAGGCCGAGCGGGCCCGGGCCGAGCAGGGCTTCCTCGGGCGGCTGTTCCGCCGGCGTCGCAGCTCCTGAACCGGCGCCCTCCGGCGCACGCCGACGACCGTTGTCGCGAGCGGTCCGACGGGTGGGGTGGATTTGCACTACGCGGATAGGATTTATTCCGTGCTGGCCTTCGACACCACCCCGGACGCCCTCGACGGCTCCGCTGCGCTCCGGGCCCGGCGGGCCCGCTCCGCGTCGGCGCTCGTCGACCTGGAGCTCCCCACCACCGACCAGGAGGAGTGGCGCTACAGCCGCATCGGCGAGCTCCGCCTCGCCGACTGGTCCCCGGTGACGGCGCCGCCCCCGGCCGACCCCCTGGAGGCCGGTGACGGCGCCCTCGCCCTCGACGGCCCTGCGCTCGACGGAGAGGCCGCGAGGGTCCTGCTCGTCGACGGGCACCTCGTCTCGGTGCAGGTCGACGCCGCACTCGCCGCCCGGGGACTGGTCGTCCGGGCGGCCGACGACGACGATCTCGCCGCGCTGGGCGTGGCCCTGCCGGACGCGCCGCTGCCCTTCGCGGTGCTCAACGACGCCTGGGCACCGGCACCGGTGGTGGTGCGGATCCCCGCCGGCATGGTCGTCGACCGGCCGATCGTGGTGGAGGTCCGCACGGTGACCGCCGGCGGCGCCGCCTTCC
>JBEIGA010000315.1:0-4177 GCA_040382135.1 Acidimicrobiales bacterium
CCCGCCCCCGTCCTGTCCCCCCCCCCCCCCCCCCCCGCTTCGGGGCGGGTTTTCCCCCCTCGGCGCCCCAAACCCCCCGGCCAGTACCGCGTGTTCGCCCCGTTCAGCGGCCTTCGAAGACCGGGGGGCGCTTCTCGGCGAAGGCCAGCATCGCCTCGAGCGTGTCGCGGGTGGTGAAGTTGACGCTCTGCGCCTGCGCCTCGGCCTCGACGGCCTGGCTGAGCGTGCTCTCGGGGCCGGCGTTCAGCAGCTTCTTCGACATCGACAGGGCGATCGGCGGACCGGCGGCCAGCCGGGCGGCGATGTCGTCGACCGTGGCATCGAGCTGCTCCACGGGGACCACGCGGTTCAGCAGGCCCATCTGCGCCAGCTCCGGAGCGCTCCACATGTCGGCCAGCAGCACCAGCTCCTTGGCCCGGTGCATGCCCACCAGCCGCGGGAGGAGCCAGGAGCCGCCCCAGTCCACCGTGAGCCCGCGCTTGGCGAAGATCTGGCTGAACCGGGCGCGGTCCGACGCGACCACGATGTCGGCCGCGAGGGCGAGGTTCATGCCGGCGCCGGCGGCGACACCGTCGACGCGGGCGACCACCGGCTTCGGCAGCTCGTGCATCGCCAGCACCGAGCGCCCGATGTAGCGCATGTTGTCGAGCGACGAGACCGAGCTCTCCTCGCTGGCGACGCGACTGACGTCGGCCCCCGAGCAGAAGTCCCCGCCCTCGCCGGTGAGCACGATCGCCCGGACCGAGGCGTCCTCGGCGAGCTCCGTGCAGGCGGCGGTGAGCTGCCCCCACATCTCGCCGTTGATGGCGTTCTTACGGCGCGGGTTGCTCACGACCAGCCGGGCGACGTTCCCGGCGCGCTCGATGCGGATGTGCGGGACCGGCTCGCTCACGACGTCGTCGCTCGTACCGTCGTGACTCATGAGGGCCTCCTCTCGGGGAAGCCGAGGACCCGGACGGCCTCGGCGGGGGTGGCCACCGGTCGGCCGACCTCGGCCGCGAGGGTCACGACCTCCTCGACCAGCTCCAGGTTCGACGGGGTGCGGTCGCCGGCGTGGTCCTCCAGCCCGACCCGCAGGTGACCGCCACGTTCCAGCGTGCGCCGGGCGATGGGCGTGCGCACCATGTCGCCGCCCACCACTGCGGTGAACCAGGGCAGGTCGCACCCGTCGAGCGCCATGAGCTCCTCGTAGGCGTCGAGCGCCAGGGCCGTGGGCGGGAGCCCGAAGGTGACGCCGTCGCCCTGGGCGAAGTAGCCGCCGGGACCGCCGAAGTAGAACTTCACGAAGGAGCCGGGCGTGAGCCGGCCGTGGCGCCAGTAGGCCAGGACCATCCGCAGGAAGCCGGGCTCGAAGATGGCGAAGTGCAGGGCGAGACCGTGACGGTGCGCCTGCTCGATGGCGTGCTCGATGTCGGCGACCGTGTTCACGTACACGAAGCTCGCCCGGTCCGGCAGCCCGTCGGGGCCGGCCTTCGCGAGGATCATGCTGCCGGGGTCGATGAAGCCGATGCGGGTCCGCCCCGCCTCGGCGAGCAGGTCGACGTGGCGCAGCTTCTCGGCGACGTCGGCGCCGGAGCCGAGCGTCGGCATGGCGAGCACGTCGGGGTCGGCGGCGAGCCACTCGTCGAAGATGGCGCCGTATGCGGCGGCCGCCGCCTCCGCCGCATGGCCGAAGCCGGGCAGGTGGCAGTGCAGCACCGACGCCCCGGCGCGCAGGCACGCGAGGCCCTGCTCGACGATGGCGTCGTGGTCGACGGGGACGGTGGGGTTGCGCTCCGGACGGGTGGTCCCGTTCAGCGCGACCTCGATGACGACAGGTTCCACGCCCGCATCGTTGCACACCACCGCTCGCCACGGCCCGGGTCGACCGCTCGCCGTATATTCGCTGCCATGGACCTCTCGCTCACCGAAGACCAGGTCGCCATCGCCGACGTCTTCGGCACCTTCTTCGCCAAGGAGGCCGGACCCACCGTCGCCCGGCACGCCGAGCCGCTCGGTTTCGACCAGGCCCTCTGGGACCGCCTGCTCGAGACCGGGGCCACCGGCATGGGTCTGCCCGAGGCCGTCGGCGGCGGGGGCGCCGGCATCGCCGACCTGACCGTCGTGGCCGAGCACGTCGGCCGCAGCATCGCCCCGGTGCCGTTCGTCGACCACGCCGTCGCCGGCCGACTGCTCGCCGCCGTCGGCGCACCGGCCGAGCTGCTCGACCCGGTCTGCGAGGGCGGCCGCATCGCCACCGTGGCCCTCCGCCCGCCCGTCGACGGCACGCTGCGGGTCGTGCCCTCCGGTGCGGTCGCCTCCACCATCGTGGCGCTCGACGCCGACCAGCTCGTCGCCCTCACCGCCGACGCCCCCGGGGTCGCCCTGCGGAACCACGGCTGCGCCCCCCTCGCCCACCGCCGCCTCGACGAGGGCGCGCGCATGGTGCTCGCCTCCGGCCCCGACGCCGTGGCCGCCTACGAGCGGGCGGTCGCCGAGTGGCAGGTGCTCACCGCCGCCGCACTCCTCGGCATTGCCGAGTCCGCGCTCGCCATGGGCGTCGAGTACGTGAAGACCCGCGAGCAGTTCGGCCGGCCGATCGGCGCCTTCCAGGCCGTGCAGCAGGGCCTCGCCGACCTGCCCGGCCTCATCGAGGGCTGCCGGCTGCTCACCGGCAAGGCCGCCTGGGCGGCGGACCGGGGCACGCCCGGTGTGGTCGACCCTGCGTGGAACGAGATCACCGACGCCACCGTCCTCGCCGGCATGGCGTTCGTGTTCGCCTCCGACGTCGCCGACCGGGCCACCGACCGCAGCCTCCACTTCCACGGCGGCTACGGCTACGCCGAGGAGTACGACATCCAGCTCTTCTACCGGCGCTCCCGCACCTGGGCCCTCGTCCTCGACGATCCCGCCGCCGTGTGCCGCCGCCTCGCCGACCGCATGTTCCCGGAGGCCTGACCATGGACTTCTCCCTGCGCCCCGAGACCGAGCGCTACCGCGACCAGGTCCGCGCCTTCATCGCCGAGCACGTCACGCCCGAGATCATCGAGCGCATGCACGAGACCGGCACCTTCCACGACTGGGGCCTCTCGAAGGCCCTCGCCGACGCCGGCCTGCTGGCAGGCGCCCTGCCCGGCGTGGGCGACCGTGACCCGGTCGAGCTCTGGATCCTCTTCAACGAGCTCGAGAAGGCCGGCGCCCCCTACGACGGCCTCGCCGTCACGATGATGGTCGGCGGCGTGATCAACACCGTCGGCACCGACTTCCACCGGCGCGAGATCCTCGACCAGATCCTCACCGGCACCAAGGGCTGCGCCCTCGGCTACTCCGAGCCGGACTTCGGCTCCGACGTCGCCGGCGCCATGACCCGCGCCGAGCGCGACGGCGACGAGTGGGTCATCAACGGCCAGAAGATGTGGACCAGCCTGGCCCACGAGGCGAGCTGGGTGATCCTGCTCACCCGCACCGACCCCGACGTGCCCAAGCACAAGGGCCTCACCATGTTCATGGTGCCGCTCGACCTGCCGGGCGTGGAGATCCAGCCGGTGCACACGATGGGCTCCGAGCGCACCAACGCCACGTTCTACGACAACGTCCGCATCCCCGACCGCTACCGCCTCGGAGAGGTCAACGGCGGCTGGGCGGTCATGGCCGTGGGCCTGGCCTTCGAGCGGGGCGTGATGGGCGGCACCAACACCGGCGTGCCCCTGTTGCGCCACACCGCCGAGTGGGTGCAGAAGGCCCACCGGCCCGACGGGACCCGTCTGGCCGACGACCCCGTGGTGCGCGAGCAGCTCGTGCGGGTCGCCATCGACAACCACGTGGCCGGCCTGCTCACCGTCCGGTGCGCCTGGATCGCCGCCACGGGCGGGCTGCCCGGGCTCGAGGGCTCGATGACCAAGGTGTTCGCCACCGAGACGTACCAGAAGGCGGTCGGCTGGTTCCAGCGGATGGCGGGCGCCGAGGGCCTGCTCGGCTTCGGCACCGACGGCGCCGCCGAGGGTTGGATCGACTACGACGCCCGCCACGCCCCGGTCACCACCATCTACGGCGGCACCAGCGAGATCAACCGCAACAACATCGCGGAGCGCCACCTCGGCCTCCCCCGCGCCCGCTGACCGACGGCCCCCGCCCCGCCCCCGCCCCCGCCCCCCCTCGTTTTGGCGTTGGATCTGCACCGTGCAGGTGCAGATCCAAC
>JBEIGA010000316.1:0-4175 GCA_040382135.1 Acidimicrobiales bacterium
CCGGCCCTGGGATCGGGGTGACGGACCGCTACTCGACGGCCTGCCAGGTGTCGCCCACCGGGATCCAGCAGGTCACCGGGGCGGGGCAGCCCTTGTAGGCGCCGTTGGCGTCCGCGGGCTCCTCGGCCGTGACGATGTTGATCGTCACCGGCTGCATGAAGTTGGCGAAGAAGGTCTTGCCCTCGGCGAAGCCGCCCACGCCGTCCGACGCCAGCGCCACCGGGCCCTCGGAGATGGCGAGCGCCGCCTCGAGGAACGACTCGTGGGTCAGCTCCGGACCGGCGTCGGTGAGGGCCTGCTGCACGATGGCGGCGATGGTGCACTCGTTCGGCGCGAAGTCCGAGGTGAGCACGGTGCCGTCCGCAGTGGTGACCTCCTGGCCGGAGGGCACGCCCGGGCTCGACGGCGCCGAGAAGTCGCCGGCGAAGACCTCGTCCCAGTGGGCGCGGCACTCGGCCTCGAACTCCGTGTCCTCCCGCAGGGTGCCGTCGGCGTTGGCGACGCCGTCCCAGGTGGTGACGCAGGCCGCGCCGGCGGCGGTCGGCGGCGTCCGGCTGGCGCCGAAGGCGGTGCAGTTCGAGCTGGACGCGTCCACGACCGTGAACGTCAGGCTGGTGCTGCCCACGGCCTCCCAGAAGCCCTGGGCCTGGGTGAACGGCAGCAGGTTGAACACGTGGTTCACGCCCGACGCCGAGAACGAGTCGACGGCGGCGCCGGCCTCCTGGTTGATGGCACCGGTGTCACCGGAGAGGGTGTTGGCGGCGATCAGCTCGACCTCGTAGCCCTCGGCCTCGAGCAGCGCCTTCACCTCGTCGCCGCCCTCCTGCAGGCCGGTGCCGTTGCCGGTGAGCACGCCGATCTTGTCGCCGGGCGCGATCTCGCCGTTCTCGATGGCGTACGCCACCGCGGTGTTGGCCGCGGTCTCCGCCGGCGGGGCGATCGAGAGGAACATGCCGGTGTCGTGCAGGTTCTGCGCCACGGTCTCGCCGTAGAAGACGAAGGTGCCGCCGTCGATCACGCACTGGATCGACGCGGGCCGGAAGCCGTTCGCGTTGACCGCCATGAACACCTCGTTGTTGAGGGTGATCTCGGCGCAGGCGTCGTCCATGGTGTCCGGTGCCACCGGGTCCCAGGTGACGATCAGCGGCTCGATCATCCGGCCGTTGATGCCACCGGCCGCGTTCCACTCGTCGAAGTAGGAGGTCCACCGCGTGGCAAGGTGGTCCGTGGTCAGCGCCATCGGCAGCGACATGCCCGCAGCGCGCAGGCCGTCGAGGTCCGACACCAGGACGGCGATGGTGATCGAGTCCTCGGTCACGCCGACGTCGGAGGCGGTGAGCTCGACCTCCTCGGCGGCGGTCGTGGTGGTCTCGGCCTCCTCACCACCGTCGTCCTCGGGCGCTGCGGTGGTCTCCGTCGTCTCCCCGCCGTCGGCGGCCTCGCCGCCCTCGTCGTCGTCACCGCAGGCGGCGGCGACGAGCGCGAACGCCGCCAGCACCGCGAACAACCACTTCCAACGCTTCGTCACAGCTTCCCCTCCCGGACATCGGTCCCTGACACCGTCGCACCGCCTCTGGAACGGTGTTCGACGACGCGCAGCATAGACATGACAACGGCCACATGTGACGGCGGGCACCGCCGCTGCTAGAACGGCGTTCCATCACGGGCGGCAGTACGCCGCGGTCGCGAGAAGGGGACGACGTGACCGACACGATCGACGAGCCGAACGCCGGGGGCATGCGCTCGCTCACCTCGGTGATCTTCGACGAGGAGGCGCAGCGGCAACAGGCCCAGCAGGAGGCCGAGGCCGAGGTCGTCCTCCCCGACGACCTGCTGCCCGGCGTCGGCGGGAAGGCGATGTCGTTGCAGGAGGGCTTCCGGGCCGGCGGCTTCCTGTTCGCGTTCATGCTGATGCTGCTGACCCTCGTGGAGGAGTTCGACCGCGTCGCCGTCCACGTACTCGGCCCCGACATCCAGGACTCGCTCGGCATCTCCGACACCCTGCTGCTGGGGTTGCAGAGCTTCGGCGGCGTGGTGCTCGTGCTCTCCACGCTCCCCTTCGCCTGGCTCGCCGACCGCTACAGCCGGACCAAGGTGCTCGCCGGCGCCACGGGACTGTGGGTGGTCTTCGCCGCCCTCACCGGTGCGGTCGTCAACTCGTTCCAGATGGGCGTCGCCCGGGCCGGCACCGGGTTCGGCAGCGCGGCCCGCATCCCCATCACGCCGTCGCTGATCGCCGACCAGTACCCCATCGGTGTCCGCGCCCGGATGTTCGCCTTCGAGAACCTCGGGCGGCCGCTGGGGCAGGTGATCGGCCCGCTGCTCGCCGGCCTGATCGTCCTGATCGCCGGCGAGGACAGCGGCGACTGGCGCTGGGCGTTCTGGATCTTCGCCATCCCCGGCGTGCTGCTCGTCTTCGCGATGCTCGTCCTCAAGGAACCCACCCGGGGCCGCAACGAGCAGGAGGCGGTGTTCGGCGAGGCCCGGGAGGCCACCGTCGAGGAGCCGCCCGTCCGCCTCTCGGCCGCGTTCCAGCGGCTCAAGAAGGTGCGGACCTTCTACTACCTGGTCGTCGGCATCGGCGTCCTCGGCTTCGCGCTGATCGCCGTCCCCTCGGCGTTCAACCTGCTCCTCGAGGACGAGTACGGCTACGGCGCCTTCACCCGTGGCTGGATGAGCTCCATCACCTGGTCGGGTGCCCTGATCGGCATCCCGCTCGCCGGCCGGTACGGCGACAAGCTCTTCCGGCGCAACCCGCCGTCGGCGCTGAAGCTGATGGGCGTCTTCGTGATCTGCTACGGCGTCTCGGTCACGATCGGCATGCGCTTCCACGAGCCGGCCCTGCTCGTCGCCTTCATGACCATCGGCAACGCCTTCCAGGGCGCGGCGTTCACCCAGGTGGGCCCGACGATCTCGGCGGTCATCCCGTACCAGATGCGGGCCCAGGCCTTCGCCCTGATCGGCGTCTACATCTTCCTGATGGGCGGCTTCTTCGGCGGTCTCCTCGCCGGTGCGCTGTCCGACGCCCACGGGGAGCGCACCGCCCTCACCGCCGTGGTGCCGCCCGCGGCGCTGCTCGGCGGCGTCCTCGTCATGTACGGCGCCCGGTTCATGAAGCGGGACATCTCGCTCGTGGTCGCCGAGCTGCTCGAGGCGCAGGAGGAGCAGACCCGCATGGCCGCCGACCCGGAGAACATCCCGGTGCTGCAGGTCCGCAACCTCGACGCCAGCTACGGCAACCTCCAGGTGCTGTTCGACGTCAACTTCGAGGTGCGCCGGGGCGAGACCCTCGCCCTGCTCGGCACCAACGGCGCGGGCAAGTCCACGGTGCTCCGGGCGGTGAGCGGCCTGCTGATGCCCGACCGCGGCGTCGTCCGCATGAACGGTCGCACGATCACGCTCGTGGACCCGCAGTACCGGGTGGGCATGGGCATGCTCCAGATCCCCGGGGGCGAGGCCCTCTTCACCAGCCTCACCGTCGGCGAGAACCTCGAGGTCTGGGGCTGGCAGATCGAGGACCCCGCCTACCGCAACGAGCGGATGGAGATCGTGTACGACACGTTCCCGCTGCTCCGGGAGCGGCTCGACGACCGTGCCGGCTCGCTCTCGGGCGGCCAGCAGCAGATGCTGGCGCTCGGCAAGGCCGTGCTCCTCGAGCCCGACCTGCTCATGATCGACGAGCTCTCCCTCGGCCTCGCGCCGGTGGTGGTGCAGGAACTGCTCGAGGTCGTGGAGCGCATGAAGGGCCTCGGACTCACGATGGTGATCGTCGAGCAGTCCGTGAACGTCGCCCTGTCCATCGCCGACCGGGCGGTGTTCATGGAGCGGGGCCGGATCCGCTTCGAGGGTCCTGCCCAGGAGCTGTTGGAGCGGGGCGACCTGCTCCGTGCCGTCTTCCTCTCCGGCGAAGGAGCGTGATCCCGTGCTGACGGGCTTCGTCTACAGCAACGACATCCTCTTCGCCGGGATCGTCGACGGCTTCGTGTACGCCCTCGTGGCGTTCGGCCTGCTGCTCATCTTCCGGGCGACCGGGGTGATCAACTTCGCCCAGGGCCAGATCGGCGCCTTCGGCGGCTACGCCATGGCGCTGCTCTACATCCGCTACGACATCCCCTACGGCCTGTCGTTCCCGCTGGCGATCCTGAGCGGCGTGGTCCTCGGCGTCGCGGCCGAGC
>JBEIGA010000317.1:0-4163 GCA_040382135.1 Acidimicrobiales bacterium
ACGAACCGGTACTTGTCCTCGAAGCCGTCGGTCTGGCGGGGCGGGACCTTGGCGAAGCCGGTCTCGGTCCGGACGTTGACGAAGCTGCACACGTTCCGGGAGAAGGCGAGGTGGATCTCGGCGTCGAGATCGTCCCAGTTCTCCACGTCGGCGGTGTGGGGCACCCCGCACGCCGCGGCCATCAGCGCCAGGTTGGCGACCGATGCGGTGGCCGTGGGCCGGCGCTCGCCGGTCTTCGGGAACCCGATCGACTCGTAGGCACCGTTGTCGACGACGAAGACCACGAGGTTCGACGGGCAGGTCTGTCCCATGGCGACGAGCTGGCCGAGCTCCATGAGCACCGAGCCGTCGCCGTCGATGCAGATCACCTTGCGGTGGGGGAGCGCCACGGCGAGGCCGACGGCCAGGCCGATGACGTCGCCCATCTGGCCGAGGTGGGCCGAGCGCGGGTGCTCGTTCGTGTGGTGGGCCCACTCGAAGGAGGGGGCGCCGATGTAGGTGGCCATCACCAGGGCGTCCTCGGGGACGCGGGCGGCGAGGCGGCCGAGCCATTCGAAGCGGTCGAGCGCCATCGTCAGTCCTCCCACACGCAGTCGCCGGAGATGAGCACGGCTGCGGGGTGCAGCTGTGCCTCGGAGATCCGCTTGGCCCGCTTGACGGCCTTGCGGAGGTCCTTGGGGTCCCGGATGATCAGGTAGGGGATGCGCAGGGCGTCGAGCAGCGGTTCGGCCACGATGCCGTGGGGGATGCCCCAGTGCTCGGTCTCGCCCACGTCGCCGCGATAGGACAGCAGCAGCACCACCGGCACCCCGGTGCCGAGCGAGATGCGGGCGATGTACTCGGCGGCCACGCGCAGCCCCGAGTTCTCCATGATCAGGGCCGTCTTCTTCCCACCGAGCCACGCGCCGGCGCAGACGGAGAAGCCGACGCCCTCGTTGCAGACGGGCACGTAGGTGAAGTCGGGATCGCCGTCGATCCGCTCGTGCACGTTCCGTTGCCACCCGTCGGGGAGACCGGACACGAAGTCGATGCCGGCTTCCTTCAGCCCGGCGACGACTTCGTCGGCCGCGTGATCCAACATAGGGGGAGCGCCTCCTGCGAAGGGTCTGTGAACAGTCGTCGGACCCTACACGCGGGTGGAGGAGGCCGTGCCAAGATCGACGCGTCCGCGTCGTCGCCCACCCGCCCCGGAGGTACCGCCATGGCCATGGAGCCCACCGCCTTCTACGAGTCCCTCATCGCCGACATCGACCGGTGGCGCACCGAGCTTGAGCCGGACGAGGGGGCGACCTTCTTCACCCGGCCGATGTCGGATCAGGAGCTCGTCGAGTGGCTCTCGTTCCAGGCCTACTACGAGATCTCGGCCGCGAAGTTCATCGCCCGTTGGCTGCTCGACACGCCGGAGCGCGACGCCTTCGTGCTGCTCGCCCAGCAGGTCGAGGACGAGGCGCTCCACTACGAGTACTGCATGCGGGCGCTCGAGCGCCGCGGCGTGACCAGCATCGACAACTGGAAGCCGGAACCGGAGTGGGAGGAGTGGATCAACCTCTGGTACCCGAGCGGCGACTCCACCCTCGAGCGGGTCGTGGCCCACAACCTCACCGGTGAGGCCGGCGCCTGCCAGGCGTTCCTGGAGCTGAAGCCCCGCCTGCCCGAGGACGTCGCCAAGACGCTCGAGCGGATCATCCCGGACGAGCAGTTCCACATGAAGATCGGCAAGCAGATCGTCGAGCGGTACGCCATCACCGACGAGCAGCAGGCCATGGTCCGCGAGCGCGTGAAGCACACCTTCGAGCTCGAACAGGCGGGACGTATCGCCTACAACCGCCGCATGGTGCGCCTCGGCATCGGTGACCTGGGCGACCCGGTCCCCAGCCTCTGACCCCCGCCGTCCCGCACGCACAAGGACCCCACGTGTTCCCGAACTTCCAGTACGCGTCCCCGATCGAGTTCGTGTTCGGCCCCGGCCGCGCCGCCGAGGTCCCCGACCGCCTGAAGGCCCGGGGCGTCACCTCGGTCCTCGTGGTGACCGACGAGGGCATCGTCGGGGCCGGCCTCGCCGACCGGGTCGAGGAGCCGCTGCGCGCCGCCGGCATCGCCGTGACCCGCTTCACCGACGTGAAGTCGAACCCCACCGTCGAGAACGTCGACGCCGGCGCAGCGGCACTCACCGCGGCGGGCGCGCAGGCGATCATCGGCCTCGGCGGCGGCAGCCCGATCGACGCGGCGAAGATCATCGCCGCGGCCGCCGCCAACGGCTGCACGGCCCACCAGCTGATGACCGGCGAGCGCAAGATCGAGGTGGCGGGGGTCCCGCAGATCGCCATCCCCACCACGGCCGGCTCGGGCGCCGAGTCCGCCAAGGTGTCGGTCCTCGTCGACCACTCGACCGGTGAGAAGAAGGGCGTGTTCGGCCCTGGTACGGCACCGTGGGTCACGATCCTCGACCCGGAGCTGATGCTCGGCCTGCCGGCGTGGCTCACCGCCGCCACCGGCATGGACGCCCTCTCCCACGCGCTCGAGGCGTTCCTCGGCCTGTCGGCGAACCCCTTCTCCGACGCCCTCGCCGAGCAGTCGATGCGGCTCGTGGCGCAGTACCTCGAGCGGGCGGTGGAGAACGGCAAGGACCTCGAGGCCCGCTCCGCGATGACGGTCGCCTCGGCGCTCGGTGGCCTCGCCAAGGAGCAGTCCGGCCTCGGCATCCTCCACGCCGTCGCCATGCCGCTCGGCTACCTCTACGACCTGCACCACGGCTACCTCTGCGCCGCGCTCATGGCGGCCACGCTCGACTTCAACCGCTCGGCGGTGCTGGAGAAGACGGCGTGGGTGGCCCGCACGTTCGGCGTGGACCTCGCCGACGACGAGGGTGCGGCCGCGCAGGCCGGTGCGGCGATCACCGCGCTGAACGAGCGCATCGGCATGGGCATGCGCCTCACCGAGGCCGGGGTCCGCGAGGAGGACCACGACCGCCTCGTCGACGACGCGATGCAGAGCTACCTGCTCCGCAACAACCCGGTCCCCGGCACCCCCGAGGGTTGCCGGGCGGTGCTCAGCGCCTCGATGTGACACCCGTTTGTGCAGTTCGTCGCGGAGATCGCGCCGAACTGCACAAACGCTCAGCGAGCGGTGGGGCGGGGACCGGTGTAGAGGGTGCGGAGGCGGAGGTCGCTGCGCTCGGCGTACTCCTCGTTGGCGTGGGCGAGCCAGCCGGCGAGCCGGCTGACGCCGAAGATCGCCTCGCCCGCACCGGGGCGGAAGCCGAGGGTGCGACCGAGGACGGCGAGACCGAAGTCGACGTTGGGCGGCGGCACGCCCTGCCCGGTGGAGACGGCCAGCACGGCGTCCGCCTCGGGCGTCGGTCCGAGGTGTCGGGCGAGGTCGAGCAGCACGACGGCGCGGGGATCGCCGTCGGGGTAGAGGCCGTGGCCGAAGCCGGGGATGAGGGCCCCGCCCCGCAACAGCCCCCCGACGGCCTCGTCGGCCGCACGCCCACCGGCGACCTCGGCGAGGAGGATCTCGACGTCCCGGCTCGCCGCCCCGTGCCAGGAGCCGGCGATCGCGCCGAGGCCGGCCGACACCGCGGCGTACGGGTCGGCCTTGAACGACGCAGCGACACGGACGGCGAGCGTGGACGCGGCGAGCTCGTGGTCCGCCAGGAGGACCAGCGCGGTCCCGACCGCTCGGACCGTCGCAGGGTCGGGGCCGCCGCGCCCGATCCATGCGGCGACCTGCTGGGCGACCGTCCCGCGGGTTCGGCCGGGGAGCGCCGCAACGGTGCTCGCGAGAAGGCGGCGCGCCGTCGCGACGGCGCCCTCGGGTCGGAGGTCGAAGCGGAGCGGGTCCGATGCGCCGAGGACGGTGACGACGAGCCGTAGCCGGTCGGTCGGGGTCGCGTCGGGAGCGAGGGACTCCTGGGCGGTTCGGGCCCTGGCGGCGCCGTCGACGTCGACCGACCACGTGGGCGCCGACGACTCGTCACGGCCCGTCCAGAGCAGTTCGGCGACCGCCTCGTAGGGACGGGTCGTGGCGAGGTCCGCGGGGTCGAGGCCCCGGTACCAGTACCGCCCCTGCTCGATGAGCGTGATCGCCGACGCGATGCGCAGCTCCGGACGCCGGTCGGCCGGGCCCCGGGCGCGGCCGACGAGCGCGTCGAGCTCGACCGG
>JBEIGA010000318.1:0-4161 GCA_040382135.1 Acidimicrobiales bacterium
AAGGAGCTCGGCGTGGACCTCACCCGGCTCACGGGCTCCGGCCCGGGCGGGCGCATCGTCTCCGAGGACGTCGAGGCCGCAGCCGCGCCCGCTGGGTCGGCCGCTGCCGCTCCTCCCCTGCTCGCCTCGTACACGGTCCGTCGCCTGGCCGAGCGCCTCGGGCTCGACCCCGCCGCCGTCCCCGCCACCGGGCCGGGAGGTCGCCTCACGCGCGACGACGTCCTCGCGGCGGCGCGGCGTGCTCCGGTCGCGGCGCCCGCAACCCCCGCGACCCCCGCAGCCGGCGAACGCCTGACCGGCGTCCGGGGGCTGATCGCCGAGCGGATGGTGCGCAGCCTCCAGGAGATGGCCCAGCTCACGCTGACGATGGACGTCGACATGGACCGGGCGGTGGAGCTGCGCCGGCAGCTCGCCGAGATCGGCGCGGCGGAGCTCGGCGCCGTGCCCACCTACACCGACATGCTCGTCGCCGCCGCCGCCCGCGCCCTGCGCGCCCACCCGGTCATGAACAGCCGCATCGCCGACGGCACCGTCGAGCACCTCGACGCCATCCACGTGGGCCTGGCCGTCGCCACCGATCGCGGGCTCACCGTGCCCGTGGTCCGCGACGCCGACACGCTGCCGCTCCCCGACCTCGCCGTGCGCACCGCCGAGCTCGCCGCCCTCGCCCGGGAGCACCGCTTGCGGCTGCCGGACCTCGAGGGCGCCACCTTCTCGGTCACGAACCTCGGCATGTTCGGGGTCGACATGTTCACGCCGATCGTGAACCCGCCCAACGTGGCGATCCTCGGCGTGGGCCGGCTCCGGGACGACACCGCGTGGGACGGCGACACGCCCCGCCGTGTCACCCGGCTCACGCTCAGCCTGACGTGGGACCATCGCGTGGCGGACGGGGCGCCGGCGGCGGAGTACTGCCGTGCGGTGAAGGAACTGCTCGAGCAGCCGTTGCGGCTGCTCGCCTAGGAGGGATCGACATGGGAGCACTCGACGGACGGGTCGCGCTGATCACCGGCGGCGCACGGGGGCAGGGCGCCTCCCACGCCCGGCGGTTCGCCGCCGAGGGCGCCACCGTGGTGCTCGGCGACGTGCTCGACGCCGAGGGGCTGGCCACGGCCACCGGGATCGGCCCGGCCGCCACGTTCGTCCACCACGACGTCACCGACCCGGGGGCGTGGGCCGAGATCGTGCAGTGGACGCTCGACGCCCACGGTCGTCTCGACGTGCTGGTCAACAACGCCGGGATCTTCCGGACGCGCGGGCTGCTCGACACCACCCTGGAGGAGTGGCAGCAGGTCATCGCCATCAACCAGACCGGCGTCTTCCTCGGGATGCAGGCGGTTGCGCCGGCGATGATCGCCGCCGGGCGCGGGAGCATCATCAACATCTCGTCGATCGCCGGCCTGCAGGGCACGAGCTCCCACGCCTACTCCGCCAGCAAGTGGGCCGTGCGGGGCATGAGTCGGGGCGCGGCGCGCGAGCTCGCCCCCCACGGCGTCCGGGTGAACTCGGTCCACCCCGGCCTCATCGACACCGTCATGCTCGACGAGCTCGGCGAGGGCCGGCCCATGGTGACCCAGCGGGTGCCGATGGGCCGGGAGGCGGCGCCGGAGGAGGTCACCGAGCTGGTGCTGTTCCTGGCCTCGGACGCGTCGTCCTACTGCACGGGCCACGAGTTCGTGGTCGACGGCGGGATGACCGCGTGACCGGCGGGCTCGACCTCGGCCGCGTCGGGATCTGGACCTTCGCCCTCGACACCGTGCCGGTCTCGCAGGGCCGGGAGCTCGCCGCGGAGCTCGACGAGCTCGGCTACGGCGCCCTGTGGTTGCCCGAGGCGATCGGCCGCAACCCCATGGCCCACGCTGCGCTGCTCGGCACCGCCACCCGGCGCATGGTCATGGCCACCGGCGTCGCCAACGTCTACGCCCGCGACGCCATGGCGATGCGGGCGGCGCACGAGACGCTCACCGACGCCTTCCCCGACCGCTTCCTGCTCGGCATCGGTGTGAGTCACCAGCCCGCGGTGGAGGGCCTGCGAGGCCAGGTGTTCCACCGGCCGCTCGCCCACATGCGCCGGTACCTCGACACGATGGACACCTGCCGCTACAGCGCCCGCCCCGCCGACGGCCGGCTCTGGCGGGTGCTCGGCGCGCTGGGGCCACGCATGCTGGAGCTCGCCGCCGAGCGCTGCGACGGCGCCCACACCTACAACGTGACCGTGGAGCACACGGCGCAGGCGCGGGAGATCCTCGGCCCGGACAAGCTCCTCGCCGTGGAGCTGGCCGTGATCCTCGAGCGCGACCGGGCTCGTGCCCACGAGCGCGCCCGGCGCCACATCGCCCGGTACACGCCCCTGCCGAACTACGCGAACAACCTGCTGCGCCTCGGGTTCGCCGAGGACGAGCTGGCGGGCGGCGGCAGCGACCGGCTCGTCGACGCGCTCGTGGCGTGGGGTGACCTCGACCGCGTCGCCACGATGGTCGACGCCCACCTCGCCGCCGGCGCCGACCACGTCTGCCTGCAGGCGTTCTCGACCGACGACGGACCGGGCGACGCCGTCCCGCTCGAGGTCTGGCGCGAGCTCGCCGGGCTCATCCCCCGGTCCACCTGAAAAGTCTGAACGCGTTCAGTAGCGTGGGCGCACACGGCCTGGGGGAGGCGCACATGACCGACCGCGTGATCGATCCGCCCGAGAAGCCGGGCCCACGGGTGCGCGAGGTGCTCGCGGCCGATGCGAAGCCCCCACCGCCGCAGATGCTCACCGAGTCGTTCGTCGACCTCGGCCGGGAACCGCTCGACCGCAACCGCTACGTCGACCCGGCGTTCCACCGGCTCGAGCTGGACCGCATGTGGAGCCGGGTCTGGCAGATGGCGTGCCACGTGACCCAGATCCCCGAGGTCGGCGACCACCTCGTCCACGAGCTCGGCGACGAGTCCCTGCTCGTGACCCGCTCCGGCCCCGACGAGATCCGCGCGTTCCACAACTCGTGCCTGCACCGCGGCAACCGGCTGCGGGCCGAGGACGGCTGCGTCGGCGCGTTCCGCTGCGCCTACCACGGCTGGACCTGGGCGCTCGACGGCTCGTTCAGCTCCGCCCCCTGCCCATGGGACTTCCCCGGGGAGGACAAGGAGCAGCTCCGTCTGCCGGAGGCGCACGTGGCCGTGTGGGCGGGCTGGGTGTTCGTGAACCTCGCGGAGGACCCCGAGCCCTTCGACACCTACATCGAGAACCTCGACGCGCTCGCCGAGGGCTTCGACATGCCGAACAAGGCGATCACGCTGCACATGCAGAAGATCGTGGCCGGCAACTGGAAGGTCTGCATGGAGGCCTTCCTCGAGAGCTACCACGTGAGCACGAGCCACCCCCAGATCCGGGCGTTCTCGGGCGATTACCAGACCCAGTACGACCTGTGGCCGGGCGTGCGGCACGTCAGCCGGATGATCGTGCCCTACGGCGTGGCGAGCCCCTCCTACGAGGAGGACGTGGACGTCGTCGCCGTGCTGCGCCAGGTCACCGGATCCGAGCCGGAGCAGCCCGTCGAGGGCACGATCCGCTCGCTGGTCGGCGAGTTCAAGCGGGGCGTGTACGGGCAGCGGGCCGGCATGGACCTCTCGGACCGCAGCGACTCCGACGTCCTCGACGCCATCCAGCTCTACCTGTTCCCGAACTTCGTGCCGTGGCTCGGCGTCGGGCAGCCCTACGTGTACCGGTTCCGGCCCGACGGGCACGACCCCGACCGCTGCATCATGGATGTGTACGTGCTCCGGCCGAACGAGCCGGGGACGCCGCTGCCGCCGGCGCCGCCCACCCACCGCCTCGGCATCGACGAGCCCTGGTCCGCCAGCCCGGGCGTCGCCACCATCGGCACCGTGCTCGACCAGGACATGCCGAACGTGGTCGGCGTCCAGCGCGGCATCAAGGCCGGCCGCACGCCGTTCGTCCGCCTCGCCGGCTACCAGGAGTCGCGGATCCGCCACGTCCACCGCACCCTCGACGCCTACCTCGCCGCGCCCTGACCCCGTCCCACCCCCCCCGGGGTGGGGGGGGGGGGGGGGGGGCCGCGGGTGGCGCCGACCGCCCCACCACGAAAAAATGTCGGAGCAATTGGATACGCGCGGGCAGGGGCGGAAACCCAAAAGATGCCATCTGCCATGGGAGACAAC
>JBEIGA010000319.1:0-4150 GCA_040382135.1 Acidimicrobiales bacterium
CCGCAGCGAGCGGCGGTTCGCCGCCATGGTCGAGCACTCCACCGACGTCATCGCGCTCGTCGACCCCGACGGCTCGATCCGCTACGTGAGCCAGGCAGTCGGCAAGTTGCTCGACACCACCCCCGAGGCGTGCACCGGCCAAGACCTGCGTGCGCTGGTCCACCCCGACGACACCGGAATCATCGACGCGATCCTCGCCGGCGCCTGCGCCCTCGCCCCCGGCGAGGCCGTGCGCACCACGGTCCGAACCGCGGGGACGGACGGCTCCCGGCGGTTCGCCGGCCTCGTCGTGGCCAACTTCCTCGAGGACGACACCATCGCCGGCCTCGTGGTCACCCTCGGCGACATGACCGAGCGGACCATCCTCGAGCAGGAGCTCAGCCACCAGGCGTTCCACGATGTGCTGACCGGGCTGGCGACCCGCGCCCTGTTCGTGGATCGCGTCGAGCACGCACTCCGTCAGCGGGCCGATCGGGCCGGCAACCAACTGTCGGTGCTGTTCGTCGACCTCGACGACTTCAAGTCGGTGAACGACGGCCTCGGCCACCAGGCCGGCGACGACCTCCTGCGCTCCGTCGCCGCCCGCATCAGCACCTGCACCCGCGCCGGCGACACGGTGGCCCGGCTCGGCGGCGACGAGTTCGCCGTCCTGCTGGAGAGCGACGGCGCCCTCGACCGAGCCGTCACGGTCGCCGAGCGCATCCTCGAGGTCCTCCGCCTCCCCCTGCGCGTCGGAGACCTGGAGTTGGCCGTCCCTGCCAGCATCGGCATCGCCGCCGCAGAGCACGGCACCACCACCGAGACCCTGCTCCGCGACGCCGACATCGCCATGTACCAGGCCAAGCGGGCCGGGAAGAGCCGGTTCTCGGTGTTCGACGCCCGGATGCGCGACGCCGCCGCCGAACGGCTCGCCCTGAAGGCCGACCTCGTCACTGCGCTCGACGGCGGCGAGCTGCACCTCGTCTACCAGCCCATCGTCGAGCTCGACACCGGCCGGGTCACCGGCGCCGAGGCCCTGCTGCGCTGGTCGCACCCGCTCCGCGGACCGATCTCGCCTGCCATGTTCGTCCCCCTCGCCGAGGCATCCGGCCACATCGCCGCCATCGGCCGGTGGGTCCTGTTCCAGGCGTGCCGCGAGGCCGCCGGCTGGCAGGCCCACGGGGAGGCCCGCACGGTCGGTGTGAACGCCTCCGGCGTGCAGTTCGAGGACCCGCAGTTCGTCGGCGACGTCCGGGCCGCGCTCGCCGGTGCCGGCCTGCCGCCCTCGTGCCTCACGATCGAGATCACCGAGACGGTGCTCATGCACGACACCGAGCGCACGATCAGCACGCTGTCGGAGCTGCGGGAGCTCGGGGTGGGCATCGCGGTCGACGACTTCGGCACCGGGTACTGCTCGCTGGCCTACCTCCAGCGGTACCAGGTCGACATCGTCAAGATCGACCGCGAGTTCGTGGCCGAGCTCACCTCCGACGCCCGGGGCACCACCCTTGCCGAGACCATCCTGCAGATGGCCCGGGCGCTCGACCTCCGCACGGTCGCCGAGGGCATCGAGACCGGTGAACAGCTCGAGACCCTGCGCCGCCTGGGGTGCCCGGCCGGGCAGGGCTACCGCCTCTCCCACCCGGTCGACGCCGCTGCGTTCCACGCCATCGTCGCCGACGACGTGGTCCTGTCCCCGCGCTGACCGACCGCGTACCCTGCACGGTGATGCACCCTCAGACCGTCCTCGTCACCGGCGCCGCCGGCTACATCGGCAGCCACACCTGTGTGGAGCTGCTCGCCGCCGGTCACGACGTCGTGGGCGTCGACAACTTCGCCAACAGCTCCCCGGTCGCCGTCGACCGCATCCGGGAGATCGCCGGCCGAGACCCGGCCTTCCACGAGGCCGACCTCCGGGACGAGGAGGCCGTCGCCGCCCTGTTCGACCGGCACCGGATCGACGCGGTGATCCACTTCGCCGGGCTCAAGGCCGTCGGCGAGTCGGTGGCGGAGCCACTCCGCTACTACGACAACAACGTCGCGGCCGCGGTCACCCTGTTCCGGGTGATGGCGGACGCCGACGTCACCCGCCTGGTGTTCTCCTCGTCCGCCACCGTGTACGGCGAGCCCGACGAGGTCCCCATCCGGGAGGACGCGCCGCTCCGGGCACTCAACCCCTACGGCCGCACGAAGCTGATGATCGAGGACATCCTCCGCGACGTCGGGGCCGCCGACGAGCGCTGGCGGGTGGCCCTGCTCCGGTACTTCAACCCGGTCGGCGCCCACGCGTCCGGGCGGCTCGGCGAGGACCCGCGGGACATCCCCAACAACCTCATGCCGCTCGTCATGCGGGCCGCGCTCGGCACCATGGCCCTGCGGGTGTTCGGCGACGACTACCCCACCCGCGACGGCACCTGCATCCGCGACTACATCCACGTGGTCGACCTCGCCGACGCCCACGTGCGGGCCCTCGACCTCCTGGCGGCCGGCCCCTGCGGCGTGGTGCCCGTCAACCTCGGCACCGGCAACGGGGTCACCGTGCTCGAGATCATCGCCGCCGCCTCCGCCGCCGTCGGCCACGAGATCCCCTTCGAGCGCACCGATCGCCGCCCTGGCGACGCCGCTGCGGTCTGGGCCGACCCGGCCCGCGCCGCCGAGCTCCTCGGCTGGCGGGCGACGCGCACCATCGAGGACATGTGCGCCGACCACTGGCGGTTCCAGCAGGCCCACCCCGCCGGCTACGCCTGAGCGGTCCGCCCGGCAGTCGACTCAGGTCCCCGGCCGTCCGGCCGATGGGAAGGGCGTGTACCGCGCCACCCGCCGGCAGGAGGCGCCGGCGTCCGCGTCCCCGACACCGCCCGAGGTCCCGGAGCGGACCGGGAACCGCTCAGCCGTCGTCGCGCTGGGACTGACCAGCTTCTGGACGGACCCGGCGAGCGAGATGGTGGCTGCGGTCCTCCCGCTCTACCTCGTCGCCCGGGTCGGGTTCGACGTGGGCTCCTACGGCCTGTTCGACGGCGCCATGGCCGCCGCCGCCATCGTCGTGATCCTCGTCGGCGGCGTGGTCACGGACCGGACCCGCCGCCCCAAGCCCGTGGCCGTGGCCGGCTACGCCGTCTCCGGCGTGTCCCGGCTGGGTCTCGTGTGGGCCGCCGCGCCCGTGGCGTTCCTCCTGCTCGACCGGGTGGGCAAGGGCCTGCGGGTGGCACCGCGTGACGCCCTCATCGCCGCCCACGCGCCACGCCGTGCGCTCGCGTCCGCGTTCGCGGTCCACCGCGCCCTCGACACCGCCGGTGCCCTCGCCGGTCCGCTCATCGCCTTCGCCGTGCTGCAGCTCGTGCCGGGCGACTTCGCCCTGCTGTTCCAGCTCTCGGTGCTCGGCTCGGTGCTCGGCATCCTCGTGCTGGTGGTGGGCGTGCCTGCTCCGGCACTGGCCCCTGTCCCGGTCCCGACACTCGCCACGGAGGCACCGGCGGAGGCACCGGCGGAGGCACCGGCGCACGCCGGCCGACGGGTCGCGGCCGCCGGCGCGGTCCTCGGGGCGGCCACCGTCAGCGACGGCCTGCTGTTCCTCGCCATGTGGCGCCTCGCCGACCTCGAGCCGGCGGTGTTCCCGCTGCTCTTCGCCGGGAGCGCGGTGACCTACCTGCTGCTCGGCATCCCCTTCGGCCGTCTGGCCGACCGCGTCGGTCGTTCCCGCCTCCTCGTCCCCGCCCACGGCGCCCTCCTCGCCGTGTACGCCCTGCTCTGGGCCACCGAGCCGAGCGGCTGGACCGTGGCCGCGTGCCTGGCGTTGCACGGGCTGTACTACGCGGGCACCGACGGCGTGTACTCCGCGACGGCGGCCGCCATCGCGCCGCCCCACCGGCGCGGCCGGGTCATCGGCCGGGTCCTGTTCGGCGTCGCCGCCGGTCGACTCGTCGGCGGCGCGCTCTTCGGCGCCGTCTGGCTCCGGGCCGGCCTGGACACCGCCCTCGCGCTGTTCGCCGGCCTGCTGGTCGTCGCCGCCGTCGTCGCGGCGCGCCTGCTCCGCCCCGTGCACCCGGAGGACCGATGACGCCTCGCCGCTGGGCCCTGATCGGCGGGAGCGTCGCGGTGTCGCTGCTCGCCGCCGTGCTGCTGGTCGTGGCCGCCCGGGCCCGGATGGAGGACGACCTCGCCGCCAGGGAGG
>JBEIGA010000320.1:0-4107 GCA_040382135.1 Acidimicrobiales bacterium
CGGCCGCGACGAGCGCGGCGTAGGCGTCACGGTCGAACCACTCCGACGACGCCTCGATCTCCATGAGGCGTTCCATCGTCATCTTGTCCGTCAGGATCTGGAGGGCCAGATCCGCGACGGCCTGCTGCTCTTCGTCGAGCGTGAAGTCCATGTCCTTCGTCCCCCTCAGTGCCGGCGCTTCTCACGCGGCAGGCCGAGACCGACCATGCCGATGATGTCCCGCTGGATCTCGTTGGTGCCGCCGCCGAAGGTGAGCACCCACACGCTGCGGTAGCTGACCTCGATCTCACCGGCGAGCTCGGCGCCCGGCGAACCGGCCCGCAGGGCGCCGGTGGCCCCCACGACCTCGGTGAGCAGGGTGTAGATGCGGTGCATGGACTCGGAGCCGTGCACCTTCACCGAGCTGGCGTCGGCCGGGCTCATGCGGCCGTGGGTGTTCTCGTAGGCGACCTTCCAGTTGAGGAGGTCGAGGTAGCGCACGAGCGCCTTGCACTCGGCCAGCTTGACCCGCACCCACTCCTGGTCGATGACGCGGCGACCGTCGGGGGTCTGCTCCTGCTTCGCCCAGTTGACGGCCTTGTCGACCAGGTAGATGAGCCGGCCCGACGAGCACAGCGACACCCGCTCGTGGTTGAGCTGGCTGGTGATGAGGTTCCAGCCGCCGTTGACCTCCGACACCCGCATCGAGTCGTGGACCCGCACGTTGTCGTAGAAGGTGGCGGTGGTGTGGGCGGTGCCGAAGGTCTTGAAGGGCTGGATCGAGAAGCCCGGGTCCTTGGCGTCGACCAGGAACATCGTGATGCCCTTGTGTGCCGGCGCATCCGGATCGGTGCGGGCGGCGAGCCAGACGTAGTCGGCGTTGTAGGCGAGGCTCGTGTAGAGCTTCTGGCCGTTGATGACCCACTCGTCGCCGTCACGGACGGCCCGGGTCTTCAGCGACGCCAGGTCGGGGCCGGCCTCGGGCTCGGAGTAGCCGATCGAGAAGTGCACCTCACCCGCGAGGACCTTGGGGAGGAACATCTCCTTCTGCTCGGGCGTGCCGAACTCCCGGATCGTGGGGCCCACGGTGTTGGTGGTGAGGAACGGGATGGGGCACCCCGCCGCCTGCGACTCGTTGAAGAAGATGTACTGCTCGATGGGCGTGAAGCCCTTGCCGCCGAACTCCTTCGGCCAACCCACGCCGAGCCAGCCGTCGCGTCCGACCTGCTTGATGAGCTCCTTGTACTCGAGGTTCTCCTCGAACTCGGCGCTCGACGTGCTGGCCTTCACCTCCGGCGTCATCAGGTTGGAGAAGTAGTCGCGGAGCTCCAACTGGAGCGCCTTCTGGTCCTCGGTCAGTTCGACCCGCATCCGTCCCCCTCTGAGAGGTGCTCGCTAGAACCGGTTCTGGATTTTCCCAGCATGGCAGAGGCCCGGCCCGCCCGCACGATCAAACGGGCAGGCTGCTCAACCGCCGAGTGCCTGGCGGCACGGGCTGTGGGGATCGCCGACGAGGTGGTCCTCGACGTCGAAGACGAGCGTGGTCCGGGCCGCGGTGTCGTAGCGGGGCCAGCCGGGGTCGCCGTTGCGGGCGAAGCCCGCCCAGTGGTGGCGGATCCGGGCGGACAGCCACTGCGCCTCGTCGGGCTCGGCCACGAAGCCGTCCCAGCCGGCGCGGTCGATGGTGCCGAAGGGGAACGGGATGTCGATGCCGTGGCAGGCGCCGAGCCGCGGGTCGGCGGCGGGCCAGTCGAAGCGGTACATCCACACGTCGTGGGAGTGGGCGGCGTGGCCCTCGGCGACGGCGAGCGCCGGGAGCCACATGGCCACGTCGGTCTGGATGGCGAACCAGCGATCGGCCCACGTGTGGTCGAAGAGGCGCTCCTCGTAGGCGGCGAGCACCGGCGCCGGGTCGAGACCGAGCGCACGGACGCGGGCTGCGAGGCCGTCGCGGTCGAGGTCCTCCACGGTGGGGTCGAGATCCACGAAGAGCCGCATCTCGTGGGCGGTGGTGCCGATCAGCAGGGACACGTGGGCGTTGATCCCGAGCCGGCGGGCCTCGTCCCACGGCACGGGGAGGACCTCGCCGTCGTCGGTGGGGTGGAACGGCATCGTGCCGACGGTGCCGAGCAGCGCGGCGCCGAGGGCGAGCTGGGCGTCGAGCAGCGCCGGCCAGGGCACCGCCCGCAGGGCGGCGACGTCACCGTCGGGGATGCCGAGGTGCTCGAACAGGGCGGTGGCGACCTTCGCAGCACGGCGGCGGGGGAGGAACTGGCTCGACGCGCCGGACTGCACGATGGCGGCCCCGAACAGGCCGGTGGCGAGCGGCGAGGCCAGCAGGGACAGGACGCTGCCACCGCCGGCCGACTCGCCGAAGATCGTGACGCGGTCGGGGTCGCCGCCGAAGGCCTCGATGTTCGCCTGCACCCAGCGCAGGGCGACGAGCTGGTCGAGGATGCCGCAGTTCGGCGAGCAGGTGTCGTCGTCGAGGAGCAGGAACCCGAGGACGCCGAGGCGGTAGTTGACGGTCACGACGACGACGTCCTCATCGGCGCACAGGCGCTCGCCGTCGTAGACCTCGAGGCTCGACGCGCCGAGCTGGAACGCGCCGCCGTGGAACCAGACCATCACGGGCCGGGAGGTGGTCGGGCCGTCGGTGCCCGGCGTCCAGATGTTGAGCGTCAGGCAGTCCTCGTCGAGGGGGACGGTGGGGGCCATGCCCGGCACCAGCCCGGAGAGCGGCCCGACGTCGCGCTGCGGTGCGGCGGGTCCGAAGGCGGTGGCGTCGAGCAACCCGTCCCAACCCGGGTGGGGCCGGGGGGCCGCGAAGCGCAGCTCGCCGACGGGCGGGGCGGCGTAGGGGATGCCACGGAAGACCACGGCCGTGCCGAGGTCCTCGCCCACCACCGGGCCGCTGTGGGTCTCGACCACCACGTCACGCATCCCGCCTTCCTAGCCTCTCGGCGGCCGCCCCGCCTGCCGCGAGCGTCCCTGCCCGCCGGGCGCGAGGATGGGCCGACCTGCACAGGAGGGGACCGATGGGGGAGACGGGGATCGCGCTGGTGACGGGCGCGTCGCGCGGGATCGGGCGGGCCACGGCCCTGGCCCTGGCCCGGCGCGGGTTGGACGTGGCGATCACCGGTCGGACGGTGCGCGAGGGGGACGGCCGGGTCGGTGAGGTCCCGGTGCCGGGCAGCCTGGAGCGCACGGCGGCGGAGATCGAGGCGCTCGGATGCCGTGCCCTCCCGGTGGCGATGGACGTGATGGACCGTGCGTCGATCAGGCACGCGTACGAGACCGTGGTCGACCGGTGGGGGCGCATCGACGCGCTGGTGAACAACGCGCCCTACTCCGGTCCGGGCACGGACGACCGGCTGCTCGCCATCGACCTCGACCTCGCGGCCCGCGTGGTCGAGGGCAACTACCTCAACCAGCTGTTCCTGGTGCAGCTCGCGCTGCCGGCGATGCTCGAGCGCGGCAGCGGCACCGTCGTGAGCCTCGCCTCCGGGTCCGCGCTCGTGGCCCCCCCTGCACCGGCGGGGGAGGGGGGCTGGAGCCTCGCCTACTGCGCATCGAAGGCCGCGTTCCACCAGCTCGCCGTGGTCCTCGACGTCGAGTACCGGGCGGCCGGGATCCGGGCGTTCAACCTCGAACCCGGCTACGTGGTGACCGAGCGGACGATCGCCCTCGGCGGCGGCGACGACACCTACGGGCAGCACTTCCGCGGCGACCCGCCCGAGGTCCCCGGCGAGGTGATCGGCTGGTTGGTCACCGACCCGGCCGCCGACCGCTACCTCGGCCGCATGGTCCACGCCCAGGGCGTCTGCGCCAAGCTCGGGCTCGTGCCCGGTTGGGAACCGTCGGGACCGATGGCGTGATGCGCATCGTGGGGCTCACCGGTGGCACCGGCGCGGGCAAGTCCACCGTGGCCGCGCAGCTCGCCGAGCGGGGAGCGGTCGTGATCGACGTCGACGCCATCGGACGAGAGGTGCTCGAGCCCGGGGGTGGGGCCTACGAGCCCGTGCTCGCCCGCTTCGGCGACGGCGTGCGCGGCGCCGACCGCCGGATCGACCGCGCCGCGCACGCCCCCCTCGTGATCACGGACCCCCGCAGATCCGAAGGGCGCAC
>JBEIGA010000321.1:0-4061 GCA_040382135.1 Acidimicrobiales bacterium
CGCCACGCTCGCCGCGAAGGGCAACCCGGTCCTCGTGTGGATCGGCGCCACGATCGGGATCATCCTGTCCGGCGCCCTCGGGGTGCTGGTGGGCCGGTTCGTGGGCGCGCGCATCCCCGAGAAGGCGACGCGGATCGGCTCCTCGGTTCTGTTCGCCGTGTTCGGCGTGGTCCTGATCGTCACCAGCCTGTAGCCGGCAGGGCGCCGCCGGGGCCGACGCCCCCGGGGCCTAGAACAGGGCGGTGGTGAGGCGCTTGCGGTACTGCGCCGTGCGGGGGTCGTCCGGACCCATCACCTCGAGCAGGTCGACGAAGCGCTGCCGGGCGGCGTCGTCGGCCTTGACCTTGCCGAGCAGCGACTGCAGCTCGCCCTCGATGTCGTCGACCCGGCCGGTGCGGGCGAGCGCGGCGACCCGCTTCGCCTCGCCGCTCTCGGGGATCCGCTCGAGCAGGTGCAGCGCCTCCTCGTTGGCGTTGCGCTCCACCATCAGCTCCGCCAGGCCGACGATGGCCTTCTCGTTGCCGGGTTCCCCCTCGAGGACCTGGAGGAGGTACGCCTCGTTGCCGGCGGCGATGGCCTCGTCGATGGGGTCGGGCTCGCCGACCGTGACGCCCTCGGGCAGGAGCCGGGACACGAACTCGGCGACCGCGGCCTCGCCCTGGGCGCCGACGAACCCGTCGACGACCTGCCCGTTCACCACGGCGTACACCGCCGGGATCGACTGGACCCGGAACGCCTGCGAGGCACCGGGGTTCTCGTCGACGTTGATCTTGGCGAGCACGACCTCTCCGCCGGTGGCGTCGATGACCTTCTCGAGGATCGGGCCGAGCGTCTTGCAGGGCCCGCACCAGGGCGCCCACAGGTCCACCACCACCGGGGCGCGCGTCGAACGCTCGAGCACGTCGGTCTGGAAGGTGGCGTCGCTGACGTCGATGGCGGTCATGGATGCTCCTGGGCCTCGGCTGCTCTGCGCCCAGGGTAGGCGCAGCCGATCGGGACCCGCACCGATCGAGTGCGCCGGATAGCCTCGCCGACCATGACGGACGACACCGCTGCCCGGGTCCCCGCCGGGATCGACGCCGATGCGGTCTCGGCCTGGATGGCCGCCCACACCGAGGTCGCGCCGCCGCTGCAGTTCACGCTGATCGCCGGCGGCCATTCGAACCTCACCTTCCGGGTGGACGACGCCGCCGGCCGCCGCTGGGCGCTGCGCCGCCCGCCGCTCGGGCAGGTGCTCGCCACCGCCCACGACATGGGGCGTGAGCACCGCATCATCAGCGCCCTCGCCGGCAGCGGCGTGCCCGTCCCCGCCACCGTCGGTCTCAGCCCCGACGACGCCGTGAACGGCGCCCCGTTCTACGTGATGGCGTTCGTCGACGGCACCGTCGTCCGCGACGCCGCCACCGCCGAGACCTTCCCGGCCGAGGCGCGCAGCCGCATGGCCCACGACCTGCTGGAGGTGCTCGCCCGCCTCCACGCCGTCGACGTCGACGCCGTCGGGCTCGGCGACCTCGGCAGGAAGGCCGACTACATCCCCCGCCAGCTCAAGCGCTGGAGCACCCAGTTCGCCCAGAGCACCGACCGCGACCTGCCCGCCGTCGAGCGCGTCCACGACATCCTCGCCGCCCGCATCCCCGAGCAGCAGGGCGCCGGCATCGTCCACGGCGACTACCGGCTCGACAACTGCATGGTCGGCCCCGACGGCTCCATCGCCGCGGTCCTCGACTGGGAGCTGTGCACCCTCGGCGACGTGCTCGCCGATCTCGGCAGCCTGCAGATGTACTGGGGCGTGCGCGGCTCCGAGCAGCAGGCGCTGCAGGGCACACCCACCCTCGCCGAGGGCGTGCCCTCCTGGGACGAGGTGTTCGCCACCTACGCGGCCCGCTCCGACCGCGACCTCTCCGCGCTGCCGTACTACGTGGCGTTCGCCTACTGGCGGGGCGCCTGCATCATCGAGGGCGTCTACAACCGCTACAAGCGGCGGGCCATGGGCGACAAGGCCCCTGCCGACGTCGAGGTGTTCGGGCGCCAGGTGGAATGGCTGCTCGAGCAGGCCGTCGCCCACGCCGAGGCGCTCTGATCCCGACGCTCCCCGATCGTCTGATCCTCACCCTGTCGCTCCGAGGTGGGAGGCTGACCCCGTGGGCGAACTCTACGAGCGTCACTTCGAGCACCCGCCGCTGCACGACCCCGTCCTGCTGATCTGCCTCGACGGGTGGGTCGACGCGGGCGGGGCGGCGCAGGCCACGGTGGAGCAGCTGCGGGAACGACCCGGCGGCCACGTCGTCGCCACCTTCGATGCCGACCGGCTGCTCGACCACCGGGCCCGCCGTCCGCTGATGCGCCTCGAGGACGGGGTCGTCACCGCGATGAGCTGGCCGGGCATCGAGCTCCTCGCGCTGCGCGACGACGACGGCCGCGACGTCCTGCTCCTGCACGGCGCCGAGCCGGACCACGAGTGGTACGGGTTCATCGAGGACACCATCGAGCTCTGCGAGGACCTCGGCGTCACCATGGTCGTCGGCCTCGGCGCCTACCCGGCGGCCACGCCCCACACCCGGCCCACCCGCCTGTCGTGCACCGCGTCCACACCGGAGCTCGCCACCCGGCTGCCGTTCGAGCGCGCCTCGCTCGAGATCCCGGCGGGGATCCAGTCGGTGATCGAGCACGAGGCCGCCATGCAGGACATCCCGGCCATCGGCATCTGGGCGCAGGTGCCCCACTACGCGGCAGCCATGGCGTACCCCGCGGCGTCGGTCGCCCTGCTCGAGGGGCTCTTCGAGCTCACCGGCCTGCGCTTCGCCGCGCCGGCGCTGCTGGCCGGGGCCGCGTCCACCCGGGTCCGGATCGACGGCCTCATCGACGCCGACACCGACCACGCGCTGATGATCGCCCAGCTCGAGGCGCTGTACGACCGGCGGGTCGAGGCCTCGGCCGAGGAGCTGCCGTCGGGCGACGAACTGGCGGCCGAACTGGAGCGCTTCCTGCGCGAGGAGAGAGGGGAACCATGAAGCTCGACGGGGGTCTCGGCACCGACATCCACACGGCGGCCGCCGCGGCGCGCCGCCTGGAGGACCTCGGCTACGACGGCGGGTTCACCGCCGAGATCAGCCACGACCCGTTCCTGCCCCTCGCCGTCGCCGCCACGGCGACCGAGCGCATCGAGCTGGGCACCGGCATCGCCGTGGCGTTCGCCCGCAACCCGATGAACCTGGCGAACATCGCCCACGACCTCCAGGTCGCATCCCGCGGCCGGTTCATCCTCGGCCTGGGCTCGCAGATCAAGCCGCACATCACCAAGCGCTTCTCGATGCCGTGGGACCGGCCAGCCGCCCGCATGCGCGAGCTGGTGCTGGCCATGCGGGCCATCTGGGCGTGCTGGGACCGCGGCGAGCCGCTCGCCTTCCGCGGCGACTTCTACACCCACACCCTGATGACCCCGATGTTCACGCCCACCGGCAACGAGTGGGGCGACCCGAAGGTGTTCATCGCCGGCGTCGGACCGGTCATGACCCGGGTCGCGGGCGAGGTCGCCGACGGCTTCGTGTCGCACGCGTTCACCACCGCCGAGTACTTCCGCGACGTGGTGGTCCCGAACCTCGAGGCCGGGCTCGCCCTCGGCGGCCGCAGCCGCAGCGACTTCGAGGTCACGATGCCGCTGTTCACCGTCCTCGGCGACACCGACGAGGAGCGGACCGCGAAGGCGAAGGCCGTCCGCCAGCAGATCGCCTTCTACGGGTCCACCCCGGCCTACCGCCCGGTGCTCGAGCATCACGGCTGGGGCGACGCCCAGGACGAGCTCAACCGCCTGTCCAAGCAGGGCAAGTGGGTGGAGATGGCCGACGTCATCGACGACTCGATGCTCGCCGCCTTCGCGATCGTCGGCACCGTCGAGGAGTTCCCCGACGAGCTCGCCCGCCGCTTCGGCGGTCTCATCGACCGACTGCAGTTCTACTTCGCCGACTTCGAGGACCAGGCCCGCTGGGCCCCCGTCGTCGACCGCATCCGCACCCTCTGACCCCTGCCCCTCCCCCTCCCCCTCCTCCTCCCCCTCCCCCTCC
>JBEIGA010000322.1:0-4059 GCA_040382135.1 Acidimicrobiales bacterium
CCGGCTCGATCAGCTCGGGGCCCTTGTTCCGGACGTTGTTGACCGCCGTGCTGACCGGGTCGGCGACGAGCAGCGAGGCCGGCGCAGGGACGAGGAGCGAGCGGAGCAGCTCCGTGTCGTCGACCGCGGGGTCGAGCCAGATGTCCCAGGCGTCGGGCGGGAGCATCACGGGCATGCGGTCGTGGATGGGGGCCACGACCTCGTTCGGCGGACCGGTCACGACACTGCAGGTGCGGAGCGGCTCCGCGCCCGGCTCGTCCGCCGTCGCCTTCGGGGTCCAGAGCTCCCACAGGCCGGCGAAGGCCAACCGGTCGCCGTCGCGGCGGTGGATGTACATCGGCTGCTTGGTCTTGCCGCCAGGGCCGGTGGCCTTGCGGCCGGGCACGACCTGCCACTCGTAGAAGCCGTCGGCGGGGATGATGCACCGGCGCTTCCGGAAGGCCTGCCGGTAGGCGGGTTTCTCGGCAAGGGTCTCCGCCCGGGCGTTGATCATCCGTGACCCGACCGAGGGGTCCTTGGCCCAGAACGGCACGAGCCCCCAGCGGAAGCGGTCGACCCAGCGGTCGTCGGCCCGCTCCACCACCACCAGGACCGAGCTGGTGGGCGCCACGTTGTAGTTCTCCCACCCCGCGTCGGGACCGGCAGCGGCGCCGGCGGCGGGCACCAGCTGCTCGGCCAGGGAGGCGTCGAAGTAGGCCGCCACCTCCTCCGGCCGGGAGGTCGACACGAAGCGCCCGCACATGGCCGACACGCTACCGGTGGCGACGCCGCGGGTCAGGCGAGGGTGCAGGTGGCCACGAGCCCGGCACCCGCCCCGCCGAAGGCGACCTCGACCGGGCTCCCCGCCGCACCGCCGAACCCGGGGATGCGCACCCCTTCGACCTCGTCGGGCACGGCGATGACCCCTCGTACCGAGATCTCGGCGTACCCCGCGGGTTCGGAGCCGGCCGGATCGGCGGCGACCGACACCCGGACGGCATGCGCCGCTGCGGTGCCGCCCTCCTCGAGCTCGACGGGCCCGGCCGGGATGGCGAGCGGCAGCATGAGGCTCGTCGGGCCGGCGCACGTGGGGGTGACCTGGCGGCCGATGGCGAGCGCGCCGCAGGCCCCGGGGACCGACTCGTACCAGACCGTGTCGAAGGCTCGGAGGCCCTCGCTCACGACGGATGCGCGGACGCAGGCGGCGCCCAGCCAGCCGTCGGGCCCGGTGAGGAGCACCTGCCCCGACCCGTCGCGGGCGAACAGCGCGGCGGCGACGGTTCCCGGCGGCACCGGTGCGAGCGCCGGATCGACGGCCGGGTCGACGCGGTCGCCCGCAGCGCCGTCGCCGACCCGGACGGCCACCAGGGTGCCGAGCCGCGCCACGAGCAAGGGCTCGACGACGGGCGGGCCGAGTTCCTCCCCCGCCGCCGGCGCATCGACCCCGTCGAAGACCAGACCGCCGGGAGGCTCGTCGTCGTCGGCACCGAGGGAGGTGACGAGCAGTCGGACGCCGACGACGGCGCCGACGAGCACCACCAGGCCGAGGCCGACCGCCACGAGACGTCGGCGGCCGGCGGCCCGTAGGGACGACTCGACGCGCGCCTCGGCGGCGAGCTCCTCCTCCGTGAGCGGCGCGAACGCGTCGACCGCGGCGATGTCGGCGTCGTCCATGGGGTCGAGCCTCCCGCCCGTCGCCGCTGCGAACCCGCTGTCGGGGACGGCGGCACGAGGGCGACGCCGACCAGGCCGTGGCGGCGGCTCCGGGGCCGGATCGAAGGGATCGAAGGGATCGCTCACGGGGTTCGGGGCGCACCAGGGGTCGGGGCGCCCGAGGCCGCGCCCGCAGGGTACCGGAGCCCCGCCGACCGGGGGATGCACCCACCGGCACGGCCGGTCTTGTGCCGGCGGCGGCCGACGGGTTGACTCGGGGCCGTGCTCCGTCCCGTCGCCGTCCGGCTGCTCGCCGTCCTCCTCGTCCTCGCCCTCCTGGGCGCGGCCTGCAGCGGCGGCCAGGAGGGGGACGCAGCCGGGGACGGCGTGCCCCCGCCGACGACCGACGGGACGACGACGTCCATCGACCCGCTCGACGACCCCCGCGGTCCCCTCTTCGACACGTTCCAGCAGGCCGTGGACCGGACGGGCATCTACACCTCCCTCGACGCCGTCTGCGCAGCAGGCGTCCGCCCACCGGTCGAGGACGACGGGCGCGCCCCGATCGTGGTCGCCGTCATGCTCCCGCTCGACGTCGCCGACCCACCTGGCGGTGAGGTGGGGCTGGGCGTCCGCGCCGCCAGGCTGCTCGAGGCGTTCGACGGGTGCGGCGGGATCCGAGGCCGCCCGCTCGAGGCTGCGGAGGTCGTGGTCGACCTGCGTCTCCGCGCCGGGGAGACCGACGACGACGTGCTGCGCGCCGCCTGCCAGGAGGCCGTGCGCGAGGTCGGCGCCGCCGTGGTCGTGGACCCGGTGGGGCTCCCGGACACCTTCGCCCGGTGTGTCGCCGTGGAAGAGGGCGCGGTCCTGCTCAGCGCAGGCAGCGCACCGGTGGAGCTCTCGGTCGCAGCCGGCGGGCGCCTGATCACCCTGGGGCCGTCGCTCGAGGCGGCGCTGGCGGAGCTGGTGTCCGTGCTGGCCCGTCGCTTCCTGCTGACCGGTCGCACGGTCGGCGTCATCACCTCCGAGGACCGTGGGGTCGTGGTGGAGGCCGCCCTCCGGACCGCGCTCGGGCCGGTCGGGTCGGACCTGGCCGTGGTCGCCGTCCTCGGCTGCACGGGCACCGGGGTCTGCGACGACGGGGTGGACCTGGCGGTCGACGCCCTCGCCGAGGCGGACGTCGACCTGCTCGTCCCGGTGCTCCCCGCACAGGAGCTCGCCACCGTGCTGGCGGCCCTTGCGGATCGGGGCATGACCCCGCAGCTGCAGCTCACCGCCCTCGACGGCCTGTCGAGCCCGACCGCCCTCCGGGCGGTGGTCGAGGCGGGCGACGGCGCCGCCCGCCTCTTCGACGGCTCGCTGCTCGTGGACTGGACCCGTCCCGGCGACCCCGCCGGCCCGGTGCTCGTGACCCCGTTCGACCAGCGGTGCACCGAGGCCACCGACGCCGGGGACCTGGATCAGCGTTCCGCTGCGGCCCGCCGGGTCCTCGACCTCTGCGCCCTCCTCCGCCTTGCGGCCCGCGGCCTGGAGGCGGCCACCGGGGGGGCTCGCCCGCCGGTGCCCGACCCCGGCTCACTGGCCGCCGCCCTCCTCTCGTTGGGACCGATCGACGTCCCCGGCATGTTGCCCGCGACGCTCGATCCCCTCGATCCCACGGCCACCGACGTCCGCCAGACCCTCGTCGTCTCATGGCCGTGCGACGAGGACGACGATCGCGACATCTGCCTCGTGGAGAGCGAGGGCTACGCACGCCCCGACACCACCACGGGCTGACCACGTTTCGGCATCTTTCGCCACATTCTGGTGTCGATGGCGCCGAGCGGGTACGGTGCTCTTCGATGGAGGTCCTGGTCGTGGTCCTGGTCGCGCTGCTCGTCGCCCTGGTCGCGACGATCGCCGTGGTCGCGCGGCGGCGTCGGAGCCGCCGCGCCGCACCTGCGCCCCTCCGGGTCCCCGCGGCCGACGCCGCCGGGGGAGCGTCCTCCCTGTGGCCGGCTCCGGACCCCACCGACCTCGTCGTGGACCCCAGCGGGACCGTCGTGGACGCGCCGTCGGCGCCGGAAGCGCCGTCGGATCCGGACGAGCACGGCGCGGCCAGGGGCGACCACCGGGCCCGGCGGGAGGAGGGGTGGCGGGTCCGGGTCCCGTTCGCCGAGCCGTTGTCCGCGCGGTTGACCCCCGACGCACCGGACGCCCCGGCCGAGCTCGTCGCCCGCTTCGAGGCGCTCTCCGCGACCGCGGCCGCCGATGAGGTCGTGGCCTCCCTCGCCGCCCTCGGCTACGAGGTGCGCTGGCGGCGCCCCGCCGAGCTCGCCCTCGGCAGCGCCGACGGCCAGGTGGCCCGGGTCCTGGTCGCGTCCCGGCCCGAGGGCGGGGCCACCGTGGGCGTCGAGCTCGAGCCCGACGAGGTGGCCGAGGTCGCCG
>JBEIGA010000323.1:0-4014 GCA_040382135.1 Acidimicrobiales bacterium
CAACTGCCGCGCCGGCCCTCGGGCTTGTGCGCGTGCAGCAGACCCCGGCTCACGTAGGCGTACAGCGTCTCGCGCTTCACCCCGAGGCGGGCTGCCGCGTCGGTGGTCGACAGCAGGTGCTCGTCCATCGGCATTGATCGTAGATCAAGATTGATCAATGTGCATCTAAAGTGCACACTCGGGGTATGGGAACACTGATCCACGCACCTGCCGGGCTCGAAGGGGTCGTGGTCGCGGAGACCGCGATCGGAGACGTGCTCGGCCACGAAGGCTTCTTCCACTACCGGGGCCACCCCGCCCCGGACCTGGCCACCACCCGTTCCGTCGAGGAGGTCTGGCACCTGCTCCACCGGGGCGTCCTCCCCGACGCCGACGGGCTGCGGGCCTTCGCCGCCGAGACCGCCGGGCTCCGGGCCCTGCCGGACCGGGTGCGGGACACGCTGCCGGCCGTCGCCGCGGCCGGGACCCCGATGGCGGCCCTGCGCACCGTGCTGTCGCTCGCCGGTCAGGACGCACGCCCGTGGCTCGACCTCGACGAGGCGGAGCGTGCCCGGGACGCCCTCCGCCTGGTGGCGATCGCCCCCACCGCCGCCGCGGCCGTCTGGCGCGCCCGGCAGGGGCTGCCCCCCGTCGAGCCCGACCCGTCGCTCGGCTTCGCCGCCGACTACCTCCGCATGCTGACCGGCGACCCGCCCGGCGAGGTCGCCACCCGCGCCCTCGAGCGGTACCTGCTGCTCACGATCGACCACGGCTTCAACGCGTCGACCTTCGCCGCCCGGGTCGTGACCTCGACCGGCGCCGACCTCACCTCGGCCGTGGTCGCCGGTGTCGGCGCCCTGTCCGGGCCGCTCCACGGCGGCGCCCCGAGCCGGGCCCTCGACATGCTCACCGGGATCGGTTCACCCGAGCGGGCCCGGGCCTGGGTGGAGCAGGCCCTCGCCGACGGCGGGCGGATCATGGGCTTCGGGCACCGGGTGTACCGCACCGAGGACCCTCGGTCGGCGGTCCTCAAGCAGACGGCCCTCGAGCTGGGCGGCCCGCTGGTCGACCTCGCGGTCGAGGTCGAGCGGGTCGTCCTCGAGATCCTCGAGGCGCGGTACCCCGAGCGCGACCTGCGGACGAACGTCGAGTACTACGCCGGCGTGGTGCTGCACCTGATCGGCGTCCCCGCCGAGATGTTCTCGCCGACGTTCGCGGTCAGCCGCACGATCGGGTGGACGGCGCACGCCCTCGAGCAGACCGTCGGCAACCGCATCATCCGTCCGGCGTCGCGATACGTCGGTCCGCTCCACACGTCGCCCGTCCCGGCGTAGATTCCCCCCTGCCGGGCGGCACGGGGCCGCGCGGCGAAGGGGAGGACGGCCGTGGGGATCCTGGACGGCAAGACGATCGTGGTGTCGGGCGTGGGCCCGGGCCTGGGCCGGGAGGTCGCGGCGCTCGCGCTGCGCGACGGCGCCAACGTGGTGCTCGGCGCGCGTACCGAGGCGAAGCTCGCCGCCACCGCCGCCGAGCTCGACCCGTCGGGCGAGCGGGCGGCGTGGTGCGCCACCGACATCACCGACCAGGACGCCTGCCAGGCGCTGATCGACACCGCGGTGGCGCGCTTCGGCGGGGTGCACGGCGTCGTGCAGGTCGCCGCCCTCGACACGCTGATGGGCGGCGTGATGGAGACCTCCGACGAGGACTGGGCGGCCTCGTTCCAGGTCAACGTCGTCGGCAACGTGCACCTGGTGAAGGCGGCGGCGCCGGCGCTCGAGGCGTCGGGCGGCGGCAGCATCGTGCTGATCGGTTCGCAGTCCTACCGCTGGCCGCAGGTCACCCAGATCGCCTACGCATCGGCGAAGGGCGCCCTGGTGTCGGCCAGCTACTACATGGCGAAGGACCTGGGCCCGAAGCGCATCCGGGTCAACACCGTGGTGCCCACGTGGATGTGGGGCCCGCCGGTCGAGGGGTACGTCCAGATGATGGTGCAGGGCGGCATGACCGAGGAGGAGGCCAAGGGCTCCATCACGAAGAACATGCCCCTCGGCGAGATCCCCGCCGACGAGGACGTCGCCGAGGCCTGCGTGTGGCTCTGCTCGGACCGCGCCCGCATGATCACCGGCCAGTGCCTGTACGTGAACGCCGGCGAGTACCCGCGGTGAGCGCCGACACGGCGCCGATGGCGGGGATGGGCGACATCCTCGCGGGCCGCGGCATCGTCGACCTCGGCATCGGGTTCCCGTACCGGTCGCACGACGAGAAGAAGGCCGCCTACGAGTTCATGCGGCCGCTGTACAAGGACCGGGAGACCATCGAGCAGATGGAGTTCCCCGCCGAGTACATGTTCAAGAACGTGCCGGACGTCGTGGACCCGGGTGTCGACCCCGTGGAGTGGGTGGTCCAGGCGATGGACCGCCACGGCATCGAGATGGCCATGGTGGCGCTCACCGAGCACTGCATCCGGGCCAAGCGGGAGTTCCCGGGCCGGTTCCACCTGTCGCTCCAGATCCGGAACTGCAACGACGTGATGGGCACGGTGCGGTCGATCCGCGAGGCGCACGAGGAGCACGGGATCGTCAGCGTGGGCTGCTTCCCGTGCGGGCAGTTCCCGCAGGTCGACATCGACGACCCGAAGATGTACCCGGTCTACGCCACGTGCGTGGAGCTCGACCTGCCCATCGCCATCAACGCCGGGATCGTCGGGCCGCGGTTCCCGAGCTCGCCCCAGTACGTCGAGCGGCTCGACCGGGTCTGCTACGACTTCCCGGAGCTCACGATCATCACCCGCCACGGCTGTGAGCCCTGGGAGGCGCTGGCGGTGAAGCTCATGCTGAAGTGGCCGGGGCTGCACTACATGACCAGCGCCTTCGCCCCGAAGCACTACCCGCGGGCCATCGTCGACTACGCCAACTCCCGCGGTGCCGACAAGGTCATGTACTGCGGGTACTTCCCCGCGGGCATCAGCCTGGAGCGGCAGTTCCGCGAGATGCCCACGGTCGGCTTCAAGGACCACGTGTGGCCCAAGTTCCTGCGCGAGAACGCCCTCCGGGTGTTCAAGCTCGATCAGCAGGGCTGAGCGGGCACCGGTGGCCCGCCCAGCCCTGCGACACCGACGTGCCGGGCTGGAGCGCCGCTCGAGGAGCGGCCCCTGGGCTCAGCCGGGCCCGCCGATGTCCACCGCGAACGCCTCGTGGTACACGCCGTCCTGCCAGGACCGGTGGACACCGATCCGGCGGGTGAGCGCTGCGGCGGTGTGGCGCACGTGGGCCACGGTCCGCTCGGGCGAGCGCACGGCGGCGAGGGCCGCGGTGGTGAGCGTCAGGAGGAGGCGGCAGTCGCGCTGCAGCCGGTGGAGCATGGGCGCCACCCGCGGGGCGTCCCCAGGAGCACGCGGCTGGCGTCGTCCGCGGCACACTCGTCGGTGTGGACGTCGAGCAGCGCCCGGATCGCGAGGAGGTGGATCTCGACCTCCTCGAACCAGCGATCGCGGCCCTCGGGTGTGGTGGGCGCCCCGGCCGCGCACTCGGCGAGGCGATGCGCAGCGCTGAACAGGTCGAGGGTCGTGGACGGCGGCATCGGCTCACCTCCTCAAGGACCCGCACCGTACCATGAGATGTGACGCCTGTCACGAAGAATTCGACCAGGGGGCGTGGCCGTGAGCGAACCGTTCGATCCGGCCGCGGTGCCCGTGCTGCCCGCGGCGACCGTGCTGCTGCTGGCGGACCGGCCGGACCTGCACGTGCAGATCCTCACCCGCCGCAAGGCGTCGTCGTTCGTGGGGGGCATGGTCGTGTTCCCGGGCGGTGGCCTCGACCCGGAGGACGCCGACCCCGCGTGGGCCGACCTCGTCGACGGCACCGACGACGCCGCTGCCAAAATCGGGGACATCCTTGCTGCGGCCGCGGGTAGTGCCTCGCTTCGCGGAGCGCCGACCCGCACAACGGGTTCCACTGACGACTCCGACGGTCGCGGCATCCCCAGCTCCGACGCGCCGGATGGCATGCGTGGAGATCGTTGGCTGTGCTACGCAGC
>JBEIGA010000324.1:0-4000 GCA_040382135.1 Acidimicrobiales bacterium
AGCGACCGCCACCCGAGCCAGGCCACGTGCAGCAGCCGGTCCGTGTCGACCGGCTCCACGCCGAGCGCGGCGTGCACGTCGAGACCGTGCGTCCAGGTCTCCATCAGCCGGGCGGTGGCGAGCGATCGGACCGTCATGGTGCGACCGCCCCAGGGGACCCGGGCCTCGGGCGCGGCGGCCATGGCGGCGAGCGCCGCGCCACGGGCCGTCCGCCACCGGGCGAGCACGGCGTCCGGACCGGCGGCGAGGTGGGCGTCGACCGCGTCGTGCGCGGGCGCAGGCCCGCCGCCGGTGGGCGTCCACGGGTCGCGGCGCTCCCCGGCCGCGACGGCGACGGCCTCCTCCGAGACCGCGAGGTGGGCGATCGTGTGCCCGACGGTCCAGCCCTCCGCAGGCGTCGGGCGGTCCCAGCCCACCCGGTCGGCCACGAGGGCGTCGAGCACGTCCTGCTCGGCGGCCAGATCACGCAGGAGGTCCTCCACGGCGGCCGACGGTAGCGGGCTAGCTTCCCGGCGTGCCGCTCCCGCCCGACGCCCCGCTCCCGCCGCTCCCGCCCGACGAGCCGGGCCCGCTCACCGGAGTCCGCGTCCTCGACCTCTCCCGGGTGGTGTCCGGCCCGCTGTGCAGCCGTCTGCTCGCCGATCTCGGCGCCGAGGTGATCAAGGTCGAGCCGCCCGACGGCGACGTCAGCCGGACCGTGCCGCCGGCGGTCGGCGGCACGGGCGCCTACTTCACCCAGCTGAACGCCGGGAAGCGCAACGTCTGCCTCGACCTGAAGGCGCCCGGTGCGGCCGAGGTGCTGGCCCGGCTGGCCGACGCGTCCGACGTGCTGCTCGAGAACTTCCGGCCCGGTGTGCTCGACCGGCTCGGCATCGACCCGGCGGCGCTGCGCGCCCGCAACCCCCGGCTGATCGTGTGCTCCATCAGCGGCTGGGGCCAGGACGGTCCGTGGCGGACCCGGCGTGCCTACGCGCCGCTGATGCACGCCGAGGTCGGGTTCATCGAGTTCGCGGCCCGGGTCCGTGGCCGGCGCCCGGAGCAGGAGTCCCGCCAGCACGGCGACGTGTACCCGGCGCTGCTCGCCGCCAACGCGATCCTCGCCGCCCTGCTCCGGCGCGCCACGACGGGCGTGGGGCAGCACGTCGACGTGTCGATGGCGCAGGCGCTCGTCTACGTGGACGAGTGGGCGGCGGTGAACCTGCAGCACCACGACGGCGACCACGGCCTGTTCGAGACCTGGACGCACCACCTGTTCCCGCTCGGCGACGGGTCGTGGGTGGCGATGGTCGGCAACCCCACCCGCCTGTTCCCGGCGTTCTGGCAGGCGCTCGGCGGCGACCCGGACGTCCTGCACGACCCCCGCTTCGCCACCGTCCACGCCCGAGCCGAGCACCTCGACGACGTCCTCGCCCTCCTCGACGGCCTGCTCCGGCAGGTGCCCGACAACGCCACGCTCGAGGCGATGCTGCCCGACGGGCTGCTGACCGCGCCCATGCGCTCCACCCCGGAGCTCGCCGCCACGCCCTGGGCGGCGCAGCGCGGCCTCACCGCCGAGGTGGCACCGGGACTGCCCGTCCCCGCTGCCCCCTTCCGCCTGGAGGACGGCGCGGTCGGGGTCCGGGGCCCGGCAGCGGTGCGTGGCGCCGACAACCGCTCGGTCCTGCGAGAGGTGGCCGACTGCACCGACGACGAGCTCGACGCCCTGGAGCACGCCGGTGCTCTGGTGCCTCCGGCCTGAGGAGCGTCAGGCGCGGTCGAGACCGGAGGACGCCGCCGAGGCGCGGTGCGCCCGGTAGGGCTCCCAGCGCGTGGTGTCGAAGGCGGGCTCGGGGTGGTCGCCGAGGATGGTGACCCGGGTGATGGTGCGGTCGTCGTCGTAGTCGTTGACGGCGCAGTGCTGGGTGCAGCGGTTGTCCCAGACGGCGATGGTCCCCACCTGCCAGGCGTACCGGCAGCCCAGGTGGGGCTGGGTGCTGTGGGCGAACAGCAGGGCGAGGAGCGCCTCGCTCTCGTCCCGGCTGAGCTGGGGGATGCGCCGGGTGAACTGCTGGTTCACGAACAGCGACGGCCGGCCGGTGACCGGGTGGCGGCGCACGACCGGGTGCTCGGCCTGCCGCTCGGGGTGGCCGTAGTTGGCGGCGGTGTGGATCGCCGTGAGGCCCTTGAGCATCTCCTTCATGGGGTCGGAGAGGCGCTCGTAGGCGAGCTCCTGGTTCGACCACATGGTGTCGCCACCGGCCGCCGGCATCTCCATGGCCTGCAGCACCGAGCAGATCGGCGGTGAGGCGTCGAAGGTGACGTCGGTGTGCCAGACGTCGGCGACGAAGCCCCGCTCGGCCCGCAGCACCACGATCTCGGGGTGGTCGTCGTCGAGCTTCGGGATGAAGGGGTGGATCTCCGGTTCGCCGAAGCGCACGGCGAACGCCCGGTGCTCGTCCGGCGTGAGGTGCTGGTCGGGGAAGAAGAGGACGAGGTGCTCGTGGAGCAGGTCCTGCACCCGGGCGAACCCGGCGTCGTCGAGGTCCCGCAGCGACAGGCCGGTGACCTCGGCGCCGAGGGCGCCGCCGACCCGGCGGACGGTGAGCCCGGTCGAGACGGGATCGATGACGGTCATGGCGGGCCTCCCCCTGCGGTGCCCGGCGGCACGACCCCGATGGTCGCCCCGGCCGTGCCCCCGGTCAAGTGGGCCCCGGTCAAGCTGGACCGGTCAGGGGGCGTGTCCGGCCTCGACCGTCCGGACGTCCGTGTAGCGGAGCAGCTCGTGCCCCGTGCCCGCATGGCCGGCGACGTGGCCGAGCACGAACGGCAGGTGGTCGCCGCCGGCGTGTCCGACCGCCTCGATGCGCCCGCACAGCCAATCGTCCACCGCCACCAGCCGGGGGGTCAGCCCGTCCGGTCCCGGCACCCAGTCGATCCCGTCGAACTTGTCGACGCCGTCGTCCGCGGTGTCTCCGCCGAACCGCTCGGCGAGGTCCCGCTGCCCGGCGTGGAGGAAGTGGACGCAGAGGTGCTCGGCGCCGGACGCCAGCCGCGTGGTGGCGTTCCGGCGGGAGAGGAAGACGGTGTAGCGCCACGGGTCGATGCTCGACTGGGTGTGGAACCCGACGAGGCACCCGTCGCGCCCCTCGGCCGTGGCGACGGTGACGACCACCATGGCGGGGTTCGCCCGGGCGACCACCTGGTCACGGCTGCGGTCCATGTCCGGCACCTACCCCGTGCCGGCGCGCCGCAACCGTCAGTTGAACAGATCGTCGAGGTCACCCGAGGAGATCTCGGTGCCGTCCTCGTAGAGCATGCGCGGCGGCCAGTCGTCGACGCGCCCGGCGACGTCGATGAACCGGGCGAGGACCTCCCCCGGGTTCGAGAACGAGTACGGGGTCCCGGGCGGGAAGAACAGCATGTCGCCCGCCTCCAGCCGGTGGACCGTGCCGTCGACCTCCCACTCGCACACGCCCGCCAGCTGGAACACGACGTGGTCGCCGGTGAAGCGGCGGGGTGGGCTGGCCTGCCCGGGGGGCATCTCGAGGACGTTCACCATCGTGCTCGAGGTCGCGAAGCCGTTCGCCACGCCGCGCCGGGTCCCCTCGGTGTCGCCGCCCGGGAGCAGGTCGTAGCGCACCACCTGGTCCGCCGCCCGCAGGTGCACCGGTCCGGTGGGCACCGCTCCTGCCCCGGCACCGCTCGCTCCGCTCATCGTCCGTCTCCTCCCGTCGGGCCGCCGCCGATGCGTCCCCCGGCGCCGTGACGGTGCATCGTTGCAGGTGGAAGCACGAGCAGGGAGCACACACGTGGAGATCGCAGGCAAGGGCGCACTGATCGTCGGCGGCGCGTCGGGCATGGCGAAGGCGTCGGCCGAGCTGCTGGTCGCCAAGGGGGCGAAGGTCGCGATCCTCGACCGGCCCCAGTCCGCCGGCGCCGACGTGGCCGCCGAGCTGGGCGGCACCTTCCACCCCGTGGACGTGCTCGACGCCGAGGGCACCGAGGCGGCGATCGACGCCGC
>JBEIGA010000325.1:0-3985 GCA_040382135.1 Acidimicrobiales bacterium
GTGTGGAACGCGATCAGCTCCTGCAGGCGCTTCTTCGTGTAGAGCATCTGCTCGGCCTGGATCTCGATGTCCGACGCCGTACCCCGGACGCCGCCGAGGGGCTGGTGCATCATGATGCGGGCGTGGGGCAGGGCGAAGCGCTTGCCCGGCGCACCGGCGCACAGCAGGAACTGGCCCATCGAGGCGCCGAGGCCCATGCAGATGGTGCCGACGTCCGGCGTGACGAACTGCATGGTGTCGTAGATGGCCATGCCTGCGGTCACCGACCCGCCGGGCGAGTTGATGTACAGCCAGATGTCCTTGTCGGGGTCCTGGGCCTCGAGGAACAGCAGCTGCGCCGTGATGAAGTTGGCGATGTCGTCGTCGACCTGCGTGCCCAGGAACACGATGCGGTCGTTGAGCAGCTGCCGGTAGATGTCGAAGCCCCGGGGCATCGCATCGTCACTGGCGAAGATCTGCGGCTGGGTCATGGTCTCCCCGTCCTACGGCTGCCCTGCAAACACGGGGAAGGGTAGCGGGGGGACCGCCCGTCCCGACGGGACCAGCGGAGTAGGCTCTCGTCCACCCCGCACGCGGACGTGGCGGAATCGGCAGACGCGCCAGGTTTAGGTCCTGGTGCCGAAAGGCGTGGGGGTTCGAGTCCCCCCGTCCGCACCCCCGATGAACGACATGGCGACGACCGAACCCGACACCTCCACGGCGGCCACCGCCACCCGCAGCCAGCCGGACCGCCTGGCCGCAGCCCCCTTCGGGCTCGCTCGCTTCGCGCCCACCGGCGAGCTCCAGGAGGCGAACGAGCCGTTCCGCGCCCTCCTCGGGCTCGACGCCCACCCGCCCACCGTGCGTCTGCAGGACCTCGCCCGTGACCGCGCCGCCGCCCAGGCGGTGGCCGATGCCCTCGCCGCAGCGGTGGCCGGGGAGGCCACCCGTCGCGAGGTGCCGCTCGTGGTCGACGGTCGCCCTCACTGGATCCTCCTGCACTGCTGGACCACACCGGGTGACGGCGCGTCCGTCTCGGTGCTCGCCGACGACGTCAGCAACCGCCGGGACGAGGAGGACCGCCTCCGCGCCATCGTGGAGCGCTCGCCCTCGGGGATGGCCCGGATCGACACCGCCCTGAACGTCCGGTACGTCAACGACCGGTGGACCGAGATCACCGGGCAGAGCGCCGCCGACGCCACCGGCCACGGGTGGCTTGCCATGGTCGACGCCGACGGCCGCGAGGACTTCGTGCGCGCCCTGCGTGAGGCCATGGGCGACGGCAGCGGCATCCGGGGCCGCCTCCGGCTCGTCACCACCCGGGGTGACAGCCGCTGGGTGGAGCTGTCCACCACCCCCGTGCCCGGCCAGGGCGAGGAGCCGGCCGGGATGGTCGCGAGCTTCGGCGACATCACCGAGGACCTCGAGGCCGCCAGACGCGCCGAGGAGCTGACCCGGGTGCTCGAGGCCACGCCGGACCTCGTCGCCATCCTCGACCCCCAGGGCCGCACCATCGCCTGGGCGAACGACGCCCTGCGGCGGTTCATCGGCGAGCCCATCGCCGCCGGGACCCGGCTGCTGCAGTTCCTCGACGAGTGGTCCCAGGCCCAGTACGCCGCCGGCGCTCTCCCGGTCCTGCGGCGCACCGGTACCTGGCGGGGCGAGCTCACGTTCACCAACGGGGACGAGAGCATCCCCGTGTCGGCCATGCTCGTCGCCCACGGCGAGGAGGCGGGCATGTTCGAGGCCGTCTCGCTCGTCGCCCGTGACCTCTCCGACCTCCGTGACGCCGAGCAGCGCGTCCAGGCCTCGGAGGTGCGCCTCGCCGCCCTCGTGGAGCACGCGAGCGACCTCGTCGCCGTGGTGAACCGGAGCGGGCGCGTCCTGTACTCCTCCCCTGCGTTCGGCCGCATCCTCGGCTACGAGCCCACCAAGGTGCAGGGGCGGCACGTGCTGCGCCTCGTGCACGCCGCCGACCGTGGCCTGGTGGAGAAGGCCGCGCGCCGCATCCTCGAGCGTCCCGGCATCTCCCCGCCCTTCGAGGCGCGCGTGCTGCGTGCCGACGGCGCGGTCCGTCACGTCGAGATCGCGGCCACGAACCTGCTGCACAACCCGGCGATCACCGGCGTGGTGGTGAACGCCCGCGACGTCACCGACCGGGTCGAGGCGGCCGCCCAGCTCGAGGCCCGCGCCTACCACGACGACCTCACCGGGCTCCCGAACCGGGCGAAGCTGCTCGAGCGCCTGGAGGCGGCGCTGCGGCGGGCAGCGGCCTACAACAGGCTCGTCGGCGTGCTCTTCCTCGACCTCGACCGCTTCAAGGTGGTGAACGACTCGCTCGGCCATGCCGCCGGCGACGAGCTCCTCCGCGAGGTCGCCCGCCGCATCGAGGGCATGGTCCGCCCCGAGGACACGGTGGCCCGCCTCGGCGGCGACGAGTTCGTCGTCGTCATCGACGGCATGGTCCGCACCTCCGATGCCACCACCGCCGCCGACCGCATCCGCGAGGCCGTCGCCGAGCCCATCACCCTCGGCACGGAGTCGACGGTCATCACCACCAGCGTCGGCATCGCCGTGGCCGAGGGCAGCGGCAGCCCCGAGGACCTGCTCCGTGACAGCGACACCGCCCTCTACCGGGCCAAGGAGCACGGCCGCGACCGCATCGACGTGTTCGACGATCGTCTCCGCGACAAGGCGGTGCGCCGGCTCTCGGTGGAGCAGCAGCTCCGCAGGGCGCTCGACGACAACCGGATGGAGGTCTTCTACCAGCCGGTGATCCGCGTGCCCGACGGCCGGGTCACCGGCGCCGAGGCCCTCGTCCGGATGCGGAGCGAGGAGGGGCAGATCCTCGGTCCGGGGCTGTTCGTCGACGTCGCCGAGGAGACCGGGCTCATCAACCGGCTCGGGGCCTTCGTGCTGCAGACGGCGGTCCGTCGTGCCGCCACCTGGGCCGGTCCGGCCCCTGAGAGCCGGGCCACGATCTCGGTGAACGTGTCGGCCCGCCAGCTCGCCGACCCCACCTTCCCCACCCAGGTGGCCGACGTCCTCGCCCAGAGCGAGCTGCTGCCCCGGCAGCTCTGCCTCGAGCTCACCGAGAGCGTCCTGATCGACGCCAACCCCGTCACCGAGCGGGTGCTCGCCCAGCTCACCGAGCTCGGCGTCCGCATCGGCCTCGACGACTTCGGCACCGGCTTCTCGTCGCTCGCCTACCTGAAGCGGTTCCCCATCGACTTCGTGAAGATCGACCGGACCTTCACCGACGGCCTCGGGGTCGACGAGAACGACACCGCGATCGTGCGTGCCACCATCGCCCTGGCGCACAGCCTGGGGCTGACCGTGGTGGCCGAGGGCGTCGAGCGGCTCAGCCACCTCGAGCTCCTGCGCGAGCTCCGCTGCGACTTCGCCCAGGGCTACCTGTTCTCGCCTCCGGTCCCGGCTGCGGACTACGAGCCCTTCGTCCACCTCCGCTGGACCCCGCCCGAGGCCTGATCCCCGAGGCGTGCCAGCAGGTCGCGCACGGCCCGTCCGCGGTGGGAGATCCCGTGCTTGGCCGCCGGCGCGAGCTCCGCGAAGGTGCGACCGCCGCCCTCGTCGGGGACGAACACGGGGTCGTACCCGAAGCCGCCCTCCCCCGTCGGAGCCGCGGCGATCCGCCCCTCCACCACACCCTCGCCGACGATCTCGTCGCCGTCGGGGAACCGCAGCAGGACCACGGTCCGGAACCGGGCGGTGCGAGCGGCGTCCGGTACGTCGGCGAGGGCGCCGAGGAGCTTGGCCACGTTGTCGGCGGCGGCGGCCCCCGGCCCGGCGTAGTGGGCGGTGTCCACCCCGGGCAGGCCGTCGAGGGCGTCGACGAAGAGCCCCGTGTCGTCGGCCATGGCGGGCAGGCCGGTGGCGTCGCAGAGGGCGACGGCCTTCAGACGGGCGTTGCCCTCGATGGAGCCGGCGTCCTCCACCACGTCGGGAACGTCCGCCGGCCGTGGCAGCAGCTCGAGCGCGTCGCCGA
>JBEIGA010000326.1:0-3939 GCA_040382135.1 Acidimicrobiales bacterium
CCCCCCCTCCGCCCTGCACCCGTCCGGAACCCCCTAGAAACCCCCCCCCGCCCGTTCTGGGTTTGTATCCGCACCGTGCGGGTGCACACCAAACGCCGAATCGGATGCGGGGTGCGCGGGCTACGCCATCTGGGGGAGGCGGGTGAGCGCGTCGCGCACGGCCTCCTCCGGGTAGTCGTAGTCGACCAGGTCCCCGGAGAGCGCCTTCTCGTAGGCGGGCAGGTCGAGGTGGCCGTGGCCGCAGAGGGCGGTCAGCAGCACCTTCTCCTCGCCGGTCTCGGCGCAGCGACGCGCCTCCTCGATGGTGGCGGCCAGCGCGTGGGTGGGCTCGGGGGCGGGCACGATGCCCTCGGTGCGGGCGAACAGCAGACCGGCGGCGAAGCACTCGCTCTGGGGCTTGCTGACCGCCTCCATGAGGCCGAGCTCGTAGATGTGCGAGATCAGCGGCGACATACCGTGGTACCGGAGGCCGCCGGCGTGGATCGGGTCCGGGATGAAGTCGTGGCCGAGGGTGTGCATCTTCATCAACGGGGTGAGCCCGGCGGTGTCGCCGAAGTCGTAGGCGTAGACGCCACGGGTGAGCGACGGGCACGCGGCGGGCTCCACCGCCCGGATCGTGGCCTGCAGGTTGCCCGCCAGGTTCTCCCGGATGAAGGGGAACGACAGGCCGGCGAAGTTCGAGCCGCCGCCGGTGCACCCGATGATGACGTCGGGCTTCTCGCCGACCTTGGCGAGCTGCAACATGGCCTCCTCGCCGATCACCGTCTGGTGCAGCAGGACGTGGTTCAGCACCGAGCCAAGGGCGTAGCGGACGTCCGGATCGCCGGCGGCCATCTCGACCGCCTCGCTGATGGCGATGCCGAGCGATCCCGGGCTGTTCGGATCGGCCGCGAGGATGGCGCGGCCGGACTCGGTGAGCGGCGACGGGCTCGGGTGCACGGTCCCGCCGAACACCTGCATCATCGTGCGGCGGTAGGGCTTCTGGTCGTAGGAGGCCCGGACCTGCCAGATCTCGCACTCCATCCCGAAGAGGCTGCAGGCGAAGGCGAGGGCGGTGCCCCACTGCCCGGCGCCGGTCTCCGTGGTGAGCTTCCGGACGCCCTCCTGCTTGTTGTAATAGACCTGCGGAACGGCGGTGTTCGGCTTGTGCGAGCCGGCCGGGCTGACGCCCTCGTACTTGTAGTAGATGCGGGCCGGCGTGTTGAGCGCCCGCTCGAGGCGGTGCGCCCGGAACAGGGGCGTGGGCCGCCAGAGCTTGTAGACGTCGAGCACCTCGTCCGGGATGTCGATGTACCGGTCGCCGCTGACCTCCTGCATGATCAGCGCCATCGGGAACAGCGGGGCCAGCGCCTCCGGGCCGACCGGCTCGTGGGTGGCGGGGTGCAGCGGCGGCGGGGGCGGCGCCGGCAGGTCCGGGATGAGGTTGTACCAACGGGTCGGCAGCTCGCTCTCGTCGAGCAGGATCTTGGTCGGGACGCTCATGGCGCTTCCTCCGCGGCCTCGGGTGACGTCCGGCGGAGGCTAATCGGCCGGATCGGGTCCGGACGATCGCTAGGGTCCCCTTCGGTGTCAGGCAGGACGCGGTGAGCGCAGAGGGATCCGGGACGGCGGTGCGCGACCGCGGCGAGGGCGGTGTGTTCGCCGCGCCCTACCTGCCGGTCACGGTCGCGATCCTCACCACCATCGCGTTGGCGGCGTTCGACGCACTGGCGATCGTGGCCGCCCTCCCGGCCATCGGGGCGGACCTCGGGTCGGTCGGGCTGCTGCCCTGGGTGATCACGGGGTTCCTCGTCACTTCGACGATCGCCGTGGTCGTCGCCGGCCCGATCATCGACGCGTTCGGGGTGCGGTCGACGTTCCGGGTCACCCTGGTGGGTTTCGTGGCAGCGAGCGCGCTCTGCGCCGCGGCGCCGACCATGCCGTTGCTGGTCGCGGGCCGGGTGGTGCAGGGTTTCGGTGGCGGTCTGGTGGTGGCGGTCTGCTTCGCCGCGGTCGGGGTCGCCTATCCGGGCCGGCTCACCGCGAAGGCGTTCGCGACGGAGTCCGCGGTGTGGGGCCTCGCCGGGTTCGGTGGACCCGCCGTCGCCTCGGTGCTCGTCGCGGTCTGGGGTTGGCCGTCGGTCTTCCTCCTGAACGTGCCGCTGGGCCTGGTCGCCGCGGTGTTCGGCTGGCGCGCGTTCCCCGGCAGGGTGGAGGGCGCCCGGGCCCTGCGCCTCGACGCACGCGGGGTCGTCCTGCTCTCCGCCTTCGTCGTCGTCAGCCTCGTCGGCGTCGGCACGATCGGTGTCTGGACCCTTCCGGCGCTCGCCGTGGGTGCTGCGCTCGCGGCCGCCTACTGGTGGCACGCGGGCCGCGTGGAGGACCCCGTGCTGGCCCGCCGGCACGTCGTCGGCGTCGGCTACCTGCGGTACAACGCCATGGCGTTCGTCGCCATGGCGGCGGGGCTCGGCGCCGACTCCTACCTCCCGCTGTACCTGCGCGGTGCCCGGGGGACCAGCGAGTCGTTCGCCGCCTTCTCCGTGCTGTGGCTGTCGGTCGGGTGGACGCTGGGCTCGTTCGCGACCAGCTGGTTCCTCGACCGGGCCGGGGAACGGCGTCTCCTGTGGGGCGGCACGGCCCTGCTGCTCGGTGCGCTCGTCGGAGGCGCGGTCCTGGTCGCGGCGGAGGTCCCGATCCCGTTCGTGCTGGCCGCGTTCCTGCTCATCGGGTTGGGGGTCGGGACGGTCACCTCCGCGGTGCTGACCCAGGTCCAGCGCAGCAGCGACGCCGGCGAGATCGGTCGGGCCAACGCCGCCCACCAGTTCTTCCGGAACCTCGGGATCACCTTCGGTGTCGCGCTCGGCGGTGCCGCCCTGTTGTTCGTGGTCGGGGGGCGGGTCGACGACCTCGACGCGGTGCGCGAGCTCCTCGCCGGTGACGAGGGCGGAGCGGTGGATCCGGCCACCGCCGAGGCCGTGGCCGCGGGCTTCGTCGCCGCGCTCACCGTGTGCGCCGTCGTGCTCGCAGTGGGCGCGGCGGCGACGGTCGCTGCGGTCCGGCGCCGGGCGGCGCGCTGACGCGCCCGACCCTCAGGTGTGCGGGAAGTGGCAGGCGACCCAGTGGTCGCCGTCGCCCACCTGGGCCACGGAGGGCTCGGTGGTGCGGCAGATGTCCTGCGCCCGGGGGCAGCGGGGATGGAATCGGCAGCCCGCAGGGGGATCGATGGGGGAGGGGACCTCGCCCGACAGGTCGCCCTCGGCGACGTCGACCGACGGTGCCGGGTCCGGGACGCTCGCCAGCAGCGCCCGGGTGTACGGGTGGGCCGGCCGGTCGTAGACGGCGTCCGCAGCTCCGACCTCGCAGATCTTGCCGAGGTACATGACCATCACGCGGTCGCTCACGTGCCTCACGACGGAGAGGTCGTGGGAGATGAACAGCAGCGTCAGCCCGTACCGCTGTTTCATCTCCTCGAGGAGGTTCAGGATCTGCGCCTGCACCGAGACGTCGAGGGCCGAGACCGGCTCGTCGCAGACGAGCAGCTTCGGATCGAGGGCCAGGGCACGGGCGATGGAGATCCGCTGGCACTGACCTCCGGAGAACTCGTGCGGCTTGCGCTCGCCGGCGACCGCGGGGTCGAGCCCGACGGACTCGAGCACGCTGTCGACCCAGCCCTCCGCCCAGGGGCCGTCCTTGCCGGTCGACCAGATCCGCAGCCCCTCGCCCACGATCTCGCGGACGGTGCGGCGCGGGTTCAGCGACGAGATCGGGTCCTGGAAGATCATCTGGAGCTCGGGGCGGACCTTCCGCAGCTCCTCGCCCTTCAGCCCGGTGAGGTCCGTGCCGCGGAAGCGGACGGTGCCGCTCCTGGGTGCGGGCAGCTGGATGACCGCGCGGGCGGTGGTGGACTTCCCGCAGCCGGACTCGCCCACGATGCCCAGGGTCTCGCCCTCGAGCACGTCG
>JBEIGA010000327.1:0-3928 GCA_040382135.1 Acidimicrobiales bacterium
ACCGGCGAGGGCTTGGCCTGGGCCCATGCCTCCATCGTCGGCCCACCGCAGTTCCTCCCCTCGGCTGCGGGCCGGCTGCTCGCCCGTGAGGTCGAGGTGCTCCTCGGCCTGCGGCAGCAGCCCAAGCGGCCCTTCGTGGCGATCATGGGCGGCGCCAAGGTGAGCGACAAGCTCGGCGTCATCGAGGCCCTGCTCGAGGTGGTCGACTCGATCATCGTCGGCGGCGGCATGGCGTTCACGTTCCTCGCCGCGCAGGGCCACCCGGTCGGCTCGTCCCTCCTCGAGAAGGACATGATCGAGACCTGTGCCCGGCTGCTGGAGGGCCCCAAGACCATCCACCTGCCGTCGGACATCACCGCGCTCGGCCCGGGCGGCAAGATCGGCGACCCGTCCGCAGGCGGCGAGGTCCGCCAGCTCGGCGTGAACATCCCCGACGGCTGGATGGGGCTCGACATCGGTCCCGGTACCGCGGCCGAGTTCACCGACGTCATCCTCGACGCCCGCACGGTCCTGTGGAACGGCCCCATGGGCGTGTTCGAGGACCCGCGCTTCGCTGCCGGCACCCGTGCGGTGGCCGAGGCGGTGGCCGAGACCAAGGCGTTCACCGTGGTCGGCGGCGGCGACAGCGCCGCGGCGGCCGCCCAGTTCGGCGTCGACGACCGCATCGACCACGTCTCCACGGGCGGCGGTGCGTCGCTCGAGCTGATCGAGCAGGGCGACCTGCCCGGCCTGGAGGCCCTGCGAGGAGCACCCAATGCCCGCTGATCCCGTCCGGCGGCCGCTCATCAGCGGCAACTGGAAGATGCACAACAACCACTACGAGGCGATCACCCTCGTGCAGAAGCTCTCCTACGCCCTGTCGAAGGAGGACTACGAGGTCGTCGACGTCTCGGTGCACCCGCCCTTCACCGACATCCGGTCCATCCAGACCCTGCTGCAGGCCGACAAGCTGCCCATCGCCCTCGGCGCCCAGCACTGCCACTGGGAGGAGAAGGGCGCGTTCACCGGCGAGGTGGCGCCCGGGATGCTCCAGAAGCTCGACGTCGAGTACGTCATCGTCGGCCACTCCGAGCGGCGGGAGCTGTTCGGCCAGACCGACGAGCAGGTCAACGCCACCGTGAAGGCCGTCCTGAAGCACGGCATGACGCCGATCATGTGCTGCGGGGAGACGCTCGAGGAGCGCGAGGCCGGGACCACCGAGGCGAAGGTCGAGGGACAGGTCCGGGCCGGGCTGGCGAAGGTGCCGGCCGAGCAGGTGGCGGGTCTGGTCATCGCCTACGAGCCCATCTGGGCGATCGGCACCGGCAAGACCGCGAGCTCCGAGGACGCCCAGGCGGTCTGCGGCTTCATCCGCGGGGTGGTGGCCGACGCCTTCGGCGCCGACGCGGCGAAGGCCGTGCGCATCCAGTACGGCGGGTCGGTGAAGCCCACCAACGCGGCCGAGCTCATGGCGATGCCCGACATCGACGGCGCACTGGTGGGCGGGGCGAGCCTCGTCGCCGAGGACTTCGCCCGGATCGTCAACTACCGGCTCGAGGCATAGGTACGCTGGGCCCCCTATGTTCGTGCTCGTCGCCATCATCAACGTCCTCGCGGCGCTGACCCTGATCTTCCTCGTGCTGCTGCACAGCGGCAAGGGCGGCGGCCTCTCCGACATGTTCGGCGGCGGCATGGCCGGGGCGGCGTCGGGGTCCACCATGGTCGAGAAGAACCTCGACCGCATCACCGTCGTCGCGGCGCTGGTCTTCGTGTTCTCCACCACGGCGCTGTCGCTGATGTACCAGCCCTGATCTCCTGGCGCTGACCCTCCAGACCGGGTAGGACCCTGCCGATCAGGAGGGCATGCGGTCCCGTCGAGGTCTCACCTTCTGCCTGGCGGCCGTCCTCGGGACGGCCGCCTGCGCGTCCGGTGCACCGCCGGCCGCCGTGCCCGGGAGCGCGCTCCCGCAGGGCCTCGGCTTCGCCGTCGACACGGGCGACGAGGCGCTGCGCATCGCCGTGCCGTCCCTGCCGGTGCTCGACCCCACTGCTGCGGATCCCATGTCCGCGGTGGACCTCACGGCGCTCGATCTGCTCGCCGACGGGCTCACGGCCTGGGACCCGGCCACATCGGCCGTGGTCCCGGCGCTCGCCCTCTCGTGGGAGATGGCTGCCGACGGGAGGACCTGGATCTTCGCTCTGGACCCGGCGGCCACGTTCTCCGACGGAGGCCCGGTGCGCGCCGTCGATGTCGTGGCCAGTCTCGAACGGGTGCGGACGCTCGGCCCTGCCTCCATCGTGGCGGGCGGGTTGGCTTCGGTCGTTGCGGTCACGGCCGTCGACGACCACACCGTCGAGGTCGCTCTCGGGGCACCCCTCGGGGACCTGCCGGAGCTGCTCACCCACCCGATCCTCGGCGTGCTCCCGGCCGACGCCGCCCCGGGTGTCGGCAGCGGGCCGTACACGCTCGTGCAGACGACCATCGACCGCCTCGTGTTCGGGGACCGGGGCGGGGCGCCGCGTCCCCAGGTCACCCTGTCCGTGACCGACGACCCGGTCGGTGCGGTCCTGTCCGGAGGGGCCGACGCCGCACCGCGGGGGACGGTACCCGTCCCCGATGGTGCGGCGGTGCTCGCCGCCTCGGGCGATGCGACGGTCTGGGTCGGCATCCGTCTGCGCCCCGACGGCGCCACGGCGGATCCACTCCTCCGTGGCGCTCTGGTGGCGGCCGTCGACCGGACCGTGCTGGTCCCGCTCCTCCCGGGCGGCCCGTGGACGGCGACCGACGCCTTCGTGCCGCCGGCGCTCGGCGGCGTGCCGTGCGGCCCGCCGTGCGACGCCGATCCCGACATGGCTCGGGACGTCATCGGCGATGCCGCGCTGCCCGGGTTCGTCGTGGGCGTCCCCGGTGCGGCGTTCGCTGCGGTGGGGGAGGCGATCGTCGCTGCGTTCGCCGCCGCGGGGGTCCCGGCCACGCTGGCAGTGGTCCCGGTGGAGGAGTACGCGGACCGACTGACGGCCGGTGACCTGGACGTGTTCGTCCACGGCACGGTCGCCACGGGTCCCACGGCTCTGGCGGCCCTTCGCCCGTTCGCTTCGACCTCACCGGAGAACGTCACCGGTTGGGCCGATGCCACCACCGACTCGCTGCTCGCCGCCGCCGACCTGGCGCCTGCCGCCGAGCGTGACCTGGCCGGGATCGAGGCCCGGATACGTGCCGGCGCGATCGCCGTGCCGATCGCCCGTGCCGAGCGCGGCTGGGTCACGGCACCTGGTCTCGGAGGGTTGACCGTGGCCCCCGACGGTCGTCTGCTGCCGGCCTGACCGGAACGGCACCCTCCGCATGGGTCCGTTGGGCGCTCGGACGTGGCGTGCGCGTCGCCCGGGGCTATCATGCCCCTCGCTCCGGGGTTCCCCGGTTGCCACGTCGGAGTGGCGGAATAGGCAGACGCGCTAGGTTGAGGGCCTAGTGCCCGATAAGGGCGTGGGGGTTCAAGTCCCCCCTCCGACACGCACCATAACCCCACGGGGGAGAGCCTCTACGAGGACTCTCCCGTCGGGGTGGTAGGTGAGCGAGATTCCCAGTTCCTGGTAGAGCTCGTTGCGATCGGTCTCATCGGCGTCGGCGAGCAGGGTGACAATGTCCTGGAGCGCCTCGACGAGTGCTCGGACCTGTGTCTTGGTGAGCTTGCCGCCGGGCACGGAGCGCCCGAGCTGAGCCTGCAGCGTCTTACGCTCGCGTTCGACCTCGGCGATCCACTTGATGAACGGGCCGAGTTCTGCGTCGGGCTCGTCGAGGGCGGCGCGATACTTCGCAAGTCGCCGATCGCAGTCGGCGATCTGGGCGGTGAGCTCGGCGTGGCGTTCGTCAGCTCGAGGGTCGGGCTCGTCGACGCCGGCGAGCGTCTGGATCGTCCGGTCGATGTCGGCGTGGAAGGCTTCGTGGAGG
>JBEIGA010000328.1:0-3912 GCA_040382135.1 Acidimicrobiales bacterium
CCGCACGCGGCGGCGACCAGCGACAGCGCGAGCACGGCTGCCACCAAACGTGTCCTTCGCATCGACCCTCCCAGGTCCCCTGACGGCGTGCCGGTCGGCGCACCGGCTCACGTTCTAGCAGGGCACCGATATGCAGTGGCACTCGGCACGCCCGATTCGGCGGAACTGAAACCCGGTTCTTGTTCTAGCCTGGAGGCACCCGACCAGAGGAGAACGGCCCGAATGTCGACCGCAACCCAGACGAACGTGCAGACGGACGCGCAGACGACCCGCTACACGATCATCTCCGCCGACACGCACGCCGGCGCCAACCACGAGACCTACCGCGAGTACCTCGACCCGCGGTTCCACGCGGACTTCGACGCCTGGCGCGGCCGGTACAAGAACCCGTGGAAGGACCTCCGCGACACCGACCTGCGCGTCCGCAACTGGGACGACGACCGGCGCGACCGCGACCAGCTCTCCGACGGCGTGGTGGCCGAGGTGATCTACCCGAACACGGTGCCGCCCTTCTACCCGGGCTTCGTCCTGTTCGCCGGTCCTCCCACCGCCGAGGAGTACGAGCACCGCCGCGCCGGCATCCACGCCCACAACCGGTGGATGAAGGACTTCTGCGACCGCCAGCCCGAGCGACGCGCCGGCATCGGCCAGTTCTTCCTCAACGACATCGACGACGCCATCGAGGACATCACCTGGATCGCCGAGAACGGCCTCCGCGGCGGCGTGCTGCTCCCCACCGTCGCCCCCGACGTCAAGTACGTGAAGCCGCTCTACGACCCGGCCTACGACCGGATCTGGGCGCTGTGCCAGGACCTCGACATCCCGGTCAACCTGCACTCCGGCACCGGCTCGCCCAACTACGGCAAGTACGCCGCCGTGCCGGCGATCATGATCGCCGAGGTGGGCTTCTACGGGCAGCGGGCCTTCGTGCACATGCTGCTGTCGGGCGTGTTCGAGCGCTTCCCCCGCCTGAAGTTCGTGATGACCGAGGGCTCCGCCGCGGCGATCCCGCCCCTGCTGGCCCAGCTCGACAGCGTCATCAAGAACATCCAGAAGGGCGAGATCGGCGAGCTCAAGTACACCGACGAGAACAAGCTCCCCCGCCTCGCCACCGAGTACTTCCACCAGAACTGCTGGGTGGGCTCGAGCTTCCCCGGCCCGGCCGACTGGAAGGCGTCCGAGGTCATCGGTCTCGACCGGTTCATGTGGGGCAGCGACTACCCCCACGACGAGGGCACGCCGCCCTACACCCGCGAGCACCTCCGCCAGATCTTCCACGACGTCCCCGAGGCGACGATGCGCAGGATCCTGTCGGAGAACGCCGCAAAGCTCTACGGCTTCGACCTCGACGCCCTGGCGCCGCTGGCCGCGCAGCACGGCCCCACGGTCGAGGAGCTCCGGCAGCCCCTCACCGAGCTGCCCGAGAACCCCAACAGCGCACTGATCAAGGGCACCGGCGGCTCCCTGCACTGAGCGGTCGCCGCACCTGACGCGACGGAGCCCGCCGGATGTCCGGCGGGCTCCGCTCGTCGTGGGTCCGGTCAGCCGCCGGCGGGCTGGTTGGAGCGGACGATGGCCCGCTCGTCCGTGCCGAGGTAGCTGGCGATCACGGCGGGATCGTTGCGGACGTGGTCCGGCGTGCCCGACGAGATGACCGCACCGGCCTCGAGGCAGTAGACGCGGTCGCTGATCGACATGATCAGCGGCATGTCGTGTTCGATCACGACGATGGCCGCGTCGAGCTCGCGCTGCACCCGCTTGATGAGCGGCGCGAACGCCTCGGTCTCCTTCTGGGCCACACCGCCGGTGGGCTCGTCGAGCAGCAGCACCTTCGCCTCGGTGGCGAGGAGGCAGGCGAGCTCGACGATGCGCCGCGTACCCGTGGAGAGGTCCACGACCTGGTTGTCGGCGAACGGGAGCAGGCCGAGGAAGGCGAGGATGTCCTCCGCCTCACGACCCTTGCGCTTCTCCGCCCCCGGCGACGGCGGCAGGGCGAACAGCGACGGTACGAGCAACGAGCGTTCGCGGGCCTCGAGGGCGACGAGCACGGTCTCCCGCACGGTGAGGCCCGGGAACAGCACGGCGTCCTGGAAGCCGCGGCCGAGGCCGACCGCGTGGCGCTTGTGGGCGGGCAGGTGGCTCACGTCGACACCCAGCACCTCGATGGTGCCGGTGTTGGGGACGAAGCCGGAGATGGCGTTCATCAGCGTGGACTTGCCCGCACCGTTGGTGCCGATGAGGCCGACGATCTCGCCGCGGTACACCTCGAGCGAGACCTCCGAGACCGCCCGGATACCGCCGAAGGTGACCGACACGTCGTGGGTGCGGAGCCAGGGCTCCTCCCCCGTGGGCAGGTTCCGGTCAGGCCGCCGGGTGGGCACGACGTCGACGCGCTTCACGCCCGACCAGTCGGGCACGAGCCCCCGCTTGCCGGCGTACCAGCGCAGGAAGATGTCCCGCACGTTGTAGACGACGCCGATCAGACCGCCCGGGAAGTAGAGCAACAGGATGAGGAGGCCGAGGTTGGCGGTGAGGAGCTCGACCGCGTCGCTGAAGCCGAACAGCGCCGGCAGGCCGAAGACCCACAACGCACCGAGGAGGGCGCCACCGACCGAGCCGACGCCGCCGATGATGGCCACGGCGACGAGGTTCAGCGATTGCTGCGGGGAGAACGCGCTCCCGGCGCCGCCGGCGTCGAAGCCCGGCAGCAGGAACACGAGGAAGCCGCCGGTCATGGCAGCGAGGCCACCGGACACGGCGAACGCCGACAGCTTCGCCTTCGCGGGCGAGACGTTCGCCGCCGAGGTCATCCGCTCGTTGTCGCGCACGGCGATGATGGTCCGGCCGGAGCCCGACCGCCGCAGCCGACTCACCACCAGCACCGCCGCCATCAGGAAGCCGAGGCAGAGCAGGAAGTACATCTTCGGGGACTCGAAGTCGATGCCGAAGACCACCGGTCGGTCGTCCGCAACCGACGAGATGGACGTCGTACCGCCGTTCCAGCCGGGCTGGTTGAACATCCAGTTGGCCGCCATCGTCGCGAACGACAGCGTGGCGACGGCGAGGAACAGTCCCCGCACCCGCAGCGAGGGGATGCCGATGAGCAGGGCGAACACGATGCCGATGGCGGTGCCCCCGAGCAGGGCGAGGAACCAGGGCAGCTCCACCGAGAACGAGAAGAAGGTGACGAAGGGCAGCCCGATGCCGATCTCGTGGCCCTGGTTGAGCCCCAGGGTCATGAGGCCGCCGACGCCGACGAAGGCGAACTGGCCGAGCGAGAGCTGCCCCGCCCAGCCGGTCAGCAACGAGAGCGAGAGGGCCACCGCCGACATGAGCACGAGGTTCGTCCACGTGAACAGGCTGGACGGCTTGTCGATCAGCACCGGCACGAGCAGGAGCCCGAGGAACAGGAACCCGATCCCCATGGCGGAGATGTGGCGGATCCACCAGACCTGACGGAGGTGCTCCGGGATCGTGGGCCGGGTCACGGCGATGGACAGGGGCACGTCGCCCATGCCGCGGTCCCGGGCCCGCAGGAAGATCAGCACCAGCACGGCGATGAACATGAACAGGTCGAAGATGCCGACGCTCAGGTTCAGGTTGATCGAGACCAGCGTCTCGGCCGCGCCGAGGATCAGGCCGGACACCACCACCAGCGGGATCGACTTCATGCGGGCGGCGAGGCCGATCACCAACGCCCGCAGCAGCAGGCCCACCGTGGACACCGACCCGAGCTCCTGGGCGGTGCGGGTGGTGAGCGGGGCGATGACGATGGCGGTGTACCCGGCGAACCCGGCAGCGAGGCCCCACACGATCGTCGACACCTTCTTCGGGCTGACGCCGACGAGGCGGGCGTTCTCGGCGTCGTCCGCCACCGCACGGATGTGGAGCCCGAACTTCGTGCGGTTCAGG
>JBEIGA010000329.1:0-3748 GCA_040382135.1 Acidimicrobiales bacterium
CTGTCGGACGAGGAGGTCACGCGCACGTGGATGCCGTACGTCAGCCAGGAGCTCCGCGCGACGGGGTGGGTCGACCGGCCCCGCACCGTCCAGCGCCGTCCAGTGTTCGAACCGCCGGCACCCGACCCGTTCGAGTCGATCCGCACCGTCCGCCGGGCACAGGTGGGCACGTATCTCGTGCGGGCAACCATCGCCGGCTCGGGGTATGCGGCCGTCACCTCCACCGCGAGTGACGGCCTCGTGGTACGGCGCGGCCCGACACGTCCCACGCTGCGCGAGGCGATCGACGACGCCAGCACGGAGGTCGAGCGGTTGCTCGCCGGGCAGGGTGGCATCAGCGGCCGGTGAAGGTCGCCTTGCCGGGGCCGTGCTCGAGGAAGCTGTCGACGCCGATGCGGGCGTCCTCGGTGCCGGCGACCTGCAGGAAGAGGTACTGCTCGCGGTCGAGCGCCGCCGCGAGCGGCAGGTCCACGCCTTCGCGGATCACCTGCTTGAGCAGGGACTGGGCCACGAGCGGTCCGGCGGCGAACCCGGCGGCGAGCTCCTCGGCGCGCGCCGCGAGCTCCTCGGGCAGCACGACCTCGTCGAGGATCCCGAGAGCCAGCGCCTCGTCGGCGCTGACGTGCCGCCCGGTGAGCATCATGCGCCGCGCCGGCGCCACCCCGATGAGGCGCGGGAGGCGCTGGGTGCCACCGGCGCCGGGGATCAGCCCGAGCTGGATCTCGGGCAGCCCGACCGTCGCCTTGGAGGACCCGATCCGGAGGTCGCAGGCGAGGGCGAGCTCGAGGCCGCCCCCGAGGGCGTAGCCGGCGATGGCGGCGACGGTGACGCGCGGGAACCGCTCCACGGCGTCGAACGCGCGGCGGAACGCGGAGATCACCCGGACCGTGGACTCGGGCGACGTGAACTCGGTGATGTCGGCGCCGGCGGCGAAGACGCGGTCGCCGCCGGTGACGACGAGGGCGCCGGGCAGGTCCTCGGCGAGCCCCTCCACGACCTCGGCCAGCTCCGTGAGCACCGCCGCCGACAGGGCGTTGACCTTGCCGGCCTCGAGCCGGACGACGGCGACCGCGTCGCGCCGCTCCAGGTGGACGAGGGGCTGGGTCATCGGGAGCTCCCGTAGTCGTAGAAGCCGCTGCCGGTCTTCCGGCCGAGCCTGCCGGCCGCCACCATCCGGCGCAGCAGGGGCGGCGCCGCGTGCTGCGGCATGCGGTACTCGTCGAAGAGCACGTCGGCGACGTGCAGCACGATGTCGTTGCCCACCAGGTCGCAGAGCTCGAGCGGGCCCATCGGATGGGCGCAGCCGTTGCGCATCCCGGCGTCGATGTCCTCGCGGCTGGCGACGCCGGCCTCGAACATGGCGACTGCGGAGAGCAGGTAGGGGACCAGGAGGCGGTTCACCACGAAGCCCGCCTGGTCCTTGGCCTCGATGGTGACCTTCCCGAGCGGTCCCTCCGCGAGCGACCGGACGGCGGCGACGGCGTCGTCGTCGGTGAGGAGGGAGCGGACGACCTCGACCAGCGGCTGGACCGGGGCGGGGTTGAAGAAGTGCATGCCGAGCACGCGGCCGGGGCGCCCCGTCTCCACGGCCAGCTGCACGATGGGGATCGACGAGGTGTTGGTGGCCAGGATCGCCCCCGGGGCGAGCAGCGCGTCGAGGGTGCGGAAGAGGTCGCGCTTGGCCTCGAACGACTCGATGATCGCCTCGACCACGAGGTCGCACCCGGCGAGGTCGGCGAGGTCGGTGGTGGCGGTGAGGCGTCCGACGGCGGCGTCGCGGTCCTCGGCGGCGAGCTTGCCCTTGGCCGCGGCACGGTCGAGCGAGTCGACGATGCGGGCGCGGCCGCGCTCGGCCAGCTCGGGCGTCGCCTCGGCGACCACCGTCCGGAGTCCGCCACGGGCGAACACCTCGGCGATGCCCGCGCCCATGGTGCCGGCGCCGACGACGCCTACTCGATGGATCGACATCCAGCTCTCCTCCGTAGAACCTGTTGCACGGTACGGGTGCCCGTGCGGCCGCACCAATCCGACGAGACGGCGGTCACGCGGCCTCCAGCGCCACGCCGGAGGGCCTGGTCCCGAGCCGCGACGCGGCCGCGATGGCGAACAACCCGGTGGCGGCGGCGACCAGGAAGACCAGCAGGAAGCGCTGCGGGTCGGTCGACTCGCCGACCATGGCGGTGAACACCGTGTTCCCCGCCGCCGCTCCGATCTGTCCCATGGTGTTGAACGACGCCGAGGCAACACCGGCGTCGGCCTCGTCGGCGGCGCTGGTCACCGCGGCCACGAGGGCCGGTCGGGTGTACCCGTTGCCGAGCCCTGCGAGGAACACGGCGACGAGCACCATGGCGATCGACGTGACCTCGGCGGCGAACCCCTGCAGCACGAGGGCGGCGGCGACGATGGTCGTGCCGATCACCACCGTGGACCGCGGTCCGCGCCGCACCTCGGCACGACCGCCGAGCGAGCCGCCGAGCGCGAAGCCGAGCGGCCGCGGCAGCACCGCCAGGCCGCGCGCCGTGGCGCCGTAGCCGAACAGGCGCTCGAGGAAGACGGGCGTGACGAGCAGGGTGCCCATGTAGCCGCCGTTGAGGACGAAGAAGGCGGCGAGCGGCGCGGTGAACGACGGGCTGCGGAGGAGGTCGAGCGGGATCATCGGTTCGAGCGCCCGGCGCTCGGCGGGCACGAAGGCGGCGAGCGACGCCACCGCCACGAGGATCGAGCCGATCACCAACGGGTGGGTGACGCCCCACACGGCGGCCCGGTTGATGGCGAACAGCGACGCTCCGACCCCGAGGCCGAGGGTCACGGCGCCGGCGACGTCGAAGCGGACCCCGACCTTCGTGGGCGTCTCGGGGAGGGAGCGGAAGGCGACGAGCACGGCGGCCAGGGAGAGCACGCCCTGCACGACGAAGATCGACCGCCAGCCGAAGGCGTCGGTGAGCGGGCCGCCCACGAGGACGCCGACCGTGGGGGAGATGGCGGTCATGCTGGCCCAGGCGCCGAGGGCCCGGGTCCGGTGCTCCCGGGGGAACGTGTGGATGATGATCGCCATCGCCGCCGGCCCGGTGGCGGCCGACGCCGCCTGGCTCAGGGTGCGGAAGGCGATGAGCGCGGTCGCGGACCAGGCGGCCGCCGTGACGAACGACAGGATCGACGACGCGAGGAAGCCGAAGAGGAACATGCGGCGGTGCCCGTGGAGGTCGCCGAGCTTGCCGGCGGTGGGGGTGAGCACGGCCAGGGCGAGCAGGGGGGCGGTGACCACCCACGCCACGACGGACAGCTCGGTGTCGAAGTCCTCGGCGATGGTGGGCAGGGCCGCCGACAGGACCGTGATCTGGAAGCTCGCCGCGGCGGTGCCGGTGAGGACGAGGCGCAGGATCCGGCGTCGTTCCCGGGCCGCTGCGGCCTCGGCAGCAGCGTCGGGGACGGGTTCGCCGGGGTGCACGGGGGACCACGCTAGGCCGGACCGGTAGGGTGCGCCGCCGTGGCGACGATCGGCCTGGTGGCCAACCCCCGGTCGGGCTCGGACGTGCGACGCGTGGTCGCCGCGGCCGGGAGCTCGACGCTCGAGGACAAGACCAACATCGTGCGGCGCGTCGTGCTCGCCGCCCGGGAGGTCGTCCCGGACGCGACCTTCCTCCACCTGGGCGATCCCCATGCGTTGGTGCGCCGGGCGACCGAGACGATGCGCGGCGCCGACGTCCGCCAGCTCGACCTGCCCCTGTCGTTCACCGAGCAGGACAGC
>JBEIGA010000330.1:0-3743 GCA_040382135.1 Acidimicrobiales bacterium
GCGACGTCGGCGTCCAGCACGCGTTCCTTCTGCTGCTCCGACTCCCAGAGCACCGTGCCATCGGGGTTCACGATCTTGCGCACGAACGTCGGGTCGACGCGGTTGCCCCGGTTGGCGAACACGCCGTACGCCGTGGCCATGTCGAGCATGGTGACGTCCTCGGTGCCGAGGATCGCTGCGGGCACGGTGTTCATCTCCGTGGTGATGCCCATCTCGTGCGCCATCTCGACGAGCCGGTCGGCGCCGATGTCCATGACGAGCTGGGCGTACACCGTGTTGTAGGACTGCCTGGTCGCCCGCACCATGTCCGAGCTCCCGCCGCCACCGCCCTGGACGCGCCAGACCTGGCCGTTGTCCATGGGGATCTCGATGCTGCTGGGCGCAGGGTAGGTGGTGGTGATCGAGCGGCCGTCCTGCAGGAACGCTGCGAGCCCGATCGGCTTCATCGACGATCCCGCCTGGCGACCCTTCCCGGTGGCGAGGTTCACGCGGGCGAACTCGCTCGTCCCCCAGAAGTCCCGACCGCCCACCATGGCGAGGACCTCGCCGGTGGCGGGATCGAGGGTGACGACGGCGGCGTCGGGGTTCGTGCCGTTGTTCGGGAGGATCGCCTCGACGGACTGCTCGGCGGCCGCCTGCAGGTCGAGGTCGACGGTGGTCTCGATGCGGAGGCCACCGGTGAACAGCAGGGCCTCCCGCTCCTCGCGCGTCTCGCCGAACTCGGGGTTGTCGAGGAACCAGGCCTTCACCTCGTCGATGAAGTGGGCGGCCGGGTACCGGACGTCGGTACGCGGCACGTAGGGCTTCAGCACCGGTCGGTCGTAGATGGCCGCGCCGTGCTCCTCCTCGGTGATGAAGTCGTTCGCCAGCATGCGGTCGAGGACGAGCTCCGAACGCTCCAGCGATGCCTCGTACTCGTCGTAGGGGTCCCACTGGCTCGGGTTCTGGATGACGCCGGCGAGCATCGCCGCCTCGGCGATCGTCAGCTCGGCGAGGGTCTTGGAGAAGTACTCCTGCGCCGCCGCCTGCACGCCGTAGGCGCCGTTCCCGAAGTACACGGTGTTCAGGTACTGCAGGAGGATGAAGTCCTTGCCGTACTGCTCCTCGAGCCGGCGGGCGGTCCAGAACTCCTCCATCTTGCGGGCGGCGGTCTGGTCGCTGTCCTGGAGGATGGCGATCTTCACGTACTGCTGCGTGATGGTGGAGCCGCCCTGGCTGATGCCGCCCGCCTGGATGTTGGTGCGTGCGGCCCTGAGCAGCGCGCGGAGGTCGATGCCGCCGTGGAGGTAGAAGCGCTCGTCCTCGATCGCCAGGACCGCATTGCGCACGAGCTCCGGGATCTCCTCGAGCTCGCGGGCGACGGTGCGGTTCTCCGGGGCGACGAGCGTGGTGATCTCCACGCCGTCCCGGTCGTAGATCGAGGTCGACTGCGCGAGCTCCGGGATGGGGATCGAGATCTCGGGCGTCTCGTACGTGCACGCCGCCGCGACGGCGGCCAACGCGCACACGAGCGCGGGAAGGCTGCGTCGTCCGGCCAGAATCACGCCTGCAAGTCTGGTCGACGGCGCGCCCGATGGGGTGGCGCCCCGCCCGATCCCACCTGATGCGAACCGAGATCCCGACCCACGGAGTGACCATGACCGCCGGCGGCGCCATCCTCGACGACCTGCTCGCCCGTGGGCTCGTCCACGACAGCACCGACCCGGAGCGCCTCCGCGAGCGACTCGATGCCGGACCGATCACCGTCTACTGTGGGTTCGACCCGACGGCGGACAGCCTGCACATCGGCCACCTCGTCCCCCTGCTCGTCCTGCGTCGCTTCCAGCTCTGCGGGCACCAGCCGATAGCGCTGGCCGGCGGAGCGACGGGGATGATCGGCGACCCAAGCGGGCGTTCGGACGAGCGCAACCTGTTGGACGGCCCGACGCTCGACCACAACCTCGCGTCCATCACCGGTCAGCTGGCCCGCTTGCTCGACTTCGACGGCGGCCCCGGGATCCTGCCGGCGGAACTGGTCGACAACCGTTCGTGGACCGAGCCGATCGGCGTCCTCGAGTTCCTGCGCGACGTGGGGAAGCACGTCACCGTCAACGCCATGCTGGCGAAGGAGTCGGTCAGGAACCGGATCGACTCCGAGTCGGGCATCTCCTTCACCGAGTTCAGCTACATGCTGCTCCAGGCCAACGACTTCCACGTGCTGCACGAGACTCGGGGCTGTGAGCTCCAGATCGGGGGCTCGGACCAGTGGGGGAACATCACCGCCGGGATCGACCTGATCCGGCGGCGCAGCGGCGGGCACGCGCACGGCCTGACCGTCCCGCTCGTCACGCGGAGCGACGGGGCGAAGTTCGGCAAGACGGCCGAGGGCGCCGTCTGGCTCGCCCCGGCCCGGACGTTGCCCTACGAGCTCCACCAGTACTTCATCAACGTCGACGACCGCGACGTCGAGCGCCTCCTGCTCCAGCTCACCCTCCTGCCGGTGGCCGAAGTGGCCGACGTGATGGGCACCCACGCCGTCGACCCGGCAGCACGCGTGGCCCAGCGCCGACTCGCCGACGAGGTGACGGCGCTCATCCACGGAGCCGAGGCCGCCCGGCTGGCGGGGGTGGCGGGCACGGTGCTCTTCGGCGGCGGGATGGTGGACGCCGACGCGGTGACGGCACTGCGTGGCGTGGTGCCGGAGACGGAGCTGGACGACGAGATCCTCGGACGGGAGGAGGCGCTGGTCGACCTGCTCGTCGCGACCGGACTGGCGACATCCCGCAGGGACGCCCGCCAGACCATCGACGGCGGCGGCCTCACGGTCAACGGCCAGCGGGTCGACGCGGGTGCCCGAACCGGTGCCGAACCGATCGCCGGAGGATTCCTGCTGTTGCAGAAGGGGCGCCGGACGCGCCACCTCGTGGTCCTCCGCACCGCCTGACCAGCGGGATCGCGCGGCAGACCAGCACGGGTGCCCGAGGACACGCCGGAGCCCCCCGGAAAATCCTCGCCGCCGGGTTGGAGCCCTCTGCGGGCATGGCTATGGTTCTCCCTCGCCGCCGAAACCGCACGGCGGGGCCGAAACCGCAGGGTTGCAGCCTCGACGCCGGAACGGTAGGGTGGCACTCCGCTCCGAAGGGCACGGTCCTACCGAAGGACACTGACCTAGGAGCCCGGTGCGAGAGCACCACGGTTGCGAGAGCACCAACGGTTTCACCGTGTGCTCGGCCTCGACACGGGGCCACTCGCTCCTTGAAAACGGAACAGAGGACGAAAAAGCCAGTGCGGGCGTCCGAGACCGATTCGAGTCGGTCGACGACGTTCACCAAATCAATTCCGCACAAACGGACGACCTCGCGATCCATCGGATCTTGAGGAAACGCACCTGTGCATGCAGGGCTACGGCCCTGCTCCAAGACAAACTCGAAACTCCGGTCCGCCGGAGGGTCACTTGAATCGAAGGTCCACCACCTCGGTGGGGGATCGAGATTTCGACGGAGAGTTTGATCCTGGCTCAGGACGAACGCTGGCGGCGTGCTTAATACATGCAAGTCGTACGAGGCTGTGTCTGGCTTGCCAGACACTGACCTAGTGGCGAACGGGTGAGTAACACGTGAGGAACCTGCCCCAGAGTCGGGGATAACCAGAGGAAACTCTGGCTAATACCGGATGCCCTCGAGATGTCGCATGGCGACTCGAGGAAAGCTACGGCGCTCTGGGAGGGCCTCGCGGCCTATCAGCTTGTTGGTGGGGTAACGGCC
>JBEIGA010000331.1:0-3735 GCA_040382135.1 Acidimicrobiales bacterium
CGCCCAGATGGTGCCCACCGGGGTGGCGAGACCCAGCGCGAGGGCCCCGAAGGATGCGATGGTGACGATCCAGCGGCTGAGGTACCGGATCGGTCGGCTGAGGTGGGGTGCGGTGACGCTCGTCGCGGCGACGGCGAGGGCGAGGCCCAGCACCGGGGACGGGACGGCACCGTCGGATCCGGGCAGGCGGTAGGGGAACGGCGGCCATTCGCCGGTGACGAGATGGGTCAGTCCGGCGGCCAGGGCGCCGGCGACGACGACAGCGCAGACGATGTCCCGTGCCAGGCGGAGGTGCCGGCGTACCAGGGCGACGCCGAGCAACAGCACCGCCCAGACGAGCAGGACGTCGACGGCGAGCCGCCAGACGCCCTGGAACGTGCCGAACAGCTCGACCACCGCAGCGCCGAACCCGGTGGACGGGTTGTCCGTGAGCGGCAGGAGCGCCGCGATGACCCCCGCGACGACGACCAGCAGGACGACGTCGGTGGGGCAACGGTTCCGTGGTGCGTCGGGCGGGCTGGCGAAGAGCCGGATCTCGCGCCAGCGCGAGGGGCCCCGATCGTCGGCGAGCAGCGAACGCTCAGCCTTCGGATCGGACCCCTCGGCCGTGCGCAACGGTGTGCGATCCGGTCAGGTCCCGAGGAGGAGCGCCTTCTGGGCGGCGAACTCCTCCTCGGTGAGGATGCCCTGGTCCCGGAGGTTGGCGAGCTCCTTCAGCTGGGCGATCGCCTCCGGCGTCAACCCGCCCGCCGGGGCGGGCTCGGCTGCAGGCGGCGGGGGCGGGGGCGCAGCGGCGACCTGCTGGGCGGCGGCTGCCTGCTGGCGCGCGATCGCCTCCTCCTGGGCCTTGCCCGCCTGGCGGCGGGCCACGTTGCCGGACACGGCGGTCGCCGTACCGGCGACCACCGCGGTGCGTGCCATGGTGCCGGCGAGGCCGGGGCCTCGGCGGCCGATCCCTCGACGCATCATGTTGGTGCCTCCTGTGTCGTGGTCGTGGTGCTCAGTCGCCCGAGCCCTCGGTGAGGGCGAGGGCTTCGAGAACGATGTCGTGCGGAACCCTGCCGCCGTCGAGGATCTCACCGCCGGAGGCGCGAACGGCCTCGGCGAAGCGGGTGGCCCAGCAGTCCTCCCAGAGGATCAGCGCGGCGGCCGTCCCCGGGGCCAGGACCTCGGCGGCGTCGAGCAGGTCGTCCTCGTTGAAGACGCCGTCGGCCTCGCCGTCGATCGAGGCGTAGGCGGCGGCGACGGTGTCCTCGAGCGCGTCGTACTCGAAGAAGCGGACGTTGCCGTCCACGTCCTTCGCCGCGAAGACGAGATCGATGATCCGCACGGTGCCCGCAGCGACCAGCTCGGCCAGCGCAGGGACGCAGTCGGCGTCGATCCGATCGGTCGGGAACCCGATCACGATGTACTCGACGGGGCCGATCGACATGGGCGCTCCTCCTCGGGCTGGTTGCGGAGCCGAACTCTAGGGAACCTCAGCGGGTTCGGCCTCACCCTGTCCGGGTGAGCCGGGTGGTTGCGCGGTCACGGTCGGACGATGCAGCGGAACCCGAGGTGGGTCATGCCCGTGTCGACCTGCTGCGGCCGGCGCGCTGCAGGGCGGTAGCGCATGCAGTAGCTGTCGGCGCACAGGTGGGACCCGCCCTTGATGACCTTCCGGGGGATGGCGAACCGGGGCTGGTGCGGGTCCAGGCTCCCCTCACGTGTGCCGCCCCGAGGGTTCGCCGGGACGCAGCAGGGCTTGTCGGGGTCCGCCGGGTGGGCGTCGGTGTACCAGTCGTCGGTCCACTCCCAGACGTTGCCCGTCATGTCCACCAGGTCGAAGCCGTTGGGAGGGAACGCACCGACGGGCGACGTGCCGTCGAACCCGGACTCGCCGGTGGAACGCCAGGGGAAGTCCGGGCCGTCCCAGGTGTTCGCCATGAGCCGACCGCCGGGCCGGGGCTCGTCTCCCCAGGCGAACGTCGCCCCGTCGATGCCGCCGCGGGCCGCCCGCTCCCACTCCGCCTCGGTGGGGAGGGCCCGGCCCGCCCAGGCGGCGTAGGCGACGGCGTCCTCGTGGGCCACGTGCACCACGGGGTGGTCCTTCCGCCCGACGATCGTCGACCCCGGGCCCTCCGGGCTGCGCCAGCACGCGCCGGGCGTCCAGGCCCACCACTGGCTCAGGTGGCGGAGGTCCACCGGTCCGCTCGTGGGACGGAACACCATCGAGCCGGGGACCAGGTGCTCCCGGGGCGCGCCGGGGAAGTCGGCCGGGTCGAGGGGGCGCTCCGCGACGGTGAGGTGACCGGTCGCCGCGACGAATCGGCCGAACTCCCGGTTGGTCACCGGCCCACGGGCCATCCAGAACCCGTCCACGTGGACGGTGTGGGCCGGCGCCTCCTCGGGGTCGTGGTCGTCCGAGCCCATGCGGAAGCTCCCGCCCGGCACCCAACGGAGGTCGGGGGCCGGGGCGGGAGCCGGCGCATCAGGCACTGGTCATGCCCGCCTCGAGCTTCGCGATGACCTGGTCGATGCCGAAGCTCGGCGCCTTCTGACGGGGTGGGTACTCGACGAGCGAGGCGGCGGCCTGCACCACCAGCGCCTGGGCCGGGATCACCATGAAGGCGTGGTCGAGGAGCCAGTCGTAGTAGGTGTTCGCCGTCTGGTCCGCCCGCTCGAAGGGGTCGGTCCGGAGGTTGAAGATCTTCGGGACGCGCAGGGCGGTGAACGGCTCGGCCCAGATCTGCAGCGTGCCCGTGGCCCGCTGCTCCATGAAGACGATCTTGAAGTTGTCGTAGCGCATGGCCACGAGGTCGCCGTCGTCCGAGAAGTAGAAGTAGCCGTTCCGCGGGCTCTCCGGGGTCTCGCCGGTCACGTACGGCAGGAGGTCGTTGCCGTCGAGGTGGACCCGGTAGGACCGCCCGTTCACCTCGCAGCCCTCGGCGAGCTGCGCCCGCACGTCGGGGTTGCCGGCTGCGGACAGGATCGTCGTGAACATGTCGATGTGGCTGCAGATCCCGTTGAGGACCTGGCCTGCAGGGATGCGGCCCGGCCACCGCAGCAGGGCGGGCACCCGGAAGGCGCCCTCCCAGCAGGAGTTCTTCTCGCTGCGGAACGGCGTCATGGCGCCGTCGGGCCAGGTGTTCATGTGCGGGCCGTTGTCGGTGGAGTACATGACCAGCGTGTCCTCGGCGATGCCGAGCTCGTCGAGCAGGTCCAGCAGGGCACCGACGTGGCGGTCGTGGTCGATCATCGTGTCGTGGTACGGCGACTGCCACCGGCCCGCCTGCCCGAGGCTCTCCGCCTTGGTGTGCGTCCGGAAGTGCATGTGGGTGGTGTTGACCCACGCGAACCAGGGGGTCTCCTCCGACTCCTTCCGGCGGATGAAGTCGGTCGCCGCCTCGACGAACTCCTCGTCGACGGTCTCCATGCGCTTCTTCGTGAGCGGTCCGGTGTCCTCGATCCGCTGGGTGCCGTCGGGGTTGGCCCACGAGCGCACGACGCCGCGGGGACCGAACCGTGTCCGGAAGTTCGGGAACCGCTCCTCGTCCGGGTAGTCGGGGAGCTCGGGCTCCTCCTCGGCGTTGAGGTGGTAGAGGTTCCCGAAGAACTCGTCGAAGCCGTGGTTGGTGGGGAGGTGCTCGTCGCGGTCGCCCAGGTGGTTCTTGCCGAACTGGCCGGTGGCGTAGCCGAGGGGCTTCAGCATCCCGGCGATCGTCGGGTCCTGCGTCTGCAGGCCGACGGGCGAGC
>JBEIGA010000332.1:0-3672 GCA_040382135.1 Acidimicrobiales bacterium
CGGCCTTCTTGGCCGCGGTCTTCTTGGCGGGCGCCTTCCTGGCCGCGGTCTTCTTCGCCGCCTTCTTGCGACCCTTGCCGACGAGGCCGGCCTCCTCCTTCGCACGGCGCTCGGCGAGCAGCTCCGCCGCCCGCTCGGGCGTGATCGCCTCGATGGAGTCGGCGACCCGGAGGGAGGCGTTGGTTGTGCCGTCGGTGACGTAGGGCCCGAAGCGGCCCTCCTTCAGCACGATCGGCCCGCCCGAGACGGGATCAGGGCCCAGTTCCTTGAGCGGCGGCTTGGCCTGGGCGCCCCGGCCGCGCTTCGGCTGGGCGAGGATCGCCCGCGCCTCCTCGAGGGTGAGGGTGAACAGCTGGGCCTCGGACTCCAGGCTCCGGCTGTCGGTGCCCTTGCGGAGGAAGGGGCCGAACCGCCCGTTCTGGACGGTGATCTCCTCGCCGTCGTCGTTGACGCCGACGACGCGGGGCAGGGACAGGAGCCGGAGCGCGTCCTCGAGCGTGACGGTCTCGACGGTCATGTCCGAGAACAGCGACGCCGTCCTCGGCTTCTCCTTCGACCCTTCCACGAGCTCGCCCAGCTGGACGTAGGGCCCGTAGCGGCCGGCCTTGGCGAACACCGGCAGGCCGGACATGGGATCGGTCCCCACCACCCGGTCGCCCTGCGGGGCCTCGAGGAAGGCCATCGCCGCGTCGAGCGTGAGCTCGTCGGGTGCGAGGTTGTCGGGCAGGCTCGCGGTGCGCTCGCCGCACTGGACGTAGGGGCCGTAACGGCCGACCCGGGCGACCACGGCCTCCCCGTCGGCGGTGACCCCGAGGGGGACCGTGTTGACCGAACGGGCGTCGATCTCGCCGAGGCGGTCACCGACCATCTCCTTCAGGCCTGGCACCTCGTCCGCGCCGAAGTAGAAGCGCTGCAGCCAGGGCACGGCCTCCCGGCCACCGCCGGCGATGTCGTCGAGGTCATCCTCCATCCGGGCGGTGAAGGCGTAGTCGACCAGGTTCGGGAAGTGCTGTTCGAGCAGGCCCACCACCGAGAACGCGGTGAGCGAGGGGATGAGCGCCGACCCCTTCTTCCAGACGTACCCCCGGTCCTGGATGGTGCCCATGATCGAGGCGTAGGTGGACGGGCGGCCGACACCGAGCTCCTCGAGCCGCTTCACGAGCGACGCCTCGGTGTACCGGGCCGGCGGCTGGGTCTCGTGCCCCTCGGGTGTGAGGTCGAGCGCCGTGAGCAGGTCGCCCACGGCGACCGCCGGCAACCGGCGCTCGTCGTCGCCCTCGTCGACCTCGTCGGTCCCCTCGACGTAGACGCGGCGGAAGCCCTGGTGGGTGATCACCGTGCCGCTCGCAGCGAACACCGTCGCACGGTCGTCGGCGGTCCGGGCGCCGATCCGCAGCTGCATCGTCTCGCCGACGGCGTCGGTCATCTGCGAGGCGAGGGTGCGCTGCCAGATGAGCTCGTAGACGTCCGCCTCGAGCGAGGAGACCTGGCGCCGCACCTCGGCGGGGTCGCGGAAGCGTTCGCCTGCGGGACGGATCGCCTCGTGCGCCTCCTGGGCGTTCTTGACCTTGCTCGCGTACCGGCGGGGTGCGTCCGGGACGTAGCTCGGCCCGAACCGCTCCCTTATCAGGCTGCGGCTGGCCTCGATGGCGGTGTCCGACAACGTGGTGCTGTCGGTCCGCATGTAGGTGATGTAGCCCTTCTCGTACAGGGACTGCGCCGCCCGCATGGCCATGGCGGAGCTCAGTCGGAGCTTGCGCCCGGCCTCCTGCTGGAAGGTGGACGTCATGAAGGGCGCTGCCGGACGGCGGCGGTAGGGCTTGGGCTCTGCGGATGCGACCGAGAACGGCTGCTCCGCGAGGCCCGTGGCGAGGCTCCGTGCGGCGGCGGCGTCGAGCGCGACGACACCGGCGGCGAGCACGCCGGACTGGTCGAAGTCACGCCCGGTGGCCACCCGGGCCCCGTCGACCTCCACCAGGCGGGCCGTGAACCGATCGGGGCCGTCGGCGACATCGGGGACGACGAGGGTGGCCTGGAGGTCCCAGTAGCCGGCGGCGACGAACCGCATGCGCTCCCGCTCGCGGTCGACGACGATCCGGGTGGCGACGCTCTGCACCCGGCCGGCCGACAGCCGGGGCATGACCTTCTTCCAGAGGACCGGCGACACCTCGTAGCCGTAGAGCCGGTCGAGGAGGCGCCGGGCCTCCTGTGCGTCGACGAGGCGGCGATCGAGCTCCCGGGGTTCCTCGATGGCACGCCGGATCGCCGCGGGGGTGATCTCGTGGAAGACCATCCGCTTCACCGGCACCGTGGGGTTGAGCACCTCGAGCAGGTGCCACGCGATGGCCTCGCCCTCGCGGTCCTCATCGGTGGCGAGGTAGAGCTCGTCCGCCTGCTTCAGCAGCGCCTTCAGCTTGCGGATCTGGTCCTTCTTGTCGGGGCTCACGACGTACAACGGCTTGAAGTCGTTGTCGACGTCGATGCCGAGGCGGGCCCAGGACTCCTGCTTCAGCTGCGCAGGCACGTCCGCAGCGTTGCGCGGAAGGTCGCGGACGTGCCCGATCGAGGACTCGACGATGAAACCGTCGCCGAGGTAGCCGGCGATGGTCTTGGCTTTTGCGGGGGACTCGACGATGACGAGGGCGTTGGCCACGGCTGCTTGCTAGAGGGTCGGGGGACGGGTGTCAATGCCTGCCCCGGCGGGGCGACCCCGGCAGGCGGCCGTCAATGGGCGTCGACGAGCTCCCGCTCCCCGTCCCCGACACCGCTCGCCGGCTGTCCCTTCGTGGCCGCCTTGAGCATCAGCAGACCGACGATCGAGGCGACGAGGGACGCTGCGAGGATGCCCATCTTCGCCTGGTCCTGCAACGCCGGGTCGTCGAACGACAGGCTCGTCACGAACAGCGCGACCGTGAACCCGATGCCGGCGAGCACACCGACCGACAGGATGTGGGCCGGTCTCGTCCCGGCGGGCAGCGGCGAGATGCCGAGCTTGACCGCCACGAGGGTGAACACCGAGACGCCCACGAACTTGCCGATGAGCAGGCCGAAGAACACGCCGAGGGTGGGCGCTGCGGTCAGGGCGTCGGAGATGGTGTCGCCGGAGAGCTCGATGCCGGCGTTGGCCAGGGCGAAGATCGGGATGATCAGGAAGCTCGTGAACGGGTGGAGCAGGCCCGACAACCGCTCGGCCACGGAGATCGACTCGTTCACGTGGAAGGCCGCCCGCTTGACCTCGAACGCCGACGGCTCCGGGTTGTCGAGGATCGGGGCGAGCGCCTCCTCGGGCGTCTCGCCCTGGAACAACGGCTTGGCCGGGGCCATGAGACCCATGATCACGCCGGCGATGGTGGCGTGGACCCCCGACTGGAACACGGCGTACCAGAGGGCGATGCCGGCCAGGATGTAGGTGGGGATGAACCAGATCCCCGACCGCTTCATCAGCGCCGTGACGCCGATGAGCACAGCGGCTACGGCGAGCCAGCCCATGGACAGCGAGTCGGTGTAGAAGATCGCGATCACGATGATGGCGCCGAGGTCGTCGACGATCGCCAGCGTGAGCAGGAAGATCTTCAGCGGGCTGGGGACCCGGTTGCCGAGAAGCGACATGATGCCGACCGCGAACGCGATGTCCGTGGCCATGGGGATGCCCCAGCCGCCGGCGGCATCACC
>JBEIGA010000333.1:0-3666 GCA_040382135.1 Acidimicrobiales bacterium
CGTCGTCGACGGGACCGGCGCCCCTGCATACACCGCCGACCTCGGCATCCGTGACGGGCGGATCGTCGCCGTCGTGCCGGCGGGCACGCTCGACGAGCCGGCCACCGAGACCCTCGACGCCGCCGGGCTGGTCGTGTGCCCCGGGTTCGTGGACCTCCACACCCACTACGACGCCCAGCTGTTCTGGGACCCGTTCGCCACCCCCTCGAACGTCCACGGCGTGACCACGGTGATCGGCGGGAACTGCAGCTTCGGCATCGCCCCGTTGCGCGCCGAGGACGCCGACTACACCCGCCGGATGCTCGCCAAGGTCGAGGGCATGCCCCTGTCGGCGCTGGAGCAGGGCGTGCCGTGGACGTGGTCGACCTTCGCCGAGTACCTCGACGCGCTCGACGGCAACCTGGCGGTCAACGCGGGGTTCCTGCTCGGCCACAGCGCGCTGCGGCGCTTCGTCCTGGGCGAGGAGGCCAACCGGCGGGCGTCCACCCCCGAGGAGCTCGAGCGGATCCGCGGCGTGCTCGGCGAGGCGATCTCCGCCGGCGCGCTCGGGCTCTCCACCGACGTGTCGAGCGTGCACAGCGACGGCAACGGCGATCCCGTGCCGGCGAAGGGTGCCGACGAGGCGGAGATCCTCGCCCTCTGCGAGGAGACCGGCCGCTGGCCCGGCACCCACCTCGAGGGGATCTTCGACGGTGCGAGCGACGGCTTCGGCGAGCGCGAGCTCGCCCTCATGCCCCAGATGTCCGCCCGGGCGAACCGCCCGCTCAACTGGAACCTGCTCGTCGTCGACACCCGCGACCCCGATCGTGTGGAGCGGCACCTGGCGGTCTCCCGTCGGGCGCGCGCCGAGGGCGGGCGGGTCGTGGCGCTGACCATGCCGGTCATCGTCCCGATGAACATGAGCTTCGGCACCTACTGCGCCCTGAACCTGATGCCCGGCTGGGGGCCGATCATGAACGCCCCGCTCGCCGAGCGCATGGAGTTGCTCCGCGACCCCGAGAACCGCCGGATGATGGTCCGCCGTGCCGACAGCGACGAGGCGGGCATGTTCCGGCGCCTGGCCGACTTCGCCGGCTACGTCATCGGCGACACCTTCAGCGAGGCGAACGCCGGGCTGTCGGGCCGGGTCGTGCGGGACATCGCCGCCGAGCGCGGCGCCGATCCCTTCGACACGCTCGTCGACATCGTCCTCGCCGACGAGTGCCGCACCGTCCTGTGGCCCAGCGCCCCCGACGACGACGACGCCCACTGGGCGCTGCGCCGCCGGGTCTGGGCCGATCCCGACGTGCTCCTCGGCGGCAGCGACGCGGGCGCCCACCTCGACCGCATGTGCGGCGGTTCCTATCCCACCCAGTTCCTCGCCGACACCCTGCGGGGACGCAAGCAGGTCTCGCTCGAGTGGGCCGTCCGGGCGCTCACGTCCGTGCCCGCCGAGCTGATCGGGCTCCGGGACCGCGGCCGGGTCGCCGAGGGGGCGATCGCCGACCTCGTCGTCTTCGACCCGGAGACGGTGGGGGCGGCACCCGCCACGCTGCTGCGTGACCTGCCCGGCGGCGCGCCCCGCATGACCGCGGCCTCGACCGGCGTCGTTCGGGTGTTCGTGCACGGCGTCGCCACCGTGGCCGACGGGGTCGCCACCGGGGCGCTGCCCGGGACCACCATCCGCTCGGGCCGTGACACCGCGACGGTCGAGGTCGCGTGATGCTGCGGGTCGTGGGCGCCGGCGTCGGTCGCACCGGCACCAGCTCCCTGCAGGTGGCGCTCGAGCGGCTGCTCGGCGGCCGCTGCTACCACATGTTCGAGGTGTTCGGGCACGCCGAGGAGCACGTCCCCGCATGGCGCGCCGCCTACGCCGGGGAGCCGGTCGACTGGGACCGCCTCTTCGACGGCTACGTCGCCGCCGTCGACTGGCCCGCCGCCGGCCGCTGGGAGACCCTGGCCGCCCGCTACCCGGACGCCCTGGTGCTGCTCTCCACCCGTGACCCCGCCGACTGGTGGGCCAGCGCGAGCCGCACGATCTTCCGGGTGATGGACGAGGAGCCGCCGGAGCCGATGCACGCGTGGTGGGAGATGACCCAGGCGATGATGGCGGCGTTCGACCCGGACTGGCGCCACGAGGCGGCGGCCACGGCGGCGTTCGTCCGGCACAACGAGGCGGTGCGGGCGGCGGTCCCCGCGAGCCGCCTGGTCGAGTGGCGCCCCGGCGACGGTTGGGAGCCGCTGTGCTCGGCTCTCGGCGTCCCGGTCCCCGACGAGCCCTTCCCGCACCGCAACTCCACCGACGAGTTCCGCACCCTCATGGGCTGGGACTGACGGCGTCGGCGGACGGATTCGGCGTCCGGGCCCCGGGTCCGGCAGGATCGCGGCATGGAGGAGCCCACCGCCACCGAGTCGCCCGAGCAGGCCGCCTACCGCGCCGAGGTGCGGGCATGGCTGAGCGCCAACGCCACGCCGCGCAAGCAGGTCAGCCCCTGGGCGCTGAACTTCCACACCAGCTACGAGGACGCGCGCCGCGAGTTCGAGAAGGGTCGGGCCTGGCAGAAGACCTGCCACGACGCCGGCTTCGCGGGGTTCACCTACCCCGTCGAGTACGGCGGCCAGGGGAAGCCCGCCTGGGCGGAGGCCATCTTCAAGGACGAGGTCGCCAACTTCGACGTCTCGTCCGGCTTCATCAGCTCCACCATCGCCATGCTCGGCCCGACCCTCGCCAAGCACGGCACCGAGGAGCAGAAGCGCACCCTGCTCCCGCGGCTCCTCTCCGGTGAGGACGCCTACTGCCAGCTCTTCAGCGAGCCAGGGGCAGGTTCGGACCTCGCCGGCCTCGGCTGCAAGGCCGTCCTCGACGGCGACGAGTTCGTGGTGACCGGGCAGAAGGTCTGGAACTCCGCCGCCCAGTTCTGCTCCCGCGGCATGCTCCTCGTCCGCACCAACCCCGATGCCCCCAAGCACAAGGGCATCACCTTCCTGCTCGTCGACATGGACTCGCCGGGCATCGAGGTCCGGCCGCTCGTGCAGCCCAACGGCGCCTCCCACTTCAACGAGGTCTTCCTCGAGGAGGTCCGGGTGCCGGTGGCGAACGTGCTCGGTGCCGTGCACGAGGGCTGGGGCCCGGCGCGCACCGTGCTCTCCAACGAGTCGGCCTTCATCGGCGGCGCGGGCACGTCCGTCAGCACCTACCAGAAGCTGGTGATGCTGGCGCAGCAGTACGGGCTCACGGGCGACCCGGTCGTCCGCCAGGAGCTGGTGGTCGCCTTCACCCGCGAGAAGCTGCTGGCGTGGATGGGGGAGCGGATCATGACCGCGGTGCGTCGTCGCGAGGTCCCGCCGGTCGACCCGTCGATCCTGAAGCTCTTCGTCGCCGGCAACAAGGTGCAGTCGGGCAACCTGGCCATGGCGATGTCCGGCGCGGCCGGCATGGCGGGCGGCGCCGAGCAGACGCTCTGGGCGCAGAACGAGCTGATCACCCGTTACGGCATCTCGATCGGCGGCGGCACCAACGAGGTGCAGCGCAACAACCTCGCCGAGCGGGCGTTGGGTCTGCCCCGCGAGCCGGGCTTCGACCCGAACCAGTCCTGGAAGGACATCCCCAGGAACTGACTCGTCCCGGAGAGCCGGGCCGCGCCGGGGGTCAGCCCCCGGCCCGTTCCCGCCACTCGTCCTCGGTCC
>JBEIGA010000334.1:0-3645 GCA_040382135.1 Acidimicrobiales bacterium
CCGAGCAGGGTGACGCCGAGGTTGGGCAGGCGGCCCGGGGCACGGCTCTCCACGTAGGTCATGTGGAACACGACCTGCTCGCCGAGGGTGGCGGGCCGGCCGCCGTACTCGGCCGGGTACCCGAGGCCGAGCCAGCCGCCGGAGGCCAGCTCCTGCTCCCAGGCGATCAGCAGCTCGGCCGGGATGTCCTCCTGGCCGGTGCCGCCGCGACCGCGGAGGTCGGCGAACTCGCCGACCAGGTGTTCCTCGAGCCAGGTGCGGACCTCGTCCTGGAAGGCCTGCTCGGTGGGGGACAGATCGAAATCCATGGCGAGGTCACTGTACCCCTGGGCCGGTTCCTGACACCGTGTCAGACGGGTAGCGATGCCACGGGACCGGGACGGCCCTGCGGAGGGGTACACGGTAGGGTTGCCCCTCGTGCTGCCTGGGGTGATCCGTGAGGCGGGACGTCGTTACGGCGACCTCCCGGCGTTCGAGACCGCCGAGCTCTGGACCGTGTCCTACGCCGAGCTCGACCGTCTGACCGACGAGGCCGCGGCAGGGCTCGCCCGCCGCGGCGTCCGCGAGGGCCAGTACGTCGCCCTGCTCCTGCCGTCCACCGTCGACTACATGGTCGCCTACGGCGCGGTGGCGAAGCTCGGGGCCGTCACCGCCGGCGTCAACCCGCGGCACACCGCGGCCGAGCGGGCCCGGGTCCTCGACGCGTCGGAGCCCGACTGGGTGCTCGCCGTCCCCGACATGGTCGAGGGCGTCGGCGACCGACGCGTCCTCGAGGTCGTCCCGGCCGACCACCCCGACGCCATCCTCGCCGGTCTCCGCGACCGCGGCGAGGCCCCGCCCGTCCTGCCCGACGACGACGACCGCGCCGTCTGCATCTGCTTCACCTCGGGCTCCACCGGCGACCCGAAGGGCGCGGTCTTCCTGGAGCGGCAGCTGCGGGCGATCGCCCAGCTCGACTCGAACGGCTCCTGGGGCACCGGCGGCCACACCATCGCCGCCACGGCCTTCGCCCACGTCGGGTTCGCCACCAAGATCCCGTGGCAGCTCGCCGCCGGCGGCACCTTCCACCTGCAGGACCGCTGGAGCGCCGGTCGCACCCTCGAGCTCCTCGGCACCCACCGCATCTCGGTGGTGAACGGCGTGCCGCCGCAGCTCGCGCTGATGCTCCGCCACCCCGCCTTCGACGACTACGACTGGTCGCACGTCACCGCCATCGTCGCCGGCGCCGCCGCCTCTCCGCCCGCGCTCGTGGACGAGGCACGCCGCCGCTGGGGAGCCCCGTACGCCATCCGCTACTCCTCCACCGAGTCCGGCGGCGTCGGCCTGGGCACCGCGCTCGACGGCGACGACGACGAGACCCTCCACTCGGTCGGCCGCCCCCGCCCCGGCGTCGAGGCCAAGGTCTGCGACGAGGACGGGCGGGAGGTCCCCACCGGCGAGCTCGGCCAGCTCTGGACCCGCTCCGCCGCCCAGATGGCCGGCTACTGGCGCAACCCCACGGCGACCGCCGAGGCGCTGCACGACGGCTGGCTGCGCACCGGCGACCTCGCCGTGCACGACGAGCGCGGGCTCTTCCGCCTGGCCGGCCGGGCCAAGGAGATGTTCATCCGCGGCGGCTACAACGTGTACCCGATGGAGGTGGAAGGCGCGCTCGGCACCCATCCTCAGGTCGCCCAGGTGGTGGTCGTCCCCCGTCCGGACCCCGTCATGGGCGAGATCGGCGTCGCGGTGGTGGTCCCGCTCGACCCGACGGATCCGCCCAGCCTCGAGTCGCTGCGCGAGCACGGTCGCCGGAGCCTGTCGGCCTACAAGCTGCCGGAGGCGATCACGTTCGTGGACGAGATCCCGCTCGCGGCGAACTCCAAGATCGACCGCCGGACCCTCACCGAGCAGGTCGCCGACCGGAACGGTTGATCGCCCCCCGGTCGCGGGCGATCTGCCGGTCGCGCGCTCCTCGACGCTCCCGCGCCAACTGCCGGTCCCGGAGCTCCTCGAGCTCGGTGAGCAGCGCCCGGTACCGGCCGACGCGTCGGGCGTCGAGGGTCCCCGCCTCGACCGCGGCGAGCACGGCGCAGCCCGGCTCGACGTCGTGGCCGCAGTCGGAGAACCGGCACTCGGAGGCGAGGTCCTCGATGTCGCCGAAGACCCGCTCGATCGCCTCCTCGGCGTCGATGATCCCGACGGAGCGGACGCCCGGCGTGTCGATCAGCAACCCGCCCGCGGGGCGACGGACGAGCTCCCGTGCGACCGTGGTGTGGCGGCCCTTGGCGTCGCTCCCGCGCACCTCGGCGGTGGCCTGCACCTCGTCGCCGACGAGCGCGTTGACGAGCGTCGACTTCCCGGCCCCCGATGCACCGACCAACGCGATGGTGGCCCCTGCGTCCAACCGCTCCTCGATCGGCCCCAGGCCCACGCCGTGCAGCGCGTCGACGAGCAGGACCGGCACCCCGGGCGCCACCGCCCGCACCACCGCCACGGTCTCGTCGACCCCTGCGGGGTCGGTGGCGGCGGCGAGATCCGCCTTCGTGAGCACCACGAGCGCTTCGGCGCCGCTGTCCTCGGCGATGACGAGGAACCGCTCGAGCCGACCCGGCGGGAAGGGCCGGTCGAGCCCGTGCACCACCAGCACGACGTCGATGTTGGCGGTGAGCACCTGCTCGACGCCCTGCTCGCCAGGGTCGCGCCGCACGAGCGTGTTCGCTCGCGGCAGCACCTCGTCGATCACCCATCCCAGGCCGGGGTCCTCGACCAGTGCGACCCAGTCGCCGGTGGCAGGAGCGACGGCGCCCTGTGCCCGCATCGAATCGGAGAAGGCGCGGACCACGCCGTCCTCGACCACGACGTCGCACTCGCCACGGTCGACCCGCACGATCCGGCCGGGCGACCGACCGGGCGCGCCTTCGGCCCACGCGCCGGCGACCCGTTCATCCCAGCCATAGGCGGCGAGCACCGGACCGGGCCCGGCGGCAGGGTCGTCGGCGGACCCGGTCACGAGAAGCGCGCCCGCCGCAGCGTGGCCTCGTCGAGCGTGGCCGCCGCCCGGTCGAAGGGCTCGTCCCATGCGCCGCCGTCGAGCTCCTTGTACGCCCGGTGGACCACGACGGCGAGCCGCTCCGGTTCGTTCCACGCCGCCCACCGGCCGAGCTCGATGCGCATCGCCGCGTCGAGCGGCGTGCGCCCGGCGGCGTGGTGCACCCGGCACTCGTCGACCACGTGCACGAGGTAGTCCCGCAGCTCCAGCAGTCCGTCGACGCCGCAGAGCGGGCCGTGCCCAGGGACCACGTGCTCCGGGCCCAGGGCGGCCATCCGCTCGAGGGCGGCGATCCAGGTGGCGAAGTCGCCCTCCCAGCCCACCGGGGTGCACCGGTGGAACAGGACGTCGCCGCAATACAGGACGCCGTCGGAGGGCAGGTGGACGACCACGTCGCCCTCGGTGTGGGCCGGCCCCACGTACAACAGCTCCACGGGTCGGCCGTCGAGGTCGAGCACGACGTCGCCGTCGATCACCGTGGTGGGCGGGGTGAGCTCGATACCGGAGAAGTCGAACGCGCCGATGGCGGCGACGAGGTGCTCGAGGTGCTCCGGCGGGTCGGGCATGGCGGCGATGGCCGCCAAGCGCACCGGCGTCACCACGAGGAACCCCGC
>JBEIGA010000335.1:0-3639 GCA_040382135.1 Acidimicrobiales bacterium
CCCCCGACGTCTGCGACCCCGCAGTCCGCGACGAGGTGGTGCACCCTTGTCAGAACAGACCCCTGCAGGCCGGATCCCCTCCCGGGCGCGCCGGGCGCTCGCTGCGACGATCGTCGTCGCCGCCCTGTGGCAGCTCGCACCCGCAGGCGCCGAGGACAGCCTGAAGGACGCCCGGGCGGCCCGTGAGGAGGCCCGCCGGCAGGCGGCTGCGGCCGCCGCGCAGGTCGACCTCCTCCGCACCGAGGACGCCGAGCTCAGCAGCATCCTCGCCCGTCTCGACGAGGCGATCGCCGGTCAGCAGGTCGTCCTGTCCGAGGCGCAGGTCGCGCTGGCCGCGGCCGAGGCCGAGGCGACGCATCGCGAGGCCGACCACGCCGCGGCCATCGCCGAGCTCTCAGCTCGACGGGAGCAGCTGGCCTCCCTCGCCGTCGACGAGTACGTCGGCAGATCGGGTGACCCCATCATCGACGCGCTCGTGCTGTCGGGCGACGTGAACCGGAGCCTCCGCCGGGCTGCCCTCTTCGACGAGGTGTCCGGGAGCCGCGCCGATCTGCTCGAACGGGTCCGCGGTCTGCAGGCCGACGCCGAAGCCGCCGCAGCCGACGCCGCGTCGGCCCGCGAGGAGGCGGAGCGCCTGCGGGCCCGCATCGAGACCGATCTCGCCGCCCTCGAGGCCCAACGGGCCGACCAGGAACGCATCCACGCCGAGCTCCAGCAGCGGAAGGCCGGCTGGGAGGCGGCCCAGGCCGAGTTCGAGGCCGAGGAAGCGGCGATGACCTCGCTCATCCAGGAGCTGCAGGCCGAGCTCCTCGCCCGGAACGCCCCCAACCTCTCCGCCGCGTCACGCCAGGGGTTCGTGATGCCGACGGCCGGGCGGGTGGGGTCCGGCTACGGCTGGCGGGTGCACCCGATCTACGGCTACCGCAAGATGCACAACGGGGTCGACATCGGAGGGCCGACGGGCCAGGCGATCGTCGCGGCCAAGAGCGGCAGGGTCATCTTCTCCGGGGTGCGCGGCGGGTACGGCAACGTCGTGCTCCTCGAGCACGAGGGCGGCGTGGTGACCCTGTACGCCCACCAGTCGCAGCTCCTCGTCGCCGAGGGGGAGCGGGTCGAACGGGGCGAGGTCATCGGCAAGCTCGGCTCGACCGGCCTGTCCACCGGCCCGCACCTGCACTTCGAGGTCCGGGTCGGCGGTGTGCCCCAGGACCCGCTGCTGTTCCTGCCCTCCTGACGGAGTCCCGGGAGCGGGCGCAGAAGACCTGGTCAGCGCGGAAGACCTGGTCAGCAGGCCCATTGGCACGAGGGGCGGGTTTGTACGAAACTCGGGGGGCTTCTCCGATCCCTCCCAAGACGGCGGATTTCATGGCACTCGAACCGGCCACGCGTCTCACCTCCCGGGACATCCTCTCGAAGACCTTCAGCGCGAAGACGCGCCGCGGGTACAGCCCGATCGAGGTCGACCGATTCCTGCGTCGTGTCGCCGACGGCGTCGACGAGCTCAACCGCGAGCTCGACCGGCTCATGTTCGGCGGTCCCGGTCCTTCGCCCGCCGCCTCCGAGACCCTGCCGGCGCAGCAGGCACCGCTCAGCCAGCTGCCCCCGCCACCGTCGCCGGAGATGCTCGCCGCCTACCAGAGCGGCCAGGAGCTCCGGCTGCCGGAGCCGGCTGCGCCGGACGCGGTGGCGCCGAACCCCATCCCCGAGGTCGTCCCCGAGCCCGACCACCTCACCGAGGCCGGTGCGGCCTTCGTCCAGGAGGCAGCACCGACGGAGGCCTCCGTCGCCGCCCGGGCGGCCGCCGTGACCGAGCAGCTGTCGGTGGCCGAGGAGGCCGTCGAGCTGTTGCGGATGGCGAAGGACACCGCCGACCGCACCATGGCCGAGGCGCGGCTCCGCGGCGAGGGCCTCGTGGTGCAGGCCCGGCACGACGCCGAGACGATCACCGGCACAGCCCAGGTCCGGGCCGACGAGATCGTCGCCGACGCCACCCTCCGGGCGTCCGAGATCACCCGCGAGGCCGATCGCAAGGCGTTCGAGGCTGCCAGCCGCCGTCGTGCCGAGGTCGCCGAGATCGAGCGGCAGATCGAGGCCAAGCGGATCGAGCTCGACGAGCTCCACCGGGCCACCTCGGTCACCCGTGACCAGCTCCGCGGTCTGGGTCGTCAGGCGCTCGACGTCGCCGGCGAGGAGCTCCCCGACGTCGTGGTCGACCTCACGGAGCGCCGGCCCGAGTCCATGCGGTCCCAGCACCCGGCGTTCGACACCGACTGAGCACGCGCATCCCGACGGCTCAGCCCGGCAACGCCGTCCTGAGCGCGGTCACCGCCCGCCACACGTCCTCCCACCCGTTGTAGAGCGGGGCGGGGGAGAGCCGGATCACGTCCGGATCACGGAGGTCGCCGATGACCCCGGCGGCGTGGAGGGCGTGGTGCACCAGCGCTGCGTCGGGCACCCGGATCGAGACCTGGCAGCCGCGCGCCGCCGCGGCTGACGGGGTGAGCACTCGGATGCCGGGGGTCTCGTGGAGCAGGGCGAGCAGATCGCCGGTGAGGGCCAGGGACTTCGCCCGCAGGGCGTCGAGACCCGCGTCGGCGAACAGTTCGAGCGACGCCCCGACCGGGGCCAGAGCGAGGATCGGCGGGTTGCTGACCTTCCAACCCGCGGCGCCGGGACGGGGCACGAAGCGGCGCTCCACGGTCATGGCGAAGCGCCGGTCGGGGTCGTTGCCCCACCATCCGGCGAGGCGGGGGACGAGCGGGTCCTGGCCGTGGCGGCGATGGACGAACCAGCCCGCCACCGCTCCGGGACCGCTGTTCAGGTACTTGTACGTGCACCAGGCGGCGAAGTCGACGTCCCAATCGTGGAGCCGGAGGGGAACGTTGCCGATGGCGTGGGCGAGGTCGAGCCCGACGACAGCGCCCGCCGCCCGCGCCGCACGCACGATGCGGGGCAGGTCGAGCAGCTCGCCGCTCAGGTAGTTGACCCCGCCGAGCAGGACCAGCGCGACCTCGTCGCCGAGGCGGTCGAACACCTCCTCGAACCGTTCCGGCGGGAGACGGCCATCGGGGTCGGGGTCGACCTCGACCACCGTGGTCGCCGGATCGAGGCCGTGCCACGACGCCTGCGCTGCCACGGCGTAGCGGTCGGAGGGGAAGGCGTTGCCCTCGATGACGATCCGGGTGCGTCGCCCCGTCGGTCGGTAGAACGAGGCGAGGAGCAGGTGGAGGTCGACCGTCAGCGAGTTCCCCAGCGCGACCTCGTCGTCGGACGCCCCCACGAGCGGCGCCTGCATCGCCTCGATCGGCTCGTCGTAGCGGTACCAGGGGGCCGTCCCTGCGAAGTGGCCGTCGACCGCCAGGCCGCCCCAGGCGTCGAGCACCTCCCGCACCCGGCGCGTCGCCTCGAGCGGCATCAGCCCGAGGGAGTTGCCGCACAGGTAGACCACCGGTTCGGTGCCCCCCTGCCCGTCGGGGCGGACGGGCACGGCGAACCGGTCCCGGAAGTGGCGCAGCGGATCGGCGGCATCCCGTGCCCGCGCCTCGGCCAGGCTCGACGGCGGGCCGTCGGTCGGGTGGAGGCTCGACGGCGGGCCGTCGGTCGGGTGGAGGCTCGACGGCGGGCCGTCGGTCGGGTGGA
>JBEIGA010000336.1:0-3619 GCA_040382135.1 Acidimicrobiales bacterium
CGGCCAGCCGCCGCCTCCGGTCCGGGCGGCGAGGGCGACGTTCTCGGCGATCGTCCACATGGACGCCTGGGCGAGGGGCGCGTCGATGCGCATGCCGGTGCCGGTCCGCGCCCGACCGGCGAGCGCTCCGAGGATGCCGACGGTCGCGAGCAGGGCGCCGTGCTGGACGGCGAGCGTGGCCTGGGGGACCGCGGGCACCTCACCTGCCTCGGTGAGCAGGCCGAGGAGGCCGGAGTAGCCGAGGTAGGTGATGTCGTGGCCCGGCGCCTGGGCGAGCGGCCCGTCGGACCCGAACCCCGTGAGCGAGCACCACACGAGGCCGGGGTTGCCGGCGGCGAGGTCGTCGTAGCCGAGCCCCAGCGCCTCGAGCGCGCCCGGCCGGTGCGACTCGACCAGCACGTCGGCGTCGGCGGCGAGCCGCCGCAGGACGTCGGCGGCCGCCGGCTGCTTCAGGTCGAGCGACAGGGAGCGCTTGCCCCGGTTCAGGGCCACGTGACCGGGCACGAACGAGCCGGGCATGGCGAAGCGCATGCCGTCGCCGATGCGCGGCGCCTCGATCTTGACGACGTCGGCACCCAGGTCGGCGAGCAGCGAGGTGCAGTAGGCGCCGGGGTAGAGGCGGCTGAGATCGAGGACGCGGACGCCCTTGAGCGGACGGGTCTGCTGGGATGCCATGATCGCATCCTGGCAGGCGGGGCCGGGACGTCGCAGGTGGGGGACGATCTCCATGGCCGGTTCACCCCCGGGGACCCGCCTTGTATATTGTCCGCCCTTGTGTCGGGAGTCACGTGAGCGAAAGCTCTAGATGAAAAACTCCCCATCGCCGGATCGACCTCGAGCTGATGAGGACCCCCTTGGACCAGCAGCCCACACCGAGTCAGCCCCGTGGGGACGACGGGTTCGACGCCGCCTCACTGGCCGGCGCAGTGCTCGCCGAGGAGGCGGCACGGCGGGCCGAGACGCAGCAGGGTGACGACGCCCTGCCGCTCGACGCCCTCCCCGGCGTCGGCGGCGAGCAGATGCCGCTCAAGCAGGCGTTCAGGATCGGTGGCTTCGGGCTCGTCGGGTCGCTGTTCCTGCTGAACGTGATCGACGAGTTCCCCCGGGTTGCGGCGCTGGTGCTCGCCCCCGACATCCAGCAGACCTTCGGGATCAGCGACACCACCCTGCTGGGCCTGATCGGTCTCACGGGCGTGCTCGTGGTGCTCTCGACGCTCCCGGCCGCCTCGCTGGGCGATCGCGTCCGCCGGCTCACCATCGTGGCGCTCGGCGCCCTCATCCTCATGGCGACCACCGTGCTGACCGGCCTCGCGGCCAACCCCTTCCAGCTCGGTCTGTTCATGGCCCTCGGCGGTATCGGTGTCGGGTTCCGCATGCCGAACGCATCGTCGCTGCTCGCCGACGGCTACCCGATCGAGGCCCGGGCGCGGGTCTACGCGTTCGAGGGAGCCGGGCGTCCCATCGGCCAGTTGCTCGGCCCGTTCGTCGCGGGTGCCATCGCCGCGATCGCCGGCGGCGACGAAGGGTGGCGATGGGCGCTGATCGTGCTCTGCGTGCCCTTCTTCCTGCTGGCGATCCTGAACTATGTCCAGCGGGAACCCAGGCGGGGTGCCTACGAGCAGCAGGCGGTGCTCGGCACCACCCTCGAGGTCGACGACGACGCTCCCCCCATCTCGCTGTCCGCCGCCTTCGCCCGCCTTCGCAAGGTGCGCAGCTTCTACTTCCTGGCCGTCGGCGTCGGCGTGCTCGGGTTCGCGCTCGTCAGCGTGCCCGGCCTGATCTCGCTGCTGCTCGAGGAGGACTACGGCTACGGCGCCTTCACCCGCGGCTGGATGCTCGCGATCTCGTGGTCCGGCACCCTGATCGCCCTACCCCTGGCGGGTCGCTACGGCGAGAAGCTCATGCGGCGGGATCCCTCGCTCATCCTGCGCCTCTGCGGCGTCCTGCTGCTCTGCTACGGCCTCGCCGTCGTGGTCGCCCTGCAGTTCGACTCCATCGCCCTGCTGATCGCCGGCTACACGATCGCCAACGCGTGCCAGGCGTCGGCGTTCGTGCTGACCGGCCCGGCGGTCGCAACGGTGGTCCCGTACCGGATGCGCAGCCAGGCCTTCGCCATCATCGGCCTGTACGTCTTCCTGATGGGCGGATTCTTCGGCAACCTGCTCGCCGGCTCGATGTCCGATGCGTGGGGCGAACGCACGGCCCTCACCGTGGTGGTGCCGCCGGCGGCGCTCATCGGCGGCTTCTTCATCGTGTACGCAGGCCGCTTCATGCGGAAGGACATCTCGCTCGTGGTCGAGGAGATCCGCGAGGAGCAGGCCGAGCAGCAGCGGCTGGCGTCCAACCCCGACGACATCCCCGTCCTGCAGGTGCACAACCTCGATTTCTCCTACGGTCCGGTGCAGGTGCTGTTCGGGGTCGACCTCGAGGTCCGCAAGGGCGAGACCCTCGCCCTGCTCGGCACCAACGGCGCCGGCAAGTCCACGATCCTGCGGGCGGTCGGCGGGCTCGGGGTCATCGACCGTGGGGTCGTCCGGTTCAACGGCCGCGACATCACCTACTCCCCGGCCGAGTACCGCTTCGGCCACGGCATCATCATGGTGCGGGGCGGCCAGGGCATCTTCCCCGGCCTCAGCGTGCGGGAGAACCTCGACCTGTCGCTCACGACGCTGACGCTCGACGACACCGAGATCGAGGCCCGCATCGCCCGGGCCACGGCGCTGTTCCCCGTGCTGCAGGAGCGGATGAAGCAGCGGGCGGGTGACCTCTCCGGCGGGCAGCGGCAGATGCTCGCCCTCGCCAAGGCGCTGGTGCACGACCCCGAGCTGCTCATCATCGACGAGCTCTCGCTCGGGCTCGCGCCCGTGGTGGTGCAGGAGCTGATCGCGGTGGTCGAGCAGCTCCGTGCACAGGGCCAGACGATGATCATCGTCGAGCAGTCCATGAACATCGCTCTCAGCCTGGCGGACCGCGCGATCTACCTCGAGAAGGGTCGGGTCCAGTTCGAGGGGATCGCGTCGGAGCTCGCCGAGCGCGACGACCTGGTGAAAGCCGTCTTCCTCGGGATGGGAGCCCACTCGTGACCCCCGTGCTCGCCCTCCTCGGTTGGAGCTTCTCCGTCCAGGCCATCTTCAACGGGATGGTGCTGGGCCTCGGCTACGCGGTCATCGCCGCCGGCCTCGTCCTCATCTACCGGTCCTCCGGGATCATCAACGTGGCGCAGGCCGCCGTGGGCGCGTTCGGCGTGAACGCCTTCGTGCTGCTGTTCCTGAACTACGACATCCCGTACCCGCTGGCCATGGCGGTGGGCGTCGCCGCATCGGTCGCCATCGGTGTGATCACCGAGCTGCTCGTGATCCGGCGGCTCTTCGAGGCGTCCCGCGTCGTGGTCCTCATCGCCACCGTGGGCGTGGCCCAGCTGATCACCTTCCTGATCGTCGACGCCCTGCCCGACTCGGAGTACGGCGGCATCCCCGTCGCCTTCAACGCCGAGTGGGCGAACATCCAGGTCACCGACAGCCTCCGCATCGGCCCTCGCGAGACGTCGGTGCTCCTGCTCATCGCCCCGGTGCTCGTCGGTCTGGCCTACTTCCTGAACCGCACGAAGTTCGGGCTCCAC
>JBEIGA010000337.1:0-3608 GCA_040382135.1 Acidimicrobiales bacterium
GGGGCAACGGCTCCGGCGCCCCGGGGTCGCACGCACGCTGCGGGCGGTGGCCGACGGCGGGCGGGCGGCCTTCTACGAGGGTGAGTTCGGTGCAGGGCTGCTCGCGCTCGGCCGGGGCGAGTACACGAGCGACGACCTCGCGCGGGTGCAGGCGCGCTGGGTCACCCCGCTGCACCGGATGCTCTGGGGACACGTCGTGTGGACCCCACCCGCTCCGTCCCAGGGCTACCTGTCGTTGCTGGCCGCCACCCTGGCCGAGCAGGTCGGCGTCCCCGACGACGAGGACGACCCGCAGTGGGCGCACCTGCTCGTGGAGGCGGCCAAGGCCGCGGGCCACGACCGCGCCGACCGTCTCTGGGACGGCGCCGACGTCGCCGCGCTCCTCGCCGCCGACGAGCTCCGGCGCAGGACGGCGATGGTGCAGCGTGACCGGGCGACCCCGCTCCCGGCGCTCACCGCCGACGGCGACACCGTGTTCCTCTGCGCCGTGGACGGGGAACGCACCGCCGTGTCGCTCATCCAGTCCAACGCCGCCGGGTTCGGTTCAGGGCTCGGCATCGAGGGCCTCGGCATCCTGCTCCACAACCGCGGGATCGGGTTCTCGGTGCAGCCCGGGCACCCCGCGGCCTACGGACCGGGACGGCGCCCCCCGCACACCCTCGCCCCGGCGCTGGTCACCCGGACCGACGGCACCCTGCACGCCGTCGTCGGGACCATGGGCGGGGACAGCCAGCCCCAGATCGTCCTGCAACTGCTGGCCCGCCTCCTCGCCGCCGGCGACGATCCCGGCGCTGCGGTCGGACGGCCGCGGTGGCAGCTGACCCACCCCGCCAACCGTGGCTTCGACACCTGGCGCGACCCCCCGGCGCTGACCGTCTCGCTGGAGCCGGGCGCGCCGCCGTCGTGGGCCGAGGGCCTGCGCGCGCTCGGGCACCGCGTCCAGGAGGGCGGCGTGCCGCACTACGGCCACGCCCACGCCATCGTGCGCACGGCCGACGACATGCTCGCCGGCGCCAGCGATCACCGGGCGCTCAGCGGCGCCGCTGCGGGGTGGTGACGCGTGAGGCCCCGGACCCCCGCGACCCTGCGGCCGCTAGCGTCCGGCCCGTGACCACAGGTCCCGCCGACGACCGCTCCCCGGCCCTGCTCGGGACGGCCCTGCTCGAGAGGATGCTCGAGGAGATGATCGCCGCGCGGGTCGCGAGCCGGCGGCTCTGGAACCTGCAACGCCAGGGCCGCATCCCGTTGGCGGTCCCGATCGACGGCCAGGAGGCCGTCACCGTCGGCGCGGTCCACGCCCTCGACCCGTCCGTGGACTGGGTCCTCCCCCAGTACCGCGAGCCGATCGCCCTGCGCCCCTACGGCGAGGACACCCTGGAGCGGGCGATCCTGTACCTCCTGGGGCACCCGGAGGGCGGCCACCACCCGGCCCCGACCCGGGTGTTCCCCCACCAGATCTCCCTCGCCACCCAGATCGTGCACGCGGTCGGCGTCGCCTGGGGCCTGCAGCTCCGGGGCGAGCCCGGCGTGGCCCTCGTGTTCTTCGGCGACGGATCCACCAGCGAGGGTGACTTCGCCGAAGCCGCCAACCTCGCCGGGGTCCTGCGCGCCCCGGTGATCTTCGTCTGCCCCAACAACCAGTGGGCGATCTCGACCCCCTTGCGATCCCAGACCGCGGCGGCGTCCATCGCCGACAAGGCCGTCGCCTTCGGCTTCCCCGGGGTCGTCGTCGACGGCATGGACGCAGCCGCCGTCCACGAGGCCGTAGCCGCAGCACGCGCACGGGCGGTGGCCGGCGACGGACCCACCCTCATCGAGGCGGCCTGCTACCGGTTCGGCGCCCACACCTCGTCGGACGACCCCACCCGGTACGTCCCCCCGGAGGAGCTCGCCGCAGCCCGCGAGCGCGATCCGCTGCTCGTGCTCCGCCACCGTCTCGAGGCGCTCGGCCGCTGGGACGACGCCCGTCCGCAGGCCGCCGAGGACGACGCGCTGGTCCGGTTCGACGCCGCCTACGAGCGCGCGGTCGCCCGCCCCACCGACCCGTTGGCGATGTTCGACCACGTCTTCGCCGAACCCACGCCCCGGCAGCGGCGCCAACGCGCCGAGCTCGCCGCCCGGCTGCGGACGGAGACCCCGTGACCGAGCGGTCGATGGTCGAGGCCATCCGGGAGGCGCTGCACCAGGAGATGGAGCGGGACGACCGCGTCGTCGTCTACGGCGAGGACGTGGCGGTCAACGGCGGCGTGTTCCGGGCGACCGACGGCCTGCTCGAGCGCTTCGGGCCCCGCCGCGTGGTCGACATGCCCATCTCGGAGGCCGCCATCGTCGGCACCACCGTCGGCCTCGCCGCCACCGGGATGGCGCCCGTCTGCGAGATCCAGTTCCTCGGCTTCGCCCACCAGGCCATGCACCAGCTCGCCGGTCAGGTCGCCCGCCTCCGCTACCGGAGCTGGGGGCGCTTCGACGCGCCCATCACCATCCGCGCGCCCTTCGGCGGCGGGGTCCGCACGCCGGAGCTCCACTCGGACGAGATCGTCGGCCACTTCGCCGCGATCCCGGGCCTGAAGGTCGCGGTGCCGGCCACCGCCGCCGACGCCAAGGGCCTCCTCACGGCGGCGATCCGATCGCCGGACCCCGTCCTGGTCTGCGAGCCGTTGCGGGGCTACCGCCTCGTGCGGGACGACGTCCCCGACGGCGAGCACGTCGTCCCGCTCGGGCAGGCACGCCGGGCACGCGAGGGCGACGACGTGCTGATCGTCGCCTGGAGCTTCATGGTCGAGCTGGCGTGCCGGGCCGCCGACGAGCTCGCCGCCGAGGGGATCCGCGCCTCGGTCCTCGACCTGCGGACCCTCGTCCCGCTCGACGTCGAGGCGATCGTGGCCGGGGTGGAGCGCTGCGGCAGGGTCGTGGTCGTGCAGGAGGCCGCCGAGACGATGGGCTTCGCGTCCGAGGTGATCGCCACCATCAACGACGAGTGCCTGTGGTCGCTCGAGGCGCCGGTGGTGCGGGTCTCGGGCTACGACGTCCCCTACCCCGTCGGGATGCTCGAGGACCTCTACGTCCCCGACGTCGCCCGCATCGTCGCCGCCGTCCGCCGGGCGCTGGAGGCCTGATCCGTGTCCGAGACCGTCCGGTTCGCCCTTCCCGACATCGGTGAGGGCCTCGTCGAGGGCGAGATCGTCGCCTGGCTCGTCGCGGAGGGCGACACGGTCGAGCGCGACCAGCCGCTCGTCGAGGTGCTCACCGACAAGGCGACCGTCGAGCTGCCCTCGCCCGTGGCCGGCACCGTGGCGCGCCTCCTGGCCACGCAGGGCCAGGTCGTGCCCGTCGGTCACGTCCTCGTCGAGCTCCTCCCTGCAGGTCCCACCGGTGGGCCGACACCGCAGGCCCCGCCTGCGCAGCCCGTGGCGCCGGCGGCCGCGCAACCCGCGGTGCAGGCGCCCCCTGCGACACCCGAGCCGCTCCGACCCAAGGCCGCGCCCGCCACGCGGCAGCTCGCAACCGAGCTCGGGGTCGACCTCCGCACCGTCGTCGGCAGCGGGCCGGGCGGGCGGATCACACCCGACGACGTTCGTGCTGCGGGCGCGCTGCGGCCCCCGGCCCCC
>JBEIGA010000338.1:0-3574 GCA_040382135.1 Acidimicrobiales bacterium
CAGGTTGATGCCAACGAGCACATCGAACTCGCCGAGACGCAGGCCACGCAGGATCTGGATCCGCTGGATCGTGTCGATGTTGCTGTGCAGGTAGCGAACGCGCAGACCTTGCTCGAGCAGGTAGTCGGTGAGGTCCTCGGCCATCTTCTTGGTGAGGGTGGTGACCAGGACGCGCTGGTCCCGCGTGACGCGTTCGTTGATGAGCTCGAGGAGGTCGTCGATCTGGCCCTTGGTGGGCTTGACGATGACCTCGGGGTCGATCAGGCCGGTGGGGCGGATGATCTGCTCCACCACCTGGCTGCTCACCTCGAGCTCGTACTTCCCCGGCGTGGCCGAGAGGAACACGACCTGGTGCACCTTCTCGACGAACTCGTCGAACCGCAGCGGACGGTTGTCGGCTGCGGAGGGCAGCCGGAAGCCGTGCTCGACGAGGGTGAGCTTGCGGCTGCGGTCCCCCTCGTACTGTCCGTGGAGCTGGGGCACGGCCACGTGCGACTCGTCGAGCACCACGACGTAGTCGTCCGGGAAGTAGTCGAGGAGGGTGAACGGGGCCTCGCCCGCCTCGCGGCCGTCGATGTGGCGCGAGTAGTTCTCGATCCCGTTGCAGAAGCCGACCTCCTGCATCATCTCGAGGTCGTACTGGGTGCGCATCCGGAGGCGCTGGGCCTCGAGCAGCCGGCCGTCGGCCTCGAACTCGGCGAGGCGCTCCTGCAGCTCCTGCTCGATGGTGACCACCGCTCGCCGCATGCGCTCCTCGCCCGCCACGTAGTGGGTGGCGGCGAACACGGTGAGGTCCTGGAGCTCGCGGAGGCGCTCTCCGGTGAGCGGGTCCACCACGGTGATGCTCTCGATCTCGTCGCCGAAGAGCTGGATGCGGACCGCGGTCTCGTCGTACGCGGGGTGGATCTCGATGGTGTCGCCCCGCACCCGGAACTTGCCGCGGGTGAGGTTCATGTCGTTGCGCTCGTACTGCAGGTCCACCAGTTGGCGCAGCACGGCGCGCTGGTCGACCTCCTCTCCCACCGCCACGGTGAGCAGCTGCCCCTCGTACTCCTCGGGCGCGCCGAGGCCGTAGATGCACGACACCGAGGCGACGACGATGGTGTCCCGGCGGGTGAGCAGCGACGCCGTGGCCGAGTGGCGCAGCCGGTCGATCTCGTCGTTCACCGACGAGTCCTTCTCGATGTAGGTGTCCGAGGACGGGATGTACGCCTCGGGTTGGTAGTAGTCGTAGTAGGAGACGAAGTACTCGACCCGGTTGTCGGGGAAGAACTCCCGGAGCTCGGAGGCGAGCTGGGCGGCGAGCGACTTGTTGGGCGCGATCACCAGGGTGGGGCGCTGCACCTGCTCGATGGTCCAGGCGATGGTGGCCGACTTGCCGGAGCCGGTGATGCCGAGGAGCGTCTGGTAGCGGTCGCCGCGCTCGATCCCCGCGGCCAGCGCAGCGATGGCCTGGGGCTGGTCGCCCGCGGGCTCGAACGGTGCCGCCATCCGGAACGGGACCATCTGGCGCTGGAACGTGGTCGCACCCATGACGGCCACGCTACCGACGGGGTGCGACACCCCGTGGGCCACACCCCCGGAGGTCAGCCGGCTCGGCCGCGGATCGGCTCGAGCGGCGTGCCCGGTGCAGGGCGTGGCAGCGACGCGATCCAGGCCCAGCACTCGTCGAGCCGCGCCTCGAGCTCTTCGAGCGTCCCCGAGTTGTCGACGACGAAGTCGGCGGCGGCCAGCCGCTCCTCCCGCGAGGCCTGCCGGCTCATGCGCGCCCGGGCGTCGTCCTCCGAGAACCCCCGGTAGCGGACCAGCCGCTCCACGGCGAGCTCGGGGTCCACATCGACCACGATGATCCCGCCGAGGCCTGCGTACCGGGACTCGATCAGGAGGGGGATGTCGAGGATCAGCGTGGCGTCGGTGTCGACGTGCACCTCGCGCTGGCGGGTCATCTCCTCGACCACGGCGGGGTGGACGATCCCGTTGAGGGCGGCGAGCGCCTCCGGGTCCCCGAACACCACCGCAGCGACCGCCGGGCGGTCGAGGGTGCCGTCGGGGGCGACGATGCCCGGGCCGAACCGCTCGACCATGGCGAGGAACACCGGCGTGCCGGGCTCCTGGACCTGCCGGACGATGGCGTCCGCGTCCACGACCACCGCCCCACGGCGGGCGAGCGCCGCCGACACCGTGGACTTCCCCGACCCGATGCCACCCGTGAGCCCGATCTCCAGCACGGGCCGGGACGGTACCAGCCGCCGCGGTAGGCGCGCCGGTCTGGGTCGTTCGGCTCATGCCGGACGGCCCGGTGCCGATACGACGGTGGTGCAGACCATGCCGCGCCCGGCCGCACCCCGGCACCGCTCCCGATCCTGGCTCCACCCGCTGGCGCGGGTCGGCCGACCCGAGGACGGGCCCGGTGACGTGTTCGACGAGCCGGGCGACCGGGTGTCGGTCTTCGACCCCGCCGTCCGGGCCCTGCGCCTCGGCACCGTGGGCGTCTCGCTCGTGCTGGGCGTCGACGCCCTCGCACGCACCGATCGCTGGGCGATCGCCTGGTGCGCAGCGGTCATCCTGTACGCCGCATACCGATCCCGCCGACCCCTGCGGATCCGGAGCACGTTCGCCGGTGGCATCGCGGTCGCGCTCGAGGTCGGGGTGCACACCCTGGCGGTGATCGCCACCGGCCAGTGGGCGTCGCCGCTCGTGTTCTCCCTCGTCACCGCCGTGACGATCGCGGGCCTCTCGAGCGGCATCACCCTCGCCGTGCAGGTCACGATCCTGTCCGCCCTCACGGTGTCGGTCCCGGGCGTCCTCGACCCTCCCGAGGGCGGACTGCTCGGATCCCCCGAGGCCATGACCGCCATGCAGTGGAGCACGATCCTGCTGCTCACGGCGCTGATCGCGGGCTACACGCGCCGGATCTCGGGCGAGGCGGACCGGCAGCACAGCCTGGCCCTGCAACGGCTCGGCCGGCTCTCGGACGCCAACGCGCTGCTGTTCTCGCTCCACCGGATCACGCAGACCCTGCCTGCGTCGCTCGACATGGGCGAGGTGCTCGACACGACGATGACCCGTCTGCGCGGCCTGTTCGACCTGCACGCCGTCGCCATCCTGGTCTTCGACGACACCGACGGGCACTGGCAGGTGCAACGACGCGAGCGCACCGACCTCCCGGCGCGCCTCGGACCCACCGATCTGCCCGAGCCGCTGAAGCGCGCCATCGCAGGCCACCGCCTCGTCGAGGTCCCGGAGCTCGCCGGCCCCCACGGCCCCGGCATCAGCCCACGGTCGCGGACGGGCCTCTACTCCGTGCTCGCCGCACGGGGGCAGATCATCGGGCTCATCGCGATCGAGCACGACGAGCCGGGCCACTACACGGCGCGGGACGTCGAGCTGCTCAACGGCTTCATCGAGCCCGCCGCCCTGGCCATAGACAACGCCCGCTGGTTCTCCCGCCTGCGGACCGTCGGCGCGGACGAGGAGCGCACCCGCATCGCCCGGGACCTGCACGATCGCATCGGCCAGAGCCTCGCCTACATCGCCTTCGAGCTCGACCGGATCGTGAGCCAGCAACAGCGGG
>JBEIGA010000339.1:0-3564 GCA_040382135.1 Acidimicrobiales bacterium
CGAAGTACGCGAAGGGCCGGTGGCTGCGGTCGGCGATGTTCTTGGCGAGGTCGGAGGCACGGTCACCCAGTGCTCGGCGGAGCAGCTCGTTCGTGTACTCCGGTCCGCCCTTGCCCACGTTGGTGCGGACCTGGACGCGGTCGGCCATCTCGCTGAGGATCTTCTTGGCGGTCGTCGCGTCGACCGGGCCGATGGCGTTCACCTCGGCGAGGAGCTCGATCACGATCGGATCCGGCAGCGCGCGCACCGTCTCGGCGGCACGCTCCGGTCCCATCGCCACGAGGGCGAGCGCGGCCTTGCGACGGTTGGAGATCTGGGCCACGGATCAGACCCTCCGGTCCGCGACCCACTCGCGGAGCAGTGTCGCCACCTGGTCGGGTTCCTGGTCGATGAGCCGGAGCTCGGTCGGGATGCCGAGCTGGGCGAGCTCGCCCGAGACGTCCGCCCCGCGGAGCTCGCCGGCGGCGCCGCTGCCCGAGCGTGGGCCGCCTGCGGCGAGTGCCCCGGCCACCGACGTGGGATCGATGGGCTCGGACGTCGCCGTGAGGCCCTTGCGGAGGAAGAACAGGGCGAGCAGGAGGACGATCGCCCCGAACGCCATCCGCAGGTAGCCGAAGATCGGGCTCCCGGCAGGCGGGCCGCCGGCGCCGTCGGTGACCTCGGTGGCGGAAGAGGCCTGCTCCGGCGTGAGGTCGGGGAAGTCCACGAGCAGGACGTCGAGCTGGTCGGCGCCGGGGTTCGCCGGATCGACCTGCAGGCCGAGGGCGGCCGTGACGAGCGCGTTGATCTCGGCCTCGTCGGGCGCCGGCGCCTCGATCGGCTCGGGCTCGGCGTCCTCGGCGGCGTCCTCCGGCAGCGGCTCGAACCCGAGGATCGGGTTCTCGTCGACCATGACGGCGACCGCGAGCCGCTCGACCCGACCCGGCGCCAGCCGCTCACGGGTGGTGACCGAGTCGACCACCTGCTCCCGGATGTTCTCGCTGGCCTCGTAGTCGGTGGTGCCGTTGTCGACGATGCCCTGTTCGGCGCCCTCGACGCCGACCACGCCGGCGGCGTCCGCGCTCTGCCCGGTGAAGGTCTCCTCGCTGAGGGACTCGCGGATGACGATCGGCTCGTTGAGGTAGTCGATCGTCTCCGTCTCGTTCTCGTCGAAGCTGAGGTCGGCGGTCACGCTGACCACGGCGGCGCCGGGGCCGTAGACCTGGTTGAGCATCGACTCGACGCGGGCGGCGAGCATCGTCTCGTAGGCCTGGGTCATCTCGAGCTGGGTGCTGCGACCGCCGCTCGAGGCGCCCGGCCCGGTGAGCACGTTGCCCTGGGTGTCGGTGACCGTGACCTCCTCGGCGGTGAGGCCGGGGACCGACGACGACGCGAGCTGGACGATCGCCTCGACCGTGCCCTCGGAGATGCGGGTGCCCTCGACGAGGATGCCCGCGGTGACGGCCTGCTGGTCCTCGGTGAAGAGCCGGTCGGCGGGCATGCCGAGCTGGACGCTGGCGTAGTCGATGCCCTCCATCGCCATGATCGCCCGGGTCAGCTCGCCCTGGATGGCCCGCTGGTAGCCGATCTGCTGCTGGAAGTCCGACGTCGTGAACGACTGGTTGTCGAAGATCTCGTACCCGACCACCGAGGAGGTGCCGATGCCGGCACCCGCGAGGGCGAGGTTCGCATCGGCGATGGACGCCTCGGGCACGACGATGGTGGAGCCGCCGTCGGTGAGCTCGTAGGCGATCCCGGCGCCGTTGAGGGTCTCCACCATCTCGTTGGCCTCGCCGGGGGTGAGCCCGGTGGCGAGCACCCGGTTCGACGGCGACGAGATCCAGCTGAAGAAGGCGAAGGCCGCCACCAGGGTCAGGACCCCGAGGACGCCGATGATCGCGAGCTGCTGCCCGCTGAAGGACCGCATGTAGCCGGAGGCCCTGGCGCCGATGCCGCCGTTGGCTGTCGCTGTGGCAGCCATGTCAGACCTGCATCCTCATGATCTCCTGGAAGGCCTCGACGGCCCGGTCACGGACGGTGACGATGAACTCCACCGAGAGGTTCGCCTTCGTCGCCGCCGCCATGTACTCGTGCACGTCGGTGAGCTCTCCGGTGGCGAGCTGCCGGCCGAGGCGGTCGGCCTCGTTCAGCGCCGACGCCGCGTCGGTGAGGCTCGCCACGAAGTCGCCGCCGCCGGTGGCGGAACCGACCGCGCCGACGGCCCCCTGGACGCCTTGCACACCCTGCCCGGCCCCGACCGTGGCGCCCCACGCGCCGGCGAGGCCGGAGGTGGCGGGCAGCATCGGGGTGAACGCGGGGATCGCTCCGACGGCCATCAGCGGCTACCGATCTGCAGGGCGGACTTGTAGGAGTCGCGGGCGTGCTCGATGACCCGGAGGTTCGCCTGGTACGAGCGGTTCGCGATCAGCAGGTTGGTCATCTCGACCCCCAGGTCGACGACGGGCTTCGCCACCCGGCCGAACTCGTCGGCGATGGGGTTGTCCGGGTCGTAGACGAGCGCCGGGTCGCCGCCGCGGTTCTGGATGGCGACGACTGCCGCACCGCCGACGCCGCCGTTCTCGCGGCGGTCGACCGACGTGACCCGCACCATGCGGGCCCGGAACGGCTCCTCGTCGCCGGGGCGGTCGGTGTTGACGTTGGCCACGTTGTCCGAGATGGCGTCGAGCCAGACCCTCGACACGTGGGCGCCGCTCGTGGCGGCGTCGATCGCTCCGAACAGTCCCATCAACGCCTCCCGATCGCGGTGCGCAGGGCGCCGAGCTTGAAGTTCATGGCCTGGACCAGGGCGTCGTAGTGCAGGCTCGACTTCATCAGCGCCTGCGTCTCGTCCTCGAGGTTCACGTCGTTGCCGTTGAGGCCCACACGGCCGCCGGCGTTGGTGGTGGTCCACTCGGCCCGGCCCACGCTCTCGCGGCGCAGCGCCCGGCTGAGGCTCTGCTCGAAGTCGAGCCGCTGGGCACGGAAGCCGGGCGTGTTGACGTTCGCCACGTTGTGGGAGATGACGCGTTGGCGCTCCGTCTGCGCGGCGAGGGCCCACTCGATGGCCCCCGTCGTGGTGTCGGTGAACAGCTGCATGCGTGCTCCTGGTCGGGACGACCGAGGGGGCGAAAACGCGACAAGGAGGAACAGGCCCACACATCTGTGGGCGAGCTCCTCCATGAAGCAGTGATCGATCCGTCGGTTGTCCCGATCCATCGGCACCCGGACGGCCGACATGAGGAAAACCCTGCGGCGATCTCGCGGGACGAGGGGCGCCTCAGCGCAGGAAGTCGAGCAGCGACATGCTGTCGATCCGGGCGATCGAGAGCAGGGTCGCCTCGTACGCCTGGTTCGCCGCGGCCAGCTCGGTGGCGGCGGTGGCCAGGTCGACGTCCTCGATGGCGGCGCGCCGCGCGTCGAGGCTCAGCTTCTGGTCCTGGGCGACGGTCCGTGCGGACTCGAGCCGCCCGAGGCGGGAGCCGAGCGTGCCGAGCATGTTCTGCACGGTCACGGTGCGCTCGTTGAGCTTCACGCTCTCCGCCCGGATGGCGTCGGTGTCTCCGGCGCGGACCTCGTCGGCGAGGC
>JBEIGA010000340.1:0-3553 GCA_040382135.1 Acidimicrobiales bacterium
AAATCACTGCGCGGTGATCGTTTTGGGGGACCCCCCGCCCCTAAACGGTCTCCCGGGCGGGTTTCCCTCTCTCCCCCCCCTTGTAACCCCGGCCAGTACCGGAAGAACGTGAGCGCTGCGCCGGGGTCAGTCGGCGGCGGAGAGCTTCGCCAGGCGCTTGGCCAGGCGGGACTTCTTGCGGTTGGCGGCGTTCTTGTGGATCACGCCGGACTTGGCCGCCTTGTCGATGCGCGACACCGCTTTGCGGGCGGCGGCCTCCGCCTCCTCGCCGCCGGCCGGAGCGGCCTTCTCGGCGGCCCGCACGCGGGTGCGGAGCTCGGACTTGACCGCACGGTTGCGCTGACGCGCCTCCTCGTTGGTGCGGTTGCGCTTGATCTGGCTCTTGATGTTCGCCACGGTTGCAGACCCTGTCGTGGTGGAGGTGGGGAGACCGTTGGCCCATGCGCGGCGGTGCCGGCGGGGCCGAAAGGCCATGCTAGCGGTGACCCCCCACCGATGGCACACCTGTGCGCAGGACCGCCGGGGACGGCGGCGCGAACGGTACCGTCAGCACCGGCACCGACCCGGGACGCGCATGGACCTCGCCAAGATCCGCAACCTCTCCATCATCGCCCACATCGACCACGGCAAGTCGACGCTGGCCGACCGCATGCTCGAGCTCTGCGGCGCCGTCGACGCCCGGGACATGCGGGAGCAGTACCTCGACTCGATGGACATCGAGCGCGAGCGCGGCATCACCATCAAGCTGCAGAGCGTCCGTCTCGACTGGCGCGACCACGTCGTGAACCTCATCGACACCCCCGGCCACGTGGACTTCGGCTACGAGGTGTCCCGGTCGCTCGCCGCCTGCGAGGGCGTGATCCTCGTGGTCGACGCCGCCCAGGGCATCGAGGCGCAGACCCTCGCCAACTGCTACCTGGCGCTCGAGAACGACCTCGAGATCGTCGCGTGCCTCAACAAGATCGACCTGCCCGCCGCCGAGCCCGACCGCTACGCCGCCGAGATCGAGTCCGTGCTCGGCATCCCCGCCGACGAGATCCTCCGCATCAGCGCGAAGACCGGCGAGGGCGTGCCCGAGCTGCTCGACGCCGTGCTCGAGCGCATCCCCCCGCCCGTCGGCGACGCGGCGAAGCCGCTCCAGGCGCTCATCTTCGACAGCCACTTCGACCAGTACCGCGGCGTGGTCAGCTCCGTGCGGATCGTGAACGGGGTGCTGAAGCACAACGCCAAGCTCCGCTTCATGCAGGCGGGCGCCACCCACGAGGTCGACGAGATCGGGTTCCGGCTGCCGGTGAACACGCCGGTCAAGGAGATGGGCCCCGGCGAGGTGGGCTACCTCATCGCCGGCATCAAGGACGTCGGCGAGGCCCGCTCCGGCGAGACCGTCACCGAGGCGCAGAAGCCCGCCGCCGAGCCGCTGCCCGGCTACCGCGAGCCCAAGCCCATGGTGTTCTCGGGCCTGTACCCGATCGACGGCGACCAGTTCCCCGACCTCCGCGAGGCGCTCGACAACCTGCGCCTCAACGACTCGTCGTTCACGTTCGAGCCGGAGACCTCCGGTGCCCTCGGCTTCGGCTTCCGCTGCGGGTTCCTCGGCCTGCTGCACATGGAGATCGTGCGGGAGCGCCTCGAGCGCGAGTTCGGGCTGAGCCTCATCTCCACGGCGCCGTCGGTGCAGTACCGGGTGAAGAAGACCGACGGCAGCGTCGTGATGGTCGAGAACCCGAGCGCCATGCCGAACATGGCCGAGGTCGCCGGGATCGAGGAGCCGATGCTCCTGTGCACGATCCTGTCGCCCACCGAGTACACGGGCGCCCTGATGGACCTCTGCCAGACCCGGCGGGGCCGCATGGAGAAGCTCGACTACCTGTCGCCCGAGCGCATCGAGCTGCAGTACCGGCTGCCCCTCGGCGAGGTGGTGCTCGACTTCTTCGACCACCTGAAGTCCCGCACCCAGGGCTACGCCAGCCTCGACTACGAGCCGGTCGGGTACGAGGACTCCAAGCTCGTCAAGGTCGACATCCTCCTGCACGGCAGCCCGGTCGACGCCTTCAGCGCCATCGTCCACCGCGACAAGGCCGAGGACTACGGCCGCAAGATGGCCGAGAAGCTCAAGGAGCTCATCCCGCGCCAGCAGTTCGAGGTGCCGATCCAGGCGGCCATCGGCGGGCGGATCATCGCCCGCGAGACGGTGCGCGCCTTCCGCAAGGACGTCACCGCCAAGCTCTACGGCGGCGACATCACCCGGAAAAAGAAGCTCCTCGAGAAGCAGAAGGAGGGCAAGAAGCGCATGAAGAACATCGGGCGGGTGGAGATCCCCCAGGAGGCCTTCGTGTCGGCCCTCAGGCTCGACGACTGACCGACCCAGCTGGGTCAGGGGCCGCGCCAGCCGGCATCGGTATCATGCTCCTCGAGATGCTCGAGGAACGGAAGGCAGCGATCCTGCGGGCGGTCGTCGAGCAGTACATCGAGACCGCTCAGCCCGTCGGCTCGGCCCGTGTGGCCGAGGGCGTCGGCGTGTCCTCGGCCACCGTCCGCAACGAGATGGTGCACCTCGAGCAGCAGGGCTACCTCGCCCAGCCCCACACGTCGGCCGGGCGCGTGCCCACCGACAAGGGCTACCGGTTCTTCGTCGACTCCATGACCGCGCCGGCCACCCTCGACCCGTCGGGGGCGCTCCAGATCAAGGAGTTCTTCAACCGCTCCCACGACCAGCTCGAGCGGATGCTGCGCGACACGAGCGCCCTGCTCTCGGACCTCACCGGCGCGGCCGCCGTGGTGGTGGGGCCCAGTGCCGAGAGCGCCCGGGTGCGCTCCATCCAGTTCGTGGGGCTCAGCGGCCGGGTCGTGCTCCTGCTCGTCGTGCTGTCGAACGGCGCGGTCGAGAAGCACACCCTGGAGCTCGACGACGAGGTCGGCGACGCCGTGCTCGCCGCGGCGAGCGCCCACCTCACCTCCGCCTGGATCGGCCGGTCGATCGAGGCCGAGCCGCCGCTGCCGGCCACAGGTGATGCGTCCGTCGACGCCGTCGTCCGCACCGGCATCGACGCCGTGCTGCGGTTGGCGCCGGAGGAGCCGGACGAGGTCTACGTGGGCGGCACCGCCCGCATGGTGTCGGCCTTCGACGCCGTCGAGAAGGTCCGCGAGATCATCGGCGTGCTCGAGCAGCAGTTCGTCGTGGTGTCGCTCATCCGCGACGTCCTCGACCGCGGGCTGTCCGTCGCCATCGGCCACGAGACCGGGGTCGCCCCGCTCGCCGAGTGCTCCCTCGTCGTCGCCCCCTACGAGGTCGACGGCGAGCCGGCCGGGACCATCGGGGTCCTCGGCCCCACACGCATGAACTATCCCCAGGCGCTGGCGGCGGTGGCCGTCGTCAGCAGCCGGCTGGGGCACCGCCTCACCGAGGGATGACCGTGAACGACCTGTACGAGGTGCTCGGCGTCGGCCGCAGCGCGACCGACGACGAGATCAAGCGGGCCTACCGGACCCTCGCCCGCAAGTACCACCCGGACGCGAACCCCGACGACCCCGAGGCGGAGTCGAAGTTCAAGGA
>JBEIGA010000341.1:0-3552 GCA_040382135.1 Acidimicrobiales bacterium
CGCCGCGCTCGCCGACGAGCTCGGCGGGCTGCTCCAGGACGCCGGCGCCCTCTGACCCCGTCATCCGGTGGTCCGGACCCCCTACGATCCGGCGATCCGGACCGAGGGGGACCGACATGCCGGCCGAAGACCGCTACGCCCGACCGCTCGACCTGCCGGTGGGACGGCTCATCCGCTCCGTCGACGAGCCGATCCGCGTCGGCACGATGCTCTGGGTGTTCACCGACCCGCACCGGGGCCACGAGTTCGCCTACAACCGCTGGTACGAGCGGGACCACTACTACGGCGGCTGCATGATCGGAGCCGAGAACTTCGCCGGCAGCCGTTGGGTGGCGCCCCGCTCCCACAAGGACGCCCGCTTCCCGGACCCGACGCCCATGCCGTTCGCCGTCCGCGACGGCTCCTACGCCTGCCTCTACTGGATCCTCGACGGACGCCACGACCACTGGATGGACTGGAGCACCCCCCAGGTGCACGCCCTCTACGCGGCGGACCGCGGGTTCGGGCCCCGCACCCACTACAACACCGCCACCTACCGGCTCGACTGGCGCGCCCACCGCGACCCGGACCCCGTCCCCCTGGAGTTGGCGCTCGACCACCGGTTCCCCGGGATGGTGGCCGTGTTCGTCGACCCCGCCGCCGACGCCACCGCCGCCGACCTCGACGCCTGGTTCGACGGCTACCTGCCCGGCTGGCTCCCCGGCTCGCCGGTGGCGGCGGTCTCGAACTGGACGCCGATCCCGCTGCTCGACACCAAGCCGGACTTCGTCCCCGTCGACCCCGCCGGCGACCGGCGCACCCTGCAGGTCCACTTCGTCGACACCGACCCGCTCGCGGCCTGGGACCGCTACCGGCGGTTGGCCGACGACCTCGCCGCGTCGGGGGTCGGCACCGTCGCGATCGCCATGCCGTTCATCCCGACCGTCGTGGGAACGGACCGGTACGTCGACGAGCTCTGGTAGGGCCCACCGGCCGCACCGCCCCGTTCCTCCGGGGGCCTCCAGGACATACGGTGTACGCTCCCCGCCATGACGGCGAGCACGCTCCCCAACCTGATCATGCAGGACTTCTGGGTCCGTCCCGACGAGCAGATCGAGGCCGACCTGGCCACCCTGCGGGCCGCCGGCCCGGTGCACTTCCTGCCCGAGCCGAACCCGCCCTTCCTGCCGCCCGGCCCCGGCGCGTGGGCGGTCGTGAAGCACCGCGAGATCCTCGAGGCGTCGAAGCACCCGGAGATCTTCAGCTCGGCGAGCGGGATCACGGTGCTCGACGCGCCGCCGGAGTTCAACGAGTTCTTCTCCTCGATGATCGCCATGGACGATCCCCGCCACGCCCGCCTCCGCCGGCTCGTCTCCGCCGGGTTCACGCCCGGGATGCTGAAGCGCCTCGAGGACTCCGTGCAGCAGGTCGCCTCCCAGATCGTGGACGACGTCTGCGAGCGCGGCGAGGTCGACTTCGTGGTCGACGTCGCCGCCGCCCTCCCCCTCAAGATCGTGTGCGACCTCATGGGCATCCCCGAGTCGCACTACCGGTTCGTGTTCGACCAGTCGAACATCATCCTCGGCGCCGGCGACCCCGAGTACGTGCCCGAGGGGGACGACATCCTCACCGCCATGCTCACCGCCGGCGGCAACCTCGCCGCCCTGATGGACGACATCGCCGAGTCCAAGAAGGGCAAGGACGGCACGGACCTCACCTCGATCCTCGTCAACGCCGAGCTGGAGGGCGACCGTCTCACCCGCCAGGACCTGGCGTCGTTCTTCGTGCTGCTCGCCGTGGCCGGCAACGAGACCACCCGCAACGCCATCTCCTGGGGCCTCAAGTACCTCACGGACAACCCCGACCAGCGCCGGATCTGGCAGGACGACTTCGACGCCGTCGCCGGCACGGCGGTCGACGAGATCGTCCGGCTGGCGAGCCCCGTGTCCTACATGCGCCGCACGGTCCTGCAGGACACCGTGCTCGGCGGCAGCGAGCTCAAGGCGGGCGACAAGATCACCATGTTCTACCTGGCCGCCAACCGCGACGAGGACGTCTTCGACGAGCCGCTGCGCTTCGACGTCCGTCGCTCGCCGAACCACCACATCGGCTTCGGCGGCCCGGGCCCCCACTTCTGCCTCGGCGCCCACCTCGCCCGCCGGGAGATCACGGTGATGTTCCGGGAGCTGTTCGACCGGCTGCCCGACATCCACGCCACCGGCGAGCCGGCCCGCCTGGCGTCGAGCTTCATCCACGGCGTGAAGCACCTCACCGCCGAGTTCACCCCCACCGCACCGAGCGCCTGACCCCCGGGCGTGTCGGAGGTGCCTGGACCCCGGCTCCGTCCACGCGCCAGCATGGGACCCATGCGACCGACCGCCACCTCCGTCGCGCCGGACCCCCTCCTGCCCCGCCTCGCCGCGGTCGGTCCGGCGCGGGCCGCGGCCCTGATCATCGGCGTGAGCGCTCGTGCGTGCGTCGGGCTGCTGGTGCTCGTGTTCGCCGTCGGCGACCGTGACGGCGGCGCTCTCGGCTTCCTGCCCTGGGTGAACGCCGCCGCCAACGCCACGTCGGCCACCCTGCTCGTGCTCGGGGTGCGGGCCGTGCGGCGGGGCGACCTCGTCCGGCACCGCAACGCCATGCTCGGCGCGTTCGCCGCGTCGACCGTGTTCCTGATCGGCTACGTGACGTACCACGCCCTGCACGGCGAGTCCCGCTTCGACGGGCCGGCCGCGATCCGGATCCCCTACCTGGTGATCCTGGCCGTGCACGTCGTGCTGTCGATCGTGGCCCTCCCGATGGTGCTGGGCACCCTGTGGGCAGCGCTCAGCGGACGCTTCGGCGGCCACCGACGCCTCGCCCGGGTGACCTACCCGATCTGGCTCACGGTCGGTGTCACCGGCGTCGTCGTCGTGGTCCTGCTCCGCACCGTGGGCAGCTGACCCACGCCGGGACGCCCCCGGCTACTGCAGGCCCAGGTAAGCGCCGCCGTCCACCGGGATCGCCGCGCCGGTGATGAACCGGGCCGCGTCCGAGCAGAGGAAGGCACAGACCGCACCGAAGTCGGCCGGGTCACCCACCCGTCGGGCCGGCACCCCCGCGGCCGCCGCCTCGACGTCGCCGCCGTGCAGCTGCACCAGCCGGGCGGTGGCGTGCAGACCGGGCTGCACCGAGTTCACGGTGACCCCGTCGGCGGCGACCTCGAGGGCCAGCGTCTTGAGGAACCCGGTGACCCCCGCCCGCGCCGTGTTCGACAGGATCAGCGTGCCGATCGGCTGCCGGACCGAGATCGACGTGATGGCCACCACGCGGCCCCACCCCTGCGCCTGCATGTCGGGCACCGCCGCCCGGCACATGGCGACGACCGACAGCAGGTTCAGCTCCAGCGCCGGCAGGTACGCCTCGACCGGGGTCGACGCGAACGTCCCCGGCGGCGGCCCGCCGGCGTTGGTGACGAGGATGTCGACGCCACCCAGCGCGGCTCGCGCCGCGTCGACGAAGCCCGTCGCCCCTTCCACCGAGCCCACGTCGGCGACGATCGGCACGGCGCCGATGCGCGCTGCGGCCGCCTCC
>JBEIGA010000342.1:0-3547 GCA_040382135.1 Acidimicrobiales bacterium
CCCCCCCCCCCACGCCGCCCAGCGCGGCCGTTACCCCCGGTTAGACCTGGGTCGCGTAGGTCGCGAGGGGCGGCGACAGGGCGAACGCCCCCACGACCGGGAGGGCGAGCCGCGGTGCGACGCCGAAGCGCCGGACCGCGACCCAGGCGGTGGCGGCGGCGAGCGCGCCGGCGAGCACGGCGAGCGTCGCCTTCGCCGCCACCCAGCCACCGAGACGCATCGGCAGCGCGAGCACGAGCGGGAGCAAGGGGTCGTGCGGGCTGATCTGGCGTCCGGCGTCGTCGAGGGGGAACGTCTGGGGGTTGAGGTCGACCTCGTGGAAGTCGCGGTGGTCCGCGGCGGCGAGCTCGTCGGCGAGGTCGAGGTCGAGGTCGTCCCCCAGGCTCCGGGCGGTCAACAGGTACTGCGGCTCGTCCGCCGAGGTGCGGGCGCCGTAGGTCGCCCGGGCGGGGATGCCGGCGGCGGTGACGAGGGCGACGACGACGGCGAGGACCGCCAGCGCGCCGGCGAGCGGCGGGCGCGCGTTCACGCCAGGGCGTCGGAGCGTCGCAGCACCAGGACCCAGGTCAGGGCGCCGGAGACCAGGACCAGCACCACCGACGCGAGACCGACGTCGGCCAGGTAGCCGTCGGTGTAGGACTGCCAGATCCGGGTGGTGAGCGTGCGGAAGCCGAACGGGGCGAGCAGCAGGGTGGCCGGCAGCTCCTTGATGGTCGAGAGCAGGACCAGGCCACCGCCCGCCAGGAGGCCGGGCCGCATCAGGGGGAGCTCGATGGTCACCAGCCTCCGGACGGACCCGGCGCCGAGCATGCGTGACGACTCGCGCTGGCGGTCCGGGACCGATGCGACCGCCACCTCCGCCGCCCGCATGGCCTGCGACCCGAAGTGCACGAGGTAGGCGAGCACGAGGGCGGGGATCGTGAGGTAGAGCACGTCGAGCGCGGGGGTGTTCAGGGTGAACACCACGATCGACAGGGCGATCACGAGGCCGGGCACGGCGAAGCCACCCACCACCGCGGCGTTCACCGGTCCGGCGACCCGGGAGCGGTAACGGGCGGTCAGGTGGGCGACCGGGAGCACCACGAGCACGGCCACCACGGCGGTCAGCGTGCTGATCCACGCGCTGTTCCACGCCGGGGTCAGCAGCTCGCCGAGGTCCTGGCCGAGCTGGGCGCCGGCCTCGTCGGCTCGGGCGATGCCGCGCCACGCCCACTGGGTGAGGGCGGCGAGGGGCCCGATGAGGGCGAGCACGAGGACGAGGACGACGCCCGCGAAGCTCGGCCACCGCCATCGTCCCAGCGGCAGGGGTGCGGCGGGGCGGTCGCCGACGCGGCCGGTCTCGGGGACGCGTCGGCGGACGAGGCGTTCGAGCACCACGACGACGACGGCCAGCACCAGCAGGATCGAGGCGGCGGCGAAGGACCGGGGCTGGTCGAAGATCCGGTTGGCCTCGATCACCCGGGTGAGGGTGTCGTAGGCGAGGAGCTGGACGGCGCCGAACTCGCTCACCGTGTAGAGCGCGACGAGCAGCATGCCGGCGAGCATCGACCCGCGCAGCTGGGGCAGGACCACGCGCCGGAAGGCCACGCGTGGCCGGTCGCCGAGGGAGCGTGCGGCGTCCTCGAGCGAGGACCCGACCCCGACCAGGCGCGCGGCGACGGGCAGGTACACGTAGGGGTAGGTGAACAGGGTGAGCACCAGCCAGGAGGCGCCGAGGCCGCGGAAGCGGTCCGGCGCCGAGAGCCCCACGGCCTCGAGGACGGTGCGGAAGAGCCCGTCGGGGGCGAGGGCGGCGAGGAACGCCGCTGCGCCGACGAACGACGGGAACACGAGCGGGAGGGGCGCCAGGATCCGCCACACCCGCCGCCCCGGCACGTCGGTGCGGATGACCAGCCAGGCCAGCGCGGTGCCGAGCAGGGTGGCCGAGACGGAGACCAGCGCAGCGAGCTGGACGGTCCGCCACAGGGGTGCGAGGGAATCCTCGAACACCTCGGCGAGGTCGGCGTCGAGCCCGATCGTCCGCCACACGACGTAGACGGCGGGCAGCGCGAAGAGCACGGCGACCCCGACGCTCACGATGCTGAGCAGCAGCGGCGGCCGGGGCCGCATCCGAGCCGTGGGCGCCGGCGCCGGGGCGCCGCGCGGGACCTCGGGGTTCGCTTGCAGGACCGCGGTCATCGACCGCTCATGTTCGCAGGCCTCAGCCTTCGAGGCCCGCCTCGCGGATCATCGCCAGCGTGCTCGCGAGGTCGCCGCCCAGCACGTCGTAGTCGATGTCCGCCGAGCGGAAGTCGAGCGCCGGCAGGGCGGCGTTGGGGGTGGCCCCGACCGCGAGCGGGTACTCGAAGGTCTCGTCGGTGAAGTACGCCTGGGCCTCGGCGGCGAGCAGGAACCGCACGAGCTCGGTCGCCGCGTCGACGGTGTCGGCCCCCTCGACCAGGGAGGCGCCCGACACGATGAGCAGGGAACCGACGTCGTCGCTGGGGAAGACGTGGTTCTCCGCCCGTTGGTCGTCGCCGAGCTCCTCCTTCAGGCGGAAGTTGTAATAGTGGTTCACGAGGCCGACCTCGACCTCGCCCCGCCCGACCGCCTGGGTGATCGCGTTGTTGTTCGCGTAGATCACCGGGTCGTTGGCGGCGAGGCCCTCCAGCCAGGCCATGGTCGCCTCGTCGCCGAGCTCCACCCGCATGGCGGACACGAAGTCCTGGAACGACCCGTTGGAGGGTGCGACACCGATCCTCCCGGACCACACGGGGTCGGTGAGGTCGAGCACGCTGTCGGGGAGCTCCGCGGGATCGACGGCGTCGGTGTTGTAGACGAGGACGCGCTGCCGGCCCGAGAGCCCGACCCAGGTCCCGTCGGAGGCCGTGGCGCCGTCGACCGCGAGGTCGAGCACGTCCTGGGGCAGGGTGCCGAGGAGGCCTTCGCCGTCGAGGTAGCCGAGCGCCCCCGGGCTCTGCGAGATGAACAGGTCGGCCTCGGTGCGGTCGCCCTCCTCGGCGAGCAGCACGGCGAGCTCGGCGGAGTCGCCGTAGCGCACCCGCACCGAGGTCCCGGTCTCCTCGGCGAACCGGTCGAGGATCGGGCCGATGAGGTCCTCGCTCCGGCCGGAGTACACGGTGACCGATTCGCCGCCGTCGTCGCCACCGCCGCAGGCGGCGAGGGTGGGTGCGACGGCCAGGAGGGCGAGCGCGGCGAGCCTGCGGACCCGTCGGGGCGCACGTCGGACGCTCATGCGGCGCAGCGTACCGGTGCCCGAAAAGTTGTCCATAGCCAACTGGTTAGGTCAGGCTAAGAAGCGATGTCAAGGCGGCGCGCCTCCCCCCGCATCCTGGTCCCGCTCGGCCTGCTCCTCACCGTGCCCGCGATCGTCGTGGTGGCGCGCGGCGTGGACACCTCGGCGCTCCGGTCCACCTTGCGTGCCGCCGGGGCGGATCCCGTCGGCGTCGGTGTGGCCCTGGCCGCCTTCGCCGGAGCCTTCGTCCTGCGGAGCACGGCCTGGCGGCTCGTGCTCCCCGGTCTCCCGTTCGGCCAGGCGCTCGCCGCG
>JBEIGA010000343.1:0-3535 GCA_040382135.1 Acidimicrobiales bacterium
CTCGACCTGCAGCCCCTCGCCCGCCACGGCGAGGCGGAGGACATCGCCCGGGCGATCCGCCACCTCGCCGGACCGGAGTCGTCGTGGACCACGGGCCAGTGCCTCACCGTGGACGGCGGCCACAGCCTCCGGATGTTCCCCGACGCCGAGCCGATGGTCCGGCGCCTCAAGGGCGACGAGGCCTTCGACTACTGAGCCGACCGGACCCTCGGGGTCAGGCGCCGAACGGCTCGCCGTCGAAGCGGTCGATCCGGGCGAACGCCGCCACGGGGTTGCGGGTGAGCTTCGTGGCGCGGTGCTCCGGGTACCCGAGCGCCACCACCGCCGCGACGGCGTGCGACGCCGGCAGCCCGAGCAGGGCCCGGGCCTCGGCCGCCCGCCGACCGAGGAACGTGGTGAGCACGCCCCCGAGCCCCGCGTCGCGCGCGCACAGCAGCACGTTCTGCACGAAGGGGTACACCGACCCGCCGCCCATGATCGGCTGGTGGGGCGCGTCGATGTCCAGGTACGCCACCTCGGTCAGGTCGTACGCGACCACGAGCAGGACAGGCGCCTCGTGCATGCGGTCCACGAAGGGCAGCGGCACCTCGGCCTCGTGGGCGGCGGCGAGGTCGACGCCAGGGCCGTGCCAGCGGCCGTCGGGACCCATGGCGAACGGGCGCATCCCTGCGGCGAGGTACGCGGCGTACTCCCGCCATCCGGCGGCGGAGAGGTCCCGCACAGCGCGGCGCAGCTCGGGGTCCCGCAGCACCAGCACCGTCCAGCCCTGCCGGTTGCCGCCACTGGGAGCGAAGCGCGCCGTGTCGAGGATCTCCGCCAGGAGGTCGTCCGCCACGGGCTGGTCGGTGAAGGCGCGCACTGCGCCGTTGGTCCTGATCGCGTCCCGGAGCTCCATCCGCCCAGTCTCCCACCCGGGCCGGCGGGTCGTCCGAGGGCACGACCGCCCGGCGCGTGCCAGGATCGCGGGATGAAGGCTGCCGTCCTGAACCAGATGCCCGGCGAGCTCGAGATCGAGGACATCGCCATCGACACCCCGGGGCCCGACGAGGTGCTGCTGCGCACCTCCTACGCCGGCCTCTGCCACTCCGACCTGCACTTCATGGACGGGGTCTGGCAGATGCCCCCGCCGGCGATCATGGGTCACGAGGCCGCCGGTGTCGTGGAACAGGTGGGCGAGAACGTCCGCTACGTCCAACCCGGCGACCACGTCATCACCTGCCTCTCGATCTTCTGCGGCCGGTGCAAGCAGTGCCTGTCCGGCCACATGTCCCGGTGCACCGGCGCCGGCGAGCTGACGGCACGGCCGCGGCCGTCGCACACCAAGGCGGACGGCACCCCGTGCTCGCCGTTCGCCCGGCTCGGCGCCTTCGCCGAGCAGATGCTGGTGCACCAGAACGCCGTCGTGAAGATCACCAAGGACATGCCCCTCGACCGGGCGTCGCTGATCGGCTGCGGCGTCACCACCGGGCTCGGCGCCGTGTTCCGCACGGCGAAGGTGGAGCCCGGCTCGACGGTCGCCGTGCTCGGCGCCGGCGGCATCGGCCTCGCGGCGATCCAGGGCGCCCGCATCGCCGGCGCGTCCCGGATCATCGCCGTCGACCTCGTCGACTCGAAGCTCGAGCTCGCCCGGCAGCTCGGCGCGACCCACGTGGTCAACGGCAGGGACACCGACCCGGTGCTCGCGGTGAAGGAGCTCTCCGACGGCGGGGTCGACTACAGCTTCGAGGCCATCGGGCTCAAGCAGACCACCGAGCAGTCCTGGGCGATGCTCGGCCTCGGCGGGACGGCGACCGTGATCGGCATGCTCCCCATCGGCACGATGATCGAGCTGCCGGGCTACGAGATCTTCATGACCGAGAAGAAGATCCAGGGCTCGCTGATGGGCTCGAACCAGTACCGCACCGACATGCCGCGGTTCATCGAGCTCTACCTCGACGGTCGCCTCAAGCTCGACGAGATGGTCTCGGCCCACATCCCGCTCGACGCCGTCAACGAGGGCTACGCCGCCATGAAGCGCGGCGAGGTCGCCCGGACGGTCATCGACTTCGGCGTCTGACCCGGGCGACGCTCAGTCGCCGTCGTCGTCGCCGTCGTCGTCCCAGTCGTCGTCGTCGTCCTGGTCGAGGTCGTCCCAACGGCTGTCGGCGCCGGCCGGCGGGGCGGGGCGGGTCACGATGATGTCGAGGATCTCCCCGTCGAACACGAGCTCGACGAGGTTGCCGTCGTCGTCGGCCGTGGGCCCCTGGTCGGGGCGTTCGCTGTGTCGGCCCATGGCGTGCTCCTCCTCGGCCTGCTGTCCCTGCCAACGCTAGGGGTGCGGCTAACGTCAGCGCTCGGTGCAGGACGCGTTCGGGAGTCCCAGCGGCGCGAGCCGGTGCGCGCCGCGGTTCGGTGCCGCGGTGCGTAGGGCGCTGCAGCGCTTCGGCAACCCCACCCGGGTGCTGATCGTCACCTTCGCGGGCCTCATCGCCGTCGGCACCCTGCTGCTCTGGCTGCCGCTCTCGGCGGCGCCCGGGCGACGCACCGGCTTCGTCGACGCCCTCTTCACCTCGACCTCGGCGGTGTGCGTGACCGGGCTCTCGGTGCTCGACACGGAGCACCACTGGTCGACCTTCGGCAAGGCCGTGATCCTCGGGCTGATCCAGTTCGGCGGGCTCGGGATCGTGACCCTCGCAACCCTCGTGTTCCTCTCGGTGTCGGACCGGTTGGGCATCGCCCACCTGCGTGCGCTCTCCGCGGAGGTCGGCGTCGAGGGCTTCTCGGAGCTCGCACGCCTGGTCCGGCTGATCGTGGTGCTCACCCTGGCGAGCGAGGCCGCGTTCGCCACGATCCTCGGCCTCCGGTTCTGGATCACCTACGACTACGGGCTCACCCGCGCCATCGGCCACGGCGTCTTCCACGCGGTGTCCGCGTGGAACAACGCCGGCTTCGGGCTGCTCAGCGACAACATGACGCGCTTCGTCACCGACCCGGTCGTCACCCTGGCGATCTGCGGCGCCATCGTGCTGGGCGGACTCGGCTTCCCCGTCCTGCGGGTGCTCGGCAAGGAGCGGTTCCGGTTCGACCGCTGGAGCCTCCACGCCAAGCTCACGGTGGCCACCACCCTGGTCCTCCTCGTCGTCGGCTCGCTCACCTTCCTCGTCTTCGAGTGGGACAACGACGCCACCATGGGGCAGCTGGCCGTGCACGAGAAGGTGAACGCCTCGGTGTTCCAGGGCGTCCAGCCACGGACGGCGGGGTTCAACACGGTCGACGTCGGCGGCCTCGAGGACGAGTCCCTCCTGGTGACGATGGCGCTGATGCTCATCGGGGGCGGCAGCGCCTCGACCGCCGGCGGGATGAAGGTCACCACCTTCGCCCTGCTCGGCTTCGTCATGTGGGCGGAGATCCGCGGCGATCGCGACGTCAGCATCTTCCGGCGTCGGGTCCCCACCTCGGTGCAACGTCAGGCGCTCACCGTGGCGCTCGCCGGCGTCGGGCTCGTCCTGGCGGCCACCCTCGTGCTGATCGGCACCCACGACTTCGGGCTCGAGGC
>JBEIGA010000344.1:0-3529 GCA_040382135.1 Acidimicrobiales bacterium
GCTGGCCGTCGTCGAGCACCCACACGGTGCCGACGTGCCGGAGCGATCCGCAGGCGACCAGGGTGCGCCGGAGCCATGAGACGGGATCGTTGAGCGTGGTGATCAGCACGTCGACCCGGGGTTCGGCCGATCCCGCGGTCCCGGTCGCAGGGTTCGGCGTCGCCGCCGGTCGGACCCGCCAGAGCGACCAGGCGCCGAGGACGAACCGGAACCACAGGGCGACCTCGACGAACAGCGCGGGCCAGAAGAGCCAGGGTGCGGCGTCGTCCCTGGTCGCGGTGACCCGCCATGCGAGGTAGACGGCGCCGGCCGCGGCGGCGAGCACGGCGGCGAGGCGTCCGAGTGCGCCCCGCGGGCCGTCGAGCACCGGCCGCGCCGCGGGTTCGGGCTCATCAATCGTCATGGGTTTCCCGTCGGCACCCACGGCCCGGACATGAGCGGGCGAGGGTGTGGCTTGCGCGGCATCCCCCCGCTGACCCAAGGTTCCGGACGTGCTCGAGCCCGCCACGGACCACGACCACCTCTACGAGCGCGACGGCGACCGGATCGTGCCGTCGGCCTACTGCCAGGGGCCGTGGGACCCCCGGCTGCAGCACGGCGGCCCGGTGACCGGGTTGCTCGCCTGGCTGGCCCAGCAGCCGCCGACCGCAGCCCCGATGCGACTCGCCCGTCTGACGGTCGACCTCTTCCGTGGCGTGCGGCTCGCTCCGCTCACGTGGTCGGTGTCGGTGCGGCGCGACGGCCGCCGGATCCAGGCGGTCGACGTGTCCCTGCTCGACCAGGGCACCGAGGTGGCCCGAGCGACGGCGGTCCGGATCCGCGCCGAACCGCTCGACCTCGGGGACGCCGCCGCGCGCCTCCCGGTCGTGCAGCCCCCGGCGATCACCGAGCCCGGAGGGAACGGCTTCTGGCCCGGCGGGGAGCCGGCGTGGGTGCCCGGCTTCGTGCGGGCGGTGGAGTTGCGCAACGTGGTCGGCACCCAGGGCGCGGGCGGCGAGCGCTTCGTGTGGGTGCGCCTGCGCTGCCCGGTGATGGCCGGCGAGGCCTCCGACCCGGTCGTGTCCCTCGCCGCCCTCGTCGACTATGCGAGCGGGCTCGCCAACCCGCTCGACTTCCGCCGCTTCACCTCGATCAACCCGGACCTGACCCTGCACCTGCTGCGGGCGCCGGTGGGGGAGTGGATCGGCCTCGACGCCTGGACCGACCTGGCCGACGACGGCATCGGCCAGTCCGACGCCCGGGTGCTCGACCAGCAGGGGCGGGTCGGGCGGGTGTCGACCTCGCTCGTGATCGACCGGCGGCCCGAGCCCCTGGGCTGAGCGGCGCCGGTCCTCGACCCCGCGCGTTCGTTGAAGCGAAAGGTCGCACCATGCGACCGAACGCTGCAAGGAAGCGAGGCTGAACGGGTCAGCGCACGTCGACGCTGCGCCGGTGCCAGCCCTCGGCGCCGTCGGGCGCCACCGGAACCGGTCCCGGTGACTGGACCTCGCCCGTCCCGTCGACGGCGCGGACCTCGAGCCAGTGACGGCCGGGGGTGGCGTCCCACTCGAAGACCCACTGGACCCAGGTGTCGGCGTTCACGACACCGGCGAGCCGCGCAGGCTGCCACTCGCCCTCGTCGACGCGCACCTCGACCCGTTCGATGCCGCGGGTCGGGGCCCACGCCACACCGGCGACGGCGACGCGGCCGGCGTCAACGGTGGCGCCCCGTTCGGGGACGTCGATCCGTGACGCGGTCTTCATCGGCCCCTCCTTCGACCAGCCCCGGGGGATCCAGTAGCCGTCGAAGCCGTCCCAGGTGGTGAGCTCGATGGAGCGCAGCCACTTCACCGCCGAGACGTAGCCGTACAGACCGGCGACCACGAGGCGGACGGGGAACCCGTGCCGGACGGGCAACGGCTCGCCGTTCATGCCCACGACCAGCAGGGCCTCGCGGCCGTCGCGGAGGGCCTGGACCGGGAAGCCGGCGGTCCAGTCGTCGACGGAACGCCCGACGACCTGTTCCGCAGCGGGGTCGATGCCGGCGAGCTCGAGGACGTCGAGCAGGGGCACGCCCGTCCACACGGCGTTGCCGACGAGGGAGCCGCCGACCTCGTTCGAGACGCAGGACAGCGTGATCGTGCGCTCGACGAGCTCCATGGCGAGGACGTCGTCGTAGGTGAGCTCGACCTCGCGGTCGACCACGCCGCCGATGGTGAGACGCCAGTCGTCGGGGGAGACCTGGGGGATCCGCAGCGCGGTGTCGATCCGGTAGAAGCGGTCGTTGGGCGTGATGTACGAGGACACGCCCGGGACCTCGCCGTCGAGCACGTCGACGCCGGAGAGGTCGACCCGCTCACCGGCGGCGATGACCCGGCCGGAGGAGACGACCCCGCCCGTGGCCGGTGCCACCGTGATGGACTCCCGGACCGACGCGACCGAATCGGCGGAGGCGAGGCGTCGCCCGGCGCCGACGAGGGCGACGGATCCCGCAGTCATGGCGCCCGACCACCCGAGGAACGCCCGACGGGCGTGCCGTGGGTCGGTGGGCGACTCGGTCACGGCCGGCGTCTCGGGACGGCGGTCGGCCGCCTGCGCGAGCCGGAGCAGCCACACGGTGACGGCCGCCCCGATCCCGGCAGCGGCGAGGGCGGCCACCGCGGCGAGGGCCGGCGTGGCCTGCGGATCGCGACCCACGAGCCACGCACCGAACAGTCCGAAGCCGGCGAACACCGCCGGCGGGAGCCAGGCCCGGGTGCGTGCGGCGCGGCCGACGACGGCGCCGATGGCCAGCACGATGACGACGACGCCGATGACCAGCGCCGGCTTGTCGTTGGTGCCGAAGGTCTCGATGCCCTGCTCGGCGACCGTTCCCGGCGCCACGTCGATGAACCAGTCGCCGGCCGCGACCACGAGCCCGGGGATCCCGGTGGAGAGCCCGTCGAAGAGCTCCCCCGCAGCCAGGGCGGCGCCGGCGCCCACGGCACCGGCGAGCGCGTACCGCCACGAGCCGGGCGTGCCGGGGGAGGCCTCGGACGGGACGGCCGGCTCGGCCGGCTCGGTGGTCGGGGTGATGGTGGCCATGTCTCCTCCCGAACCCCTCGTGGCTGCGGCGTGTTCCCGCCGCGCCGGTTCGGACCCGTTCCTAGGATGGCACCGTTCACCTGCGCCCGAAGGGGCGAACGGGGACGAGGGAGCGAGCGGCACGATGAGCACCTCAGCGGGAGCGGAGACCGGCTTGGTGCGCCTGGGCGACCGGGCGTGGGCGTGGCTCCAGGAGGACAAGGGCCTCGGCTGGAGCAACAGCGGCCTGGTGGCCTGGGGCGGCGGGCTCGTGGTGGACACGCTGTACGACCTGCCGCTGACCCGCCGGATGCTCGACGCCTACGCCGAGGTCCACCCGGACCGGCCCGCCCGCCTCGTCAACACGCACCACAACGGCGACCACTGCTGGGGCAACCAGCTGCTCGCCGACGCGGAGATCATCGCCCACCGGGGGTGCGCCGAGCGGTTCCTCGAGGTGACGCCGGAGCGCATGGCGGCCATCGCC
>JBEIGA010000345.1:0-3522 GCA_040382135.1 Acidimicrobiales bacterium
AGCTCGACCGGATCGTGAGCCAGCAACAGCGGGCCGTGGATGTCGGGCCCGCGCTCGACCAGCTGCGCACCGACGTCCGTGGCGTCATCGGCGAGGTCCGCGAGACGCTCTACGACCTCAGGACCGATGTCTCCGACACCAACGACATCGCGGCCACGATCGAGGCCTTCGTCCCTCGGTTCGAGCAACGGAGCGGCCTGCGGCTCGAGCTCCACATCGAGCAGACCGGTCGGCTGCCCATCCTGCAGGAGCGCGAGCTCTGGCGGATCGCCCAGGAGGCCCTGGTGAACGTCGAGCGCCACGCTCGGGCGACGACCGCCACCGTGCGCTGGTGGTGCGACGGGCGGCGGGCCACGCTCGAGGTGTTCGACGACGGACGCGGCTTCCCGGTGGGCACCGCCGGGCGATCCGACTCCTACGGGATCGTCGGCATGCGCGAGCGGGCCGCCAGCGTCGGCGCGTCCTTCGAGATCGTCTCGGAGGAGGGCCACGGCGCACTGGTGCGCTGCGTCCTCGGCGCGCCCCATGCCGGAACGACCCATGCCTAAAGACCAGTGGACCTGGGCCGATGGATCCAGGTCGGCCGGATGGACCCGGCCAGGAATCCCCGACCACGGAAGGCCAAGGAAGTACGCACGATGACGATCCGACTCCTGCTCGCGGACGACCACCGCATGCTGCGCGAGGGGCTCCGCCGCTCGATGACCGAACAGGGCTTCCACGTCGTGGCCGAGGCGGGCGACGGGGCCCAGGCGGTCCTGCTGTGCCAGCAGCTGCGCCCCGACGTCGCCCTGCTCGACGTGACCATGCCCGAGCTCGACGGGGTCGGCGCCTGCCGCCAGATCCGTGAGCGCTCCCCCGAGACCCAGGTCGTCATGCTCACCATGCACGCCGACAGCGAGGTCCTCGCCTCGGCGATCCGTGCGGGCGCCTCCGGCTACCTGGTCAAGGACTGCTCGACCGAGGAGATCGCCTCGGCCGTGCGCATGGCCGCCGCCGGTGACACCGCCCTGTCGCCCCAGCTCGCCGCCTCCATGCTGCAGGAGGTGCGCCGTCTCGACCAGCAGCCGTCCCAGGAGGAGCGGCTCGTGACCCGCCGCGAGGAAGAGGTCCTGCAGCTGATCGCCGACGGCTGCTCGACCCCCGAGGTCGCCTCGAAGCTCTACATCAGCCAGAAGACGGTGAAGAACCACCTGGCGTCCATCTACCAGAAGCTCGACGCCCGCGACCGCACCCAGGCCGTCCTCGCCGCCGTGCGCCTCGGCATCGTCCACCTGGACTGAGCCACCACTCCCCCGAGCCGGGACCCGACGGGGCCCGCACCTCCCCGAGGTGCGGGCCCCGTCGCGTACCGGGGCGGCCGCACTCCCGCACACCTGTCGGGGTTTCGGGCCGGGGGACCTATTGGGATCGATCGCCCGCCAGCCGATCAAGACCGTGTCCGTCTGACCCGAGGAGAACCCCAATGCTCACCGACTACCGCTTCATCAAGGCCTGGATCCTGGCCCACGTCGAGAACGACCGTGCGGCCTCGCTCGTCGAGTACGCCCTGCTGGTCGCCCTGATCGCCGTGGTGGCCATCACGGCGGTCACCACCCTCGGAAACAACGCCAAGGGCAAGCTGAGCCGAGTCGGCTCGGCCGTCGGCAGCTGACGCGCAGACCCGGCGCCGACCGACGGGGCGGGGCCTTCGGGTCCCGCCCCGCTGCGCGTCCCGGGTTCGGTGCGGCTCCGGCGGCCGCGCCGCTTCAGGCGGGGCAGCCGGTGCTGCGGCAGAACACCGACCAGCCGTCGACCGTGAAGGCCTCGTCCCAGCCCGGATCGAGCTCGAGCAGCTCGGCGAGCGGGTGGTCGTGCTCCCAGAGGACCACGTCGATGCCGTAGCGGTCGAGCACGGCACGCCAGTCCCGGCGAGCGCGGACCAGGGCGACGTAGTCGGCCATCAGGTCGGCGTCGTGGAACTCGTAGCGGTCGTCCACGAACACCCGGGCCTCGTCGCCGTAGCGCAGGTCCAGGTAGTTGCCGACCACGTCGGGGTGACCCCAGCGGACACCGGGTTCGTGCCAGCCCAGACGTTCCATGCGATCGACGGCGGCGACCGGGTACCCCGCGAGCTGGAGCGCCGGCTCACGGACGGTCACCACCGTCAGCACGACGGCGAGGGCCACCAGCGCCGCCAGCGCCGTCCGGTGCAGTGGGGAACGACGATCCTCGCCGAGGCCGCTCCTCGTGGCGCCGGATGCGGCGAAGGCCGCGGCCAGGGCGGCGCCGGCGACCGGCACCAGCACCACGGCGGCGACGGCGACGTTCCGGAGCGACACCAGCGCCGCTGCGGTGAACAGCACCGCAGGCACCGCGGCGCGGTACCGGGGCCGGGAGACGAGCCCGAGGACGACCAGCGTGACGAGGACGAGGAAGGCACGGGTGGCGGTGCTGTCGAAGGCCGGGGAGCGCCACTCGACGACCTCGGCGAGCTGGGACTGCCGGGTCAGGAGCTGGACCGGGAACAGCAGCAGCTTCGGCCCGTACGGGTTCACCACGCCGCCCACGACCGAGCCGATCACGGACCATCGCAGCGCTGCGAGCTCCCGTGTCGCATCTTGGCGGTCCAGCCTCCGGCCGACGGCGAGCGCGGCGAACAGCACCGGCCCCAACGGGAACGACCCGTGGACGTTGGCCCACAGCGCAGCGATGACGGCGATCCACCGCGGATCCCGATCCTCCTCGAGCACGACGAGCGATGCGGCGAGGGCCACCAGACCGAGCAGCAACGGACGCTCGGACCACAGCCCGGACCCCACCGCCACGGCCACGAGCACGAGCAGGCTCCGGGCCACCGGGCCGCCCGCAGGCCGCGACAGCCGCCACAGGAGCCCGGCGAGCAGGGCGGTGCAACCCGCCGTGAACAGCCGGAGCCCCTCCATGCCCGCCACCGCGTCGATGAGGGCGTAGACGAGCGATGCGAGCCAGCTCTGGACGACCCACGGCTCCCCCGCCCCCGTCACGGTGTACGGGTCGGCGCGGACGATCCCGTCCTCGAGCATCAGGCGGCCCGTGGCGAGGTGGGTCATCCAGCTGTTGTCACCCAGCGGTCGCAGGCCGACGGCGAACCCCACGACGACGGCGGCGACGCCGCACACGCGCCCCAGCGTGGGGCCGGTGCGCCCGGGCTCGAGGGCGATCGGCGCAACCACAGGGGCCGACGAGCCGGGCGAGGCGACCATCGGCCTAGAGGTTGTCGCGGATGTTGATGATCGCCGGCCCGAGGACGATCACGAACAGGGCGGGGAAGATGCAGAACACCATGGGGATGAGCATCTTCACGGGTGCCTTCATGGCCCGCTCCTGGGCCATCTGCCGGCGACGGATCCGCATCTCCTCGGCCTGCGATCGCAGGACACGGCCGATCGACACGCCGAAGCTGTCCGCCTGCAGGATGGCGAGGACGAACGAGCGGAAGTCCGGGGAACCGACCCGCTCCTCCATGGCGCGCATCGCATCGGAGCGGCTCACGCCGGCCTG
>JBEIGA010000346.1:0-3521 GCA_040382135.1 Acidimicrobiales bacterium
GGCGTCGAGCAGGTGGCGCAGGGCACGGGGCTGCACGAGGCGTGACGCCTCCAGGTTCACCGATCCGGCGGTGACGATACGCAGACCCGGGACCTCGGGGAAGCCCCGGGCCACGTCCGGGTAGGCCACCTGGGCGCGCAGTACGTCCGCGGCGCCCGGCGCTGCGGGCAGCCGGAAGTAGTGGTGGAGGCTCGGGTAACGCAGGTCGGTCTGCACGAGATCCACGCGGTAACCGGCGTTGGCGGCGAACAGGGCGAGGTTGGCGGCGACGCCGGCGGTGACCCCCGGGTCGACCGGCGTCACGAGCAGCACCACCCGGCCGCCCTCGGCGCCACCGATGGCGTGGACCATGCCGGCGAGGATCCGTCGGTAGCGCTCCCCGCCTGCGGACCCGGGCAGGAGGAGGGGCGGCGGACCGGCACGGCCGAGACGGGAACGGCCGCCGGGCACCGAGCCGAGCAGCCGGAGTCCGAAGTCGTCCGAGAGGGTCGCCTCGGTCGTGAGGCGGTCGCTGCTGCGCTCCCGCAGGAAGGCGACGGCGACCCCCGCCACGAGCCCGAAGACCAGACCGAGCACCAGGTTCACCAACAGGTTGGGCGACGACGGAGCGGCAGGGACCTCGGCCGCGTCCACGATCTCGCCCGGCGTCCGCACGAGCGAGCGGGCGTCGACGAGGCTGCGCTGGATCTCGTTGATCTGTGCGAGCAGCAGGGTGCGCTCGGTCTGCAGCACGGACCGAGCCGCATCGTCGGTCGTCGCCGAGACGGCGGCGTCGACCTCGGCGAGGCGCGCCTCGGCGTCGACCAGGGACTGTTGCAGGTCGGCGGTCGCCTCGTCGATCGACCGGTCGAGCTGCTCCCGGGCGAAGGCGAGGTACTGCTCGGCCATGGTGGTGGCGGCGGCGGCCGCGACCACCGGCGAGCCGTCCCGGACCCGGAAGTCCAGGATGTCGGACAGGCCGGGCTGGACGGAACTCGCGGCCACGAGCGTGGACGCCGAGCGATCGATGCCCGCAGCGGCGAGGGCCTGCGACGTCCGTTCGGCGACGGTCCGGGAACGGGCGAGCCGGCTGGCGGTCTCGAGGTCGACCACGGTGTCGTCGTCGAAGGCGCGGGAGAGCTCGACGCCCTGCGGCCGGACGAGCACGGTCGCCTCGGCCTCGTAGGTCTTCGGCATGACCAGGGTGAGGAGACCGCCGGCCACGATCCCCGCGACGGTGACGACGACCAGCAGCCGCTGATGGCGCCGCAGGACCACCGCATAGTCGCTCAGGCTCGAGAGCTCGGATTCCACGGTCGCAGGTCTCCCACCGTTCGGCGGTCTTCGGTGACGGTTCTTCGATCACGGTGAGGCTGACGGACGCACAATTGAGCCGTCGGGCTCATGGGCGCGGACCCGCCTCCTCCGTACCGTCGGCACGTGATGGAACGATCTGAGGCCCACCACGACGAAGCCACAGCGCCGACCCCGGGCGAACCGTCCGTGCGCGTGCTGTTCGTCTGCTCGAGCGGCGGGCACCTCGACCAACTGCTCCGGTTGGCGCCCTGGTCTGCCGACAAGGAACGGGTGTGGGTGACGTTCCCCCTTCCCGATGCCCGGTCCCGGCTCGCCGACGAGCGCGTCGTCTGGGCGTTCTGGCCGACGACGCGGAACCTCCCCAACCTGCTCCGCAACGCCCGGCTCGCCTGGCGCACCCTGCGGGCCGAGCGCCCGGACCTCGTCGTGTCCTCGGGCGCCGGCGTCGCACTCCCCTTCTTCGTGTTCGCCCGGCTGCGGCGGATCCCGACTGCATACCTCGAGGTCTACGACCGCTTCGAGACCAGGACGCTCACCGGCCGGCTGTGCCGTCCCTGGGCGAGCCGCTTCCTCGTCCAGTGGGAGAGCCAGGCGGAGCTCTACAGGGGCAGCGTCCTCGTGGGCGAGGTGTACGCATGACCGACGGGCGCGCCGAGGGCAGGCCGCTCGTGCTTTTCGTCGCCGGCACCGACATCCACCCGTTCACCCGGTTCGTCGACTGGGCCGACCGGCTCGCGATGGACCTCGCGGGCCAGGCCGACGTGCTCGTCCAGTACGGGCACACGCGCCCGCCGGCGGTGGCGACGGGGCACGACTTCCTCGCGCACGACGAGCTCGTCCGACTGCTGGGCACGGCGAGCGTGGCGGTGACCCATGGCGGACCCGGCACGATCATGGGCGCCCGCGACGCCGGCCTGCGGCCGATCGTCGTCCCGCGTGACCCGGCGCTCGGCGAGCACGTGGACGACCACCAGCAACGGTTCGCAGCGCTCCTCGCACGAGAGGGCCGCGTCGACCTCGCGCTGGACGAGGACGACCTCGAACGCCTGGTGACCCTCACGCTCGCCGTCGGCGGTCGCGCCGGCGCACCGGTCGCCACCGAGCCCGCCGCAGGCGTCGCCGCCGCCGGCCGGGTCCTCGACGAGCTCCTCGCCCAGCGTCGGACCCGGAGGTCCCGCCGATGAACCCCCGAGTCACCGTCGTGGTCCCGACCCACGGCCGCCCCGAGCTCGTCCGCCGGGCCCTCGCCTCCGTCGACGGGCAGCTCGAGCCCGGAGAGGTCGAGGTCGTGGTGGTCCACGACCGGGAGGACCCCGATCCGACCCTCGCCGAGGTCGTCCCCCGGCACCCGCTGCGCGTGCTCGTCAACGAGCGCACACCCGGCCTGGCGGGCGGACGCAACACGGGCATCCTCGCGGCGACCGCACCCCACGTCGCGTTCCTCGACGACGACGACGAGTGGCTGCCGGGCAAGCTCGCCGCCCAGCTCGCCGCCATGGAGCGGGCCGACGCCGCGGCGGCGACCTGCGGCATCGAGGTGCGTGCCGGCGACCGGCACCGCACCCGCACCCCGGTCGCCGACCGCCTCACGCACGACGGCTTCCTCCTCGACCGCATGACCGAGGTGCACCCCTCCACGCTGGTGATCGAGCGGGAGCTGCTCATCGCGATCGGCATGGTCGACGAGACCCTGCCCGGTAGCTACGCCGAGGACTACGACCTCCTGCTCCGGCTGAGCTCGGTGGCGGAGCTCGCTGTCGTGCCCCAGACGCTCACGATCGTCCACTGGCACCGCGCGTCCTTCTTCGCCGAGCGGTGGCGGACGATCGACGACGCCCTCGAGCACCTGCTGGAACAGCACCCGGACTTCGCCGGATGCCCCAAGGGACTCGCCCGGATCCGCGGCCAGCAGGCCTTCGCCAGCGCCGCGACCGGCGATCGGCGTCGGGCCCTCCGGCTCGCCGCCGAGGCGACCCGGCTCGACTGGCGCCAGCGCCGAAGCGTCCTCGCGCTCGCCGTGGCCGCCGGCCTCCCCGCGTCCTCCGTGGTCCGGTTCGCGAACGCGACCGGTCGGGGGATCTGATGGGCGCGGCGGTGCGGGCCGCCGCACCCGCCCCGGTCACCGATCCGTCCCCCTCCCCGATGCCGGGCGCCGGCGCGCCGGCCGACGCCAGGGCGTGGCTGGCGGCGGCGCGGTGGGGCGGCCCCCCATAGGAAGAGCACAC
>JBEIGA010000347.1:0-3501 GCA_040382135.1 Acidimicrobiales bacterium
CGGTCTGCCCAAGGGCGTGCTGCTCGAGCAGCGGGCCGAGATGCTGAACCTGTACCACGTGGCCATCGCCTACGGCGTCCGGAACCACGACGTGCAGCTGATCCAGGCGCCCATGTTCCACGCCGCCACCGTGGCCTCGACGCTGATCGGGCCCATGGGCGGCGGCACCACCGTCACCATCCCCCTGTTCGACCCGGGTGCGGCCATGGCCGCCATCGAGGCGGAGAAGGTCGGGGCCACGGTCATGGTGCCGACGATGATCGGCATGATGCTCGCCCACCCGGACTACAAGCCGTTCCGGCTGGGCAGCCTCAGCCGCCTGGTCTACGGCGCGTCGCCGATGCCCGCCGCCATCCTCGACCGGCTGCTCGAGGATCTCCCGGGCATCGAGCTCTACCAGGGCTACGGCATGACCGAGGCGGCCAGCGTCATCACGATGCTGCCCCCCGGCGACCACGTGGCCGGCAACCCCCGCCTCCGTTCGGTGGGCCAGCCCCTCGTGGGTGTCCGCCTCTCCATCCAGGACGAGGAGGGCAACATCCTCCCCGACGGCGAGATCGGCGAGGTGTGCGCCAAGGGCGGCAACTACATGCGGGAGTACTGGGCGAACCCCGACGCCACCGCCGAGGCCTTCCGCGGCGGCTGGTACCACACGGGGGACGCCGGCTACCTCGACCAGGAGGGTTACCTGTTCCTCGTCGACCGGGTGAAGGACATGATCGTCACCGGCGGCGAGAACGTGTACTCGGCCGAGGTCGAGAGCGCGATCTCCACCCACCCTGCCGTGGCGCAGGTGGCCGTGATCGGCATCCCGAGCGAGCGCTGGGGCGAGGAGGTCCACGCCATCGTCGTCCCCAAGCCGGACACGACGGTGACGGCGGAGGAGATCACCGCCCACGCCCGCGAGCGCATCGCCGGCTACAAGGTGCCGAAGTCCGTGGAGTTCCGGGCCGAGCCGCTCCCGCTCTCCGGCGCCATGAAGGTCCTCAAGCGCGAGCTGCGCGAGCCCTACTGGGCCGGGCACGAGAAGCGGGTGAACTGACCCGGTAGCGTCCCCCGCCATGGGGGACGTGGACATCGAACCGGTGACGGTCCGCTTCGTCGGAGCCGACCACCTCGACATCGTGGGCGACCGGCGGGGCGACCCGTCGGCGCCGCCGGTCGTGCTGCTGCACGGGGGCGGGCAGACGCGCCACTCCTGGGCAGGGACCGCCGCGGCGCTCGCCGCCGCCGGATGGTGCGTCACCTCGCTCGACGCCCGCGGGCACGGCGAGAGCGACTGGTCGCCCGACGCCGACTACCGCCTGAACCGCTTCGCCGCCGACGTCGCTGCGGTGGTCGACCAGCTCGGCACCCTGCCCGTGGTGGTGGGCGCGTCGCTCGGCGGTCTCACCGGCCTGTTCCTCGAGGGGAACGTCCGGCCCGGCTCCATGCGCGCGCTGGTCCTGGTGGACGTCATCCCCCGCATGGAGAAGGCGGGCGCCGACCGCATCGCCGACTTCATGGCCGAGCACATGGCCGAGGGGTTCGCCTCGCTCGACGACGCCGCCGACGCGATCGCCGCCTACAACCCGCACCGCCGCCGGCCCTCGGACCTCAACGGTCTCCGCAAGAACCTCCGCCTCGCCGACGACGGCCGCTGGTACTGGCACTGGGACCCGCGCTTCATCGGGGGCGTCGGCGCCGACCGGGGGAAGGCGGCCTCGGAGATCATGGACGAGGCGCTGCTGATGGCCGCCGCCCACGCCATCTCGGTGCCGATGCTGCTCGTCCGCGGCCGCATGTCCGACATCGTCAGCGAGGCGGGGGCGCAGGCGTTCGTGGAGGAGTTGCCCCACGTGGGCTTCGTCGACGTGTCGGGCGCGGGCCACATGGTCGCCGGCGACCGCAACGACGCCTTCACCGAGGCCGTGGTCGGGTTCCTGACCGGCCTGCCCCCGGCGTAGGGTCGGGTCGGGGAACCGAAGGGGGAGCGCACGTGGCCGAGCTCGTCATCGACGTCGACACGCACATCACCGAACCGCCGGACACGTTCACGGCGCGGGTGCCGGCGCGGTTCCGCGACCTGGCGCCGCGCATGGAGCGCGTCGACGGCACCGACGGCTGGTACGTCCGGGGCAAGCCGTTCGGCTCCGTCGGGCTGACCGCGGTGGCGGGCTGGCCCCAGCCCTTCCCCGACGGCCCGCCCACCTTCGACGAGGTGCACCCCGCGGCCCACGACGCCGTCGCCCGCCTGCGCTACATGGACGAGGCGGGCATCTGGGCCCAGGTGCTGTACCCGAACGTGGCCGGCTTCGGCAGCCAGCGGTTCCTGCAGATGGACGACCCCGAGCTGATGCTCGCCTGCGTCCGCGCCTACAACGACTTCCAGCGCGACTGGGTCGAGCCCGATCCCCGCCGGTTCGTCACCGTCGCGTCGCTGCCCTTCTGGGACGTCCCCGCGGCGGTCGCCGAGGTGCAACGCGCCGCCGCCACCGGGCACCGCGCCGTGCTGTTCACCGGCGAGCCGCACCGCTTCGGGATGCCGGTGCTCGGCCACCCGCACTGGGACCCGCTGTGGTCGGCGATCGAGGAGACCGGTCTACCGGTCAGCCTCCACATCGGCTCGGGCGACATGTCGGGCATCTTCAGCCCCGAGCGCCAGCAGTTCCACGGCATGGCCTCGGCGTACGCCTTCTCGTCGGTGGCGATGTTCATGGGCAACGGCATCCAGATCGCCGACCTCGCCCTGTCCGGCGTGCTGCCCCGCCACCCGGGTCTCCGGTTCGTGTCCGTGGAGAGCGGCATCGGGTTCCTGCCCTTCCTGCACGAGGCGCTCGACTACTCCTTCCTCGAGGCGCACGGGCCCCGCAAGCAGCCGCACTTCGAGGAGCTCCCGAGCTTCTACGTGAAGCGCCAGGTCTACGCCTGCTACTGGTTCGAGCAGATCGCCCCGGCGAAGCTGCTCGACGACATCGGCCCCGACCGCGTCCTGTTCGAGACCGACTTCCCCCATCCCACCTGTCTCTACGGCAACGTGCGGGAGAAGATCGACGCCAGCCTCGCCCACGTCACGCCCGAGGTGCGGCGCAAGGTGCTGTGGGACAACGCCGCCGCCCTGTACGGCGTGGAGGGGCCCTCGGCCTAGCCTCCCGGGCCTAGCCTCCCTCGCATGGCCGCCCAGTTCCCGACCCCGCCCCGCTGGCTGATCCCGTGGATCTCCCGGGTCCACGTCGCCCTCTACAAGCTCACCGCCGGCCGCATCGGCGGGAAGCTCGCGGGGAAGCCCGGCCTGCTGCTGCGCACCATCGGCGCCCGCACCGGCAAGGCCCACACCGTGTGCCTGCCGTACCTGCCCCTCGACGGCGACCGGGTCGTCGTCGATCGTGCCCCGTGGTGTGGTGGGGATTCGTGGGTCCACCATGAGGTGAGCCATCGGCGTGATCCTTGGTGTGTTCCTGGAAGAACGAACCGAGGAGTGCACGCCGATGGCTCTGTCTGAGTCTGCCCTGTCCGAGCTTC
>JBEIGA010000348.1:0-3500 GCA_040382135.1 Acidimicrobiales bacterium
AGATCGGCAACTATCGCCTCGTGGCGCCAGTACCGGTAGCGGTCGACGACGTTGCGACGGTCGCCGCCCGCCAGCAGCTCGGGGTCGAGGAGGGGATCGTCCGGCCAGGGCTGGGGGTGGGGCCCCACCCCCACCGGCTCGTCGGGGGTCACCCCCGGGCCCGCTCCACCAGCTCGGCGACCGGGTCGAGGTCGAAGGGGTGGCCCACCATCACGATGATGTGGGTGGCGCCGACCTCGAGCAGCCCGTCGATCTCGTCGCCCGGGTTGATGGCGACGGTGCGCTCGATCTCCCGCGGGTCACGACCGAGCTCCTCGCACCAGCGGTCGAGCACCGCCGACTTCGCCCCGAAGTGCTCGGCGGGACCGAAGGTGTTCCACGCGTCGGCGTACTGGGCGGTGAGGCGCAGGGTGACCTTCTCGCCGCTGCCGCCCACGAGGATGGGCAGGCGGCCGACCGGCGCGGGCCGCAGCTTCGCCAGCCGGTCCTTGATGCGGGGCAGGGCCGCGCCGAGGTCCCGGAGCCGGGAGCCCGCGGTGCCGAACTCGTAGCCGTACTCGTCGTAGTCGCGCTCGAACCAGCCGGCGCCGATGCCGAGGTACGCCCGGCCGCCGGAGATGTGGTCGATGGTGCGGGCCATGTCCGCGAGCAGCTCGGGGTTCCGGTACGAGTTGCAGCCGACGAGCATGCCGATCTGCGCCCGGGTGGTGTCGGCCGCCATGGCGGCGAGGAGGGTCCAGCCCTCGAAGTGGTCGGCGTCGCCGTCGCCGTAGAGCGGGAAGAAGTGGTCCCAGGTCCAGATGGAGTCGACGCCGAGCTCGTCGGCGGCCCGCCAGGCGGCGCGCAGGTCGGCCATCGAGGTGGCCTGGGGGTGGAGCTGCACGCCCACCCGGAACTCTCGGTCGGTCGTGCTCATGGGGCTCCCCCTGGGTCAGGCGTCGGCGAAGTCTGCCTCGGACGGCACCGGCACGCCCGGGCGGTAGTAGGCGAAGAGCTCCTCGACGAGCTCCTTCACGCCCTCGGTGTGGCTCCCGGAGAAGGTCACGGTGACGACGCTGGAGTTCACGTGCACGGCGGCGACGCCGCCCCGCTCGAACAGCCGGCGGGCGAGCTCGGCGGCGGGAGTGTCGGCCAGGATCTCCTGGCCCTCCGTGTACCGCTCGTGCCCCATCCCGGTGAGGCTGCGGTTGATCTCGTAGCGGACGATGCCCGCCCGCGACGACGGCTTCTCGATGACGGTGACCGGCTGTCCCATGGCGGTCAGAGCGTAGCCCCGATGCGGGGGGTGGCTGCAGCCCGGCGCTGGGAGCGCCATGCGAGCACGGCGAGGGTGATCGACACGGCGGCCAGCGCGGCGTGGATCAGCACGAACCCGGCTCCGTGGTCGTCGAGCAGGATCCCGACCATCTGCACGGTCCAGAGCCCGACGGTCCAGGCCGACAACGCCGTCACCCAGAGGGCGCGGGCGGGACGTCGCCACGACGCCACGACCATGGCGGCGAGGCCGAGGAACACGGCCACGATCAGCAGCCGCACGACCTTCTGCCCACCGTCGAGGTCCTCGTTCCCGAGGATGTTGCGGATGCGGGACAGCCAGACGAGCGCCGTCCACGCGAGCAGGGCGACAACGGCAGTGTCACGACGGAGCAGGGCACGCACAGGGACCTCCGGCGGATCGGCCAACGGGTTTCTGTGAGGCATTCTCCAGGACTGTCCGGGAAAACCACTCACAGATCCGCAGCGGGGAGGCGCCAGCTGCGGCGGTGCTGGTCGCAGGGGCCGAACCGGCGGAGCGCCTCGAGGTGCGCGGGCGCGGCGTAGCCCTTGTTCTCATCCCAGCCGTACTCGGGGTGGTCGGCGGCGAGCTTGGTCATGATGCCGTCGCGCTCGACCTTGGCGATGACGCTGGCGGCGGCGACGGCGGCACAGGTCATGTCGGCCTTGATCATGGTGACGACCTCGGGCACCCGGACGTCGACGACCGGGGCGGCGTCCGACTCGGGCGGTCCGCCGAAGAGGCTGTCCTGCGCCGGCGGGGTGAGCCAGTCGTGGTTGCCGTCGAGGAGCACGACGTCGGCGTCGACGCCGAGCTGGGCGAGGGCGCGCAACCCGGCGATGCGCAGCGCCGCCGTGAGCCCCACGGCGTCGATCTCCGCCGCGCTGGCGTGGCCGACGGCGGCGCCGACGGCCCAGCGGTGGATGCGCGGCACCAGCGCCTCCCGGGCCTCGGGGGTGAGCAGCTTGCTGTCGCGCACCCCCTGCAGGGGCCGCTGGACCGAGGCGTCGATCACGACCACGCCGGCGGTGACCGGGCCACCGAGCGCGCCGCGTCCCACCTCGTCGACGGCGAGCAGCAGGGACCGGCCCTCGCGCAGCAGGCGCTTCTCGACGCGCAGCGACGGCCGGATGTCGGTGGGGCCCATCAGCCGAGCTTCGCGATCTCGGCCGCCTCGGACGGGTCCGGGTCGGTGGCGAGGAACGCCTCGAGCATCTCGGTACCGGTGGCCGGCGTGGTGAGCCGGAGGCCGAGGGCGAGCACGTTGGCGTCGTTCCAGCGTCGGGCGCCGCGGGCGGTCTCGGCGTCGGTGCACAGCGCCGCGCGCACGCCGGCCACCTTGTTGGCGGCGATCGAGACCCCGGTGCCCGTCCAGCAGCAGACCACGCCGCGGTCCGCCCGGCCGGTGGCCACGGCCTCGGCGACGCCGCGCCCCACGTCGGGCCAGGGTCCGCCGTCGGCGACGACCAGCACCTCGTGGCCGAGCCGGGCGAGCTCGGCCCGCAGGTGGTCGGTCAGCGCCGTGGCGTCGTCGGTCCCGAACGCGATCCTCACCGCGCGGAGGCTACCCATCCGGGTGACGCAGGGTCAGGCGAACGAGTCGCCTTCGGTGGGGCCGGCGGCCTCGGACGGGGCACCGGCCGGCGCGGCGAGGAGGGCGTCGCCGCGGTGGTCGTCGGAGGACCAGGCCGGGTCGAGGCCGGGGGCGGTGACCCGCACCGGTCCCTCGCCGTCGACCTCCCACAGCAGCGCGGGGCGGGCACCGTGCCAGCGCACCGCGAACGAGAGCACGCCGGCGCGGGTCCGCAGCCCGTGGACCTCGACGGGTTGCCCCAGCCAGTCGGCGGGCACGACCGGCAGCAGGCGCACCTCGCCGTCGCCGGCGCGGTCGTCGACGAGCAGGGCCCGGAGCGCGCCGGCCAGCGCGGCAACCGCCACCGGGTCGTGGCCCGAGCCCCGGCACCCGGCGCCGACGCGCGGGTCCGACGCCGTGGGGAGGGCACCGGTCTCGCCGCCCGCACCCACGACCAGGCGGAGCCGGTCGAGGCCGCGGTCGACCCCCGCGGCGATCTCGGTGGCGGCCAGCAGGGCCGAGGCGGCGGGCAGCTCGCCGGTCGGGTCGTGGAGGAGGACCGCCGGCGCGTCGGGGTCGTCGGCACCCCGGGGGCGGCGCTCGGCGGCGCCGTCCACGAGGGCACGGGTGGCGGCGGCCAGATCCGGCTGC
>JBEIGA010000349.1:0-3496 GCA_040382135.1 Acidimicrobiales bacterium
CTCGGGGGCGGCCCCTGCCGCGTCCGGCTGCGTCTCCTCAGCGATGTCCTGAGCGATGTCCTCAGCGGCTCCGTCCGCGGCGACGGTCGAGATCGCGCACGCCGCGGGGCGTGACGAGCAGGTTCGCCAGCGTGGCGTCGGTGTGGCGCATGCGCCAGGTGAGCAGACGCTGCGTGCGGTCGAGGAGGAGCGCTGCGGCCGTCGGGTCGGCGGCCCGGTCCACCAGCCAGCCGGGGTCACGTCGGTGGTCGAACAACAGCGGCGGCAGCTCGCCCACGTGGACGAGCGAGGCGTCGTGGTCGTGGTGGACGGTGAGCCAGGCCCCGGCGAGATCGTCGCTCCCGGCCTGGGAACCGAAGACCCGGTAGTCGAACTCCCAGTGGGCGGCGTCGCGCCAGGAGTCGGGTTCGTCGCCCTCGAGGAACCCGCGCAGCGAGCGTCCGTCGCAGTGGCCGACGGGTCGCTCGCCGAGGAGGTCCAGAACGGTCGGACGGAGGTCGACGTGCTCGGTGAACCTGCGCACCACGGTGCCCCGCGCGCCGGCCGTGCCGGGCAGCCGGACGAGCAGCGGCACGTGGTACGACGCCGGGAAGAAGGACAGCTTGCCGAGCTGCCAGTGGTCGCCGAGCTGCTCCCCGTGGTCCGAGGTGACGATCACGACGGTGTCGTCGGCCGCGCCGGTGGCGTCGAGGTGGTCGAGCAGCCGGCCGAGCTGATCGTCGACCTCCCGCATCATCCCGTAGTAGGTGGCCCGCAGCTGGCGGAGCTCCACCTCCTCGGCGGGGGCGGTGTCCCAGGGGAGCAGTGCCGCGAGGACCGGGTGCAGCGCCTCCTCCTCGCCGAGCGTGCCACGGCGCACCGGGGGCCACGGCACGTCGGCCGGGTCGACGAGGTCGTGGTAGGGCGCCGGCGCCACGAAGGGGGGGTGCGGGCGGATGTAGGCGACGTGGACGAACCACGGGTCGTCACCCTGGCCGCGCAGGTGCTCCAGCACGAGATCGGTGAGGTAGGCGGTCTCGGTGTGCTCGGCGGCGAACGGCGCCGGCGGCCACGTGCTGCCCCGCCCCTCCGCCTCCGGGTGGTCGGCCACCGGTCGGAGCCAGTCGTCGAGCCGCTCCGGGACGTCGTACCCGAGCGAGCGGAGCCATGCGAGCCACGGCACGCGGTCCTCGAGCAGCAGGTGGCCGACCGAGAAGCCGGGCAGCACGCCCTCGTAGGAGCGCAGCCGCGGATCGTCGGGGTCGGCGACGGTGCGCGGGTCGACCGTCGTGTCGGTGTAGCCGAACAGCACGGGGTCGTAGCCGAGCGCACGCGCCTCGAGCGCCAGGTTCGGGATGCCCTCGGCGAGCGGGGTCCCGTTGAACACCGACCGGTGGTTGTGGAGGTACAGGCCCGTCCAGAGCGAGGCACGGCTGGGGCCGCACGGCGCCGCCTGGGCGTAGTGCTCCGCGAACAGCACGCCCTCGGCGGCCAACCGGTCGAGCGTCGGCGTCCGCACCGCAGGGTGCCCGAGCGCCGAGATGCAGTCCCCTCGCCACTGGTCGAGGGTGACGAGGAGGACGTTGGGGCGACGGGCCACGGGGGCTGGCCTGAGCGCGATCAGGCGATGGAGCAGGCGACGTCGACGCCGAGCACCTGGTTGAGGCGCCCGAGTCCGAGCCACTGCGCCATGCAGAGCGTCAGCTCGACGATCTCGTCGCTCGAGAAGGCTGCCTGCATCCGGCCCCAGAACTCGTCGTCGAGGTTGCGGTGGTCGACGGCGTAGCGCTCGGCGTACTCCGCGGCGAGGCGCTCGCGTTCGGTGAGCGCCGTGCTGGTCCGCCACTCGGCGACCTCGGCGTAGAGGTCCTCGCCCGCCGTGCCCTCGCCGCGGTCGCTCCGCCAGACGAGGCAGAGCTGGCAGTCGTTGATCTGCGCGATGCGGAACCGGGCCGCCTCGAACTCCCGCAGGGGCAGGCGGCTGTCGCCGTAGGTGGCGGCGGAGAACCCGCTCGCTGCGGCGCCGATCGCCGGGGCGGCCTGGCCGTAGACGTAGCCGAGCGGGTCGGCGCCCTCGGGGACGGTGATGCGGAGCACGGCGGACCTCCTGGTCGGTGCCCGCGAGGTTACGCGCCCGACCCGGGGATGTGCGACGATGAGCCCATGGCCGCCATCACCGTGCTGTCGGACGACGGGCCCCGCACCGTCGACGGCCACCTCGAGCTCGGTCACGTGCTCGTCGACGAGCAGGACCTCGAGACCGCGATCGGCTGGGTGCTCAAGCCCGAGGGGCTCTGCCGGGGCGACGTCTGCGTGCCCGTCCGCGACCGGGCCGACCTGTTCGTCGGGCACCGGCTCGACCTGGCCCGGGTGGCCGCGGCGCTCGACCGCCCGGTGGTGGTCGACCCCGACGAGGCGATCGTCGCGGTGGGCGCCGAGCGGGGTGCCCGCCGTCGGGCCCTCCGGGACCTCGAGCTGCCGCCCATCACGCTCCCCGACCTCGACGGCCGGGAGCACGCCATCGAGGAGTGGCACGGACGCCGCAGGCTGCTCGTCGTCTTCGCCAGTTGGTGAGGCTGCATCTTCGACCTGCCCGGGTGGCAGGCACTGCAGGACGAGCTCGCCGACACCGGCTTCGTGGTCATCGGCATCGCGGTCGACGAGGACGCCGACCGCATCCGGCCCCACGCCGAGGGCATCACCTTCCCGATCCTCCTCGACCGCGGCCACCGGGTCTGTGAGCTGCTGTCGGTCACCAACATCCCGACGGTGCTCTGGGTCGACGAGCGCGGCCGGATCGCCGTGCCCAACGCCGAGGCGTTCGGTTCGGACACCTTCATCGAGTTCACCGGCGTGTCCGGCGAGCCCCACAAGGCCGCGTTGCGCCGTTGGGCCGCAGGCGGCGATCCGCCGCTCCCCCGCGAGGAGGCCGCCGGCTCCGTCCCCGACTTCACCGAGGACGAGGTGCAGGGCCACCTCCACTGGCGGGTCGCGGCCACGCTGCGCCGCATGGGCCGGGAGGACGCAGCGGCGGTGCACTTCGCCCGGGCCGGCGAGCTGGCCCCGAACGACTTCACCGTGACCCGCGCCGCCCTGCCGCTGCAGGGCAAGGACCCGTTCGGACAGGACTTCTTCACCGCCTACGAGGCGTGGAAGGCGGCGGGCAAGCCGTACCACGGACTCGGTGCGGAGCGGTTCGCCGCCGACGACGACCGCTAACCTCGCCGGCATGGCACTCGAGTGGTCACGCGCCCTGGTCACGGGCGCATCGGCGGGCATCGGACGGGCGATCGCGAAGAAGCTCGCCGACGAGGGCACCGAGCTCGTGCTCGTCGCCCGCGACGGCGAGCGGCTCGAGCAGCTGGCGGCCTCGCTGCCGGTGCGCGTCGAGGTGCTCCGCGCCGACCTCACCGACCCCGCCGACCTCGCCCGGGTCGCCGAGCGCGTCGCCGCCGACGAGGCGCCCGTCGACCCCCTGGTCAACAACGCCGGGTTCGGCACCCACGGCCGCTTCCAC
>JBEIGA010000350.1:0-3405 GCA_040382135.1 Acidimicrobiales bacterium
CGTGGTGCCGCAGCGCGGACGGCGCGCGGTGGCTCCCCCTGCGCGCGCCGGGCGAGCTCGTCCATGTAGGCGCGCGTCTCGTCGAGGGCGGGTGCCGCGGGGACAGGGTCGGGTGCGGACATCGGCCGGAGCCTACCGGCCGCCCCGGGCGTGCCCGGGTACAGTCGCCACGTGGCGGATGGACGAGCCGGTGACGGGATCGATGTCGGCGACGGGACCGACGGCGTGGCCGTGGAGGTGGTCGCCCCGGCGGCCCGGGTGCGTCTGGCGGACCCGCGGCGCCGCAACCCGCTCGGGTTCCGCACGCTGCGCCGTCTGGACGACGCGTTGCGGATGCTCGCCGCGCGCGGCGACGTCCGGGTCATCGTGCTCGAGGCGATGGGCCCCGCCTTCTCGGCCGGACACGATCTGAAGGAGCTCGCCGCCTGCGACGCCGAGGACGCCGCCGCGCTGTTCGACGCCTGCTGCGACCTCATGGCCCGCATCCGGTCGCTCCCCCAGCCGGTGGTGGCGGTGGTCGACGGGCTCGCCACCGCGGCGGGGTGCCAGCTGGTCGCCGCCTGCGACCTGGCGGTCGCCTCCGAGCGCGCTGCGTTCGCCACGCCGGGGGTCCGCATCGGCCTGTTCTGCTCCACCCCGATGGTGCCGCTGTCCCGGGCCGTCGGCCGGAAGCGGGCGATGGAGATGCTGCTCACCGGCGAGCCGATCGACGCGCCGACCGCTGCGGCGTGGGGCCTCGTGAACCGTGTCGTGCCCGTCGACGACCTCGACGCCGCGGTGGAGGACCTCGTCGCCACCATCGCTCGGTGGAGCCCGCACACCGTCGCGCTCGGCAAGGCCGCCTTCCACGAGCAGATCGACCTGCCGGAGGCCGAGGCCTACGACCGCACCCGCCGGGTCATGGCGGCCAACGCCGTCCACCCGGTCGCCCGGGAGGGCATCGACGCGTTCCTCGGCAAGCGGGACCCGGTCTGGCCGGCCTGACACCGCAGGCGCCCGCGGGCGGGATCGGAGGGTCGCCCGGGTGGGGTGGCCGCCGGGGATAGCCTCACGCCATGAAGCGCTTCGTGATCATCGGCGGCGGACCGGCGGGCAACAGCGCCGCCACCCACGCGGCGCGCCTCGGCGCCGAGGTCGTCATGATCGAGCGCGACGTCGTCGGGGGTGCCGCCCACCTCTGGGACTGCATCCCCAGCAAGGCGATGATCGCCACCGGCAACGCCATGTCGTTCCTGGCGCGCAGCGGGAACATGGGGCTCACGGAGGTGCGCACCTCCGTCGACCGCGGGTCCCTGCGGAGCCGGCTCGACTCCATCGAGGGCCGACTGCAGAAGTCGGTCACCGACCTGCTCACGAGCCAGCGGGTGCGGCTGGTCCACGGCGACGCCCGCTTCGTCGACGCCCACACGGTGGTGGCCGAGGGACCCGAGGGGACGCTGTCGTTCGAGGCCGACGTCGTCGTGCTCGCCACCGGCAGCCGTCCCCGCATCCCCGACTGGGCCCACGTCGACGGTGAGCGGGTGCTCACCACCCGGGAGGCCTACCCGCCGCCCGAGCTGCCGGACCACCTGATCGTCATCGGCTCCGGCGTCACCGGCGTGGAGTTCGTGCACATGTTCACCTCCCTCGGGGCGCAGGTGACGCTCGTGGTGAGCCGTCAGCAGGTGCTGCCGGGCAAGGACCCCGAGGTCGCCGCCGCGCTCGAGGACAACTTCCTCGCCCGCGGCGTCCGTCTGCTGAAGGGCGCCCGCGCCCAGGAGATCGTGCGCACCGACGAGGGCGTCGCCGTGTCCTGCGACGACGGTCGCGTCGCCCGGGGCACCCACGCCCTGCTCGCCATCGGCTCCATCCCGAACTCCGAGGGTCTGGGGCTCGAGGGGATCGGGGTCGAACTCGACCACGGCTACGTGGTCGTCGACCACAACTGCCGCTCGACCGTGCCGCACATCTACGCGGGCGGCGACCTGTCCGGGAAGCTGCCGTTGTCCTCGGTGGCGTCGATGCAGGGGCTCAAGATCGCCGAGCACGCCATGGGTCTGCACGCGGCACGACCCCACCGCCACCTCGACTACGAGAAGGCGGCGTCGGCCATCTTCACGGAGCCCGAGATCGCCGACGTCGGCCTGGCCGAGGCCGACGCGTTCGCCGAAGGCCGCAAGGTGCGGGTCACGAAGGTGCCGTTCAGCTACTCGGCCAAGGCGCTCATCAACGACGACCCGCGCGGGTTCGTCAAGATCATCTCCGACCCGGCCACCGGCGTGGTGCTCGGCGGCTCGATCGTGGGCCGCCACGCCGCGGAGCTCATCTCGGTGATCGCCCTCGCGGTGACGGCCGGGCTGACCGTGACCGACATCCACGAGAGCCTGCTGGTGCACCCCACGCTCTCGGAGGCGCTGGCCGAAGCGGCCGAGTGACCGGGGCCCGGCCCCCGCAGGCCGGGCCGCACGGGATCACTCGATGGTGGCCACCACATCGGGCTCACTCGATGGTGGCCACCACATCGGGATCACTCGATGGTGGCCACCACATCACCGCCGCCGACGGTGTCGCCGACGCTGACGCGCACGTCCTTGACGGTGCCCGCCTTCTCGGCGGTGATGTTGTTCTCCATCTTCATGGCCTCGAGCACGCACACGACGTCGCCGACCTCGACGGTGTCGCCGGCGGCCACGAGGACCTTGACGATGGTGCCCTGCATCGGGACGGTGACGCTGCCGTTGCCGCTGTCTCCGCCGCCGCCACCGGACCCGCCGCGGCGGGCGCGGGGCGCGCCGCCGGTGGGTGCGGCGACCGCGCCGATCTGGTCCTCGGGGATCCACATCGACACCGAGAAGCGCTTGCCGTTGACCTCGACGGTGGTGTCACGGCGGACCTTGGCCACCCCGTCGTCGTCGGCGGGGGCCGCGCCCGGTGCGCTGATGCCCGAGAGGTCGAGACCGTCCTCGACCCACTTGGTGGAGTGGTCGACCGCACGGAACGTGGGGTGCTCGAGGATGGCGAGGTCGGCCGGGATCGTGGTGGCCACACCCTCGATCTCGAGCTCGTTGAGCGCGCGGATGGCCCGACCGATGGCGATGTCGCGGTTGTGGCCCCAGACGATCAGCTTGCCCACGAGGTTGTCGTAGTACTGGCTGATCTCGTCGCCGGCCTCGTAGCCGGCGTCGAAGCGGGTGCCGTAGCCGTCGGGGGCGCGCAGCTTGGTGATCCTCCCCGGCGAGGGCAGGAAGGCGCCGCCGGCCGGGTTCTCGGCGTTGATCCGCACCTCGATGGCGTGGCCGCGGATCTCGCCCTCGTCCTGGGTGAAGGGGAGGGCCTCGCCGGCCGCGACCCGGAGCTGCAGCGCCACCCGGTCGAGCCCGGTGACGAGCTCGGTCGCCGGGTGCTCCACCTGGAGCCGGGTGTTCA
>JBEIGA010000351.1:0-3389 GCA_040382135.1 Acidimicrobiales bacterium
GCCGCCACCATGGCGTCGACCAGGCCGCTCAGCTCCTCGACGGTCTCGCCCTTCATCCGCAGGGCCACGACCAGCGCGGCGATCTGCGCCGGCGTCGCCTCGCCGGCGAGGACGACCTCGAGCACCGACCGCGCGGTGTCCCGGTCGAGGTCACGGCGCTCGACCAGCGCTCCGAGCACCCCCGCCCAACCACCGAACGCCTCGAGCGCCATCGGACCTCCGTCCTGCGCCGGCGCCCCCCGACGGGGTGCCGTCCCGGCGGGCGAGACTAGAGCGAACGCTGCTCAGGCAGCACGGCGACGCCGCCGGATGATGCGGCGGCGCTCCTGGTCGGTGACCCCGCCCCACACCCCCGCCGGCTCCCGACGGGCCAGCGCCGCCTCCAGGCAGCGCTCACGCACCCCGCACCCCCCGCAGATCCTGATCGCGTCCGCAGTGCGCCCGTCGTCCGCTCCGTCGGCGTCCTCGTCCGGGAAGAACAGCGAAGGGTCGAGCCCCCGACACGCTGCGTGGTCCTGCCATCGGGTCATGCGGAACGGTCACCCCTCGGGTCTCGGCGGGTCTTCCCGGTTCCTAGTCGCCGCCGCACGGCGGAGACAAGGCCCGGGACCCGCCGAGCCGAGAGTTCACCGTCCTGTCACGGTCCCGTGGTCAGGGGCGCAGATCGATGAGGAGCTCCGCGACCGTCTGGTCGCTGAGCGTGGTCTCCTCGAGGTACGCGGGGTGGGTGATGGCCAGCGTCACCGGACCGGTGGCGAAGGCCTCGACCTCGGAGGGGGTGAGGGAGGCGTGCAGGTAGTGCACCGCAGCGGTGGTCTCCTCACGCGTGAGCTGCTCGGCGTGCGCCGCATCGAGCTGCAGCGGCACGGCGACGGCATCGGGCCCCTCGCCGATGCGCAGCTCGACCATGCGCTCGACGCCGACGAGCTTCGGGAGCCACTCCCGCAGCTGGTCGTCCGAGGTCAGCTCGAGGAACATGGTGGCGCAGAGGTGGCCGGGCTCGGGGATGAGCGGGTTGTAGGCGGCGAGCTCGCCCTCGATCGCCTCGTCGGAGTACAGCCGCTCGACGCGGGCCATCTCCTGGATCTGGAAGCGGATCGTCTCGCGGTTCTCGAACAGGAAGGTCATGAAGGTGCCGACGTGCACGCGGCGACGCTTCTTGAGCGCGATCACCCGGGTGCGGAACTCGTCACGCTCGCGCTCGTAGGCACGGGCGTCGGCGATGTCGTCGAGGGTGAGCTTCCGGGTGCTGGTCATGGTGGTCGCATTCATGGTGACGGGGTGCTCCTTGCGGGGCGGCGGCCGCGCAGGCCGCTCGCGGACGAACGGTTCCCCCCTGCGTGCTGCGGTGCGTCCGCACCGGGGGTGGCGCCGTTCCCGACGCCACCCCCGATCACGAACGGTGTGAGCCGAGGCTCAGGACATCTCCTCCAGGCCCTTGCCGAAGCGGCCGGCGTGGCTCTTCTCGGCGCGGGCGAGGGTCTCGAGCCACTCGGCGATCTCCTCGAAGCCCTCCTCACGGGCGGTCTTCGCGAAGCCCGGGTACATCTCGGTGTACTCGTAGGTCTCACCGGCGATCGAGGCCTTCAGGTTGGCGTCGGTCGGGCCGATGGGCAGGCCGCTGGCGGGGTCGCCGGCCTGGGCGAGGTACTCGAGGTGGCCGTGCGCGTGGCCGGTCTCACCCTCGGCGACCGAGCGGAACAGGGCGGCGATGTCGGGGTAGCCCTCGACGTCGGCCTTCTGGGCGAACCACAGGTAGCGGCGGTTGGCCTGGCTCTCGCCGGCGAACGCCTCCTTCAGGTTCTCGTGGGTCTTGGTACCAGCGAGCTCGGGCATGCTCGGTTCTCCTCGTGGAGTGGATCGGATGGGGGTGGATTCGGGTGCACGGATCAGGCGGAGGACGCCGCAGTGGCCCCCGAGCACGCCGTGCACGTGCCGCGGAACACCACCTCGGTGCTGGTGACGGTGAAGTCGCCGAGATCCGGCGGCATCGCCATCGTGGTGAGGTCGAGACGGATGTCCCGGACTCGGCCGCACCCGTCGCAGACGACGTGGTGGTGCGGTTCGAGCTCCGTGTCGAAGCGGTACGAGCCCGTGCCGAGGTCGAGCTGGTGCAGCTCGGCCATGGCCACCAGGTCGTTGAGGGTCTGGTAGACGGTCTTCAACGACATGGTGGGCAGCTCGCGGACGACGACGTCGTAGACCAGGTCGGCCGACGGATGCTTCCCGTCCAGGGTCTCGAGCGCACGGAAGATGGACTGCCGCTGGGGCGTCACCTTCAGGCCTCGGGCCCGGAACAATTCGGTCAGCTCGTCGGTTGTCCTCACCGACGGGCAGCCTAACGGGAAACCGTTGTCTTCCAACAATCATTGTTGAGACTTTCCCCGACCGTCACCCGATCGTCACCGGAGCACACCGTGGGTCCCCTCTCCACCCGAGTCATCCTCCGCTTCGGCGCCCTCGTGGCCGTCGTCGTCGCGCCGCTCGCCGTCATCGGGAGCGCTGCCGACGAGGGTTCGGCACTGCGCAACCTGTGCTTCCTCGGGCAGCTCGCCGTCTTCGTCGGCGGCGGCGCGGTGGCAGCCCGCCGCTCCCCCACCCAACCGGTCACCCACGCCGCCCTTGCGGTCCTGGCCGGCTGGGTCATGGTGCAGGTGGTCGCCGTGGTGGTGCGGGTGCTCTCCGGTGACGGCGTCAGCTGGGCCGCCCTCCCGTTCCTCGCCGTCTTCGTGGCCACCACCGGCATGGTGGGCGGTCTGCTCGCATCGTGGCGGGCGTCGTGGCGGCGCCGCCCGGATCGGGCACACTGAGGTCGACGGTGAGCCGGCCGGGTGGCCGCGGCGCCTCCGGGCGCTGAGGAAGGTCGGGGCTCCACAGGGCAGGATGCTGGCCAGCAGCCAGTCGGGGTGACCCGCAGGACAGTGCCACAGAGAACAGACCGCCGATGGCCGGTTCGCCGGCACAGGCAAGGGTGAAACGGTGCGGTAAGAGCGCACCAGCGTCCCGGGCGACCGGGGCGGCTCGGTAAACCCCATCCGGAGCAAGGTCGAACGGGGAGAGGGCGGCCCGCCCGCAGACACTCCCAGGTGGACCGCACAGATGGATGGCCACACAGGGATGCGCCCGTAAGGGACTCCTGGACAGAACCCCGCCTACAGGCCGGCTCACCGTCACCCCACGTCGTCGACTCCCGCATCGCGGGCCGACGGACGACATGAGGACCTCGGACCCTGTGGCGAGAGGCCGGCGGGCCACATGCTCTGCACTCGACGGGAACGGTGCGGGAGCGGCGGGCATGCGTACGTGGTTGGCGGGGATCAGCTGTCTGTCGATCGCTCTCGGAGCGGTGGCGTGCGGGGACGACGACGAGGCGACCCCGGTGCACACCC
>JBEIGA010000352.1:0-3377 GCA_040382135.1 Acidimicrobiales bacterium
CCCCCCCCCCTCCTGCCTCCGGTGTGTCGCCCCGCGGCCCGGCCCCGCGTCCCCCCACACACCACGCCGGGTCACATGCGGTCGACGACGGCGCGGAGGAGGCGGCCGACGGACTCGCCGGCGGCGCCGCCCACCGCGACCACCTCCTCGTGGTCGAGCGCACCGGCCGACATACCTGCGGCCAGGTTCGTCACGAGGCTCACGCCGAGCACCTCGAGGCCGAGGTGGCGGGCGGCGATGCACTCGAGCACCGTCGACATGCCCACGAGGTCGGCGCCGAGGGTCCGCAGCATGCGGATCTCGGCCGGGGTCTCGTAGGCGCCGCCGAGCAGCCCGGCGTAGACGCCGGTGCCGACACCCGGGTCGGCCTCCATGGCGAGGGCGCGCAGCCGCGGCGAGTAGGCCTGGGTCAGGTCGACGAAGCGGATCGGGTACGGCGCCGGGGGCTGCGGCCCGGCCATCGGGGTGGCCCCGGTCAGGTTCAGGTGGTCGGTGAGCACGACGGCCCGGCCCACCCCGTTGGCCGGGTCGAGCGACCCGGCGGCGTTGGTGAGGAACACCGCCGAGCACCCTGCGGCGGCGGCGGTCCGCACCCCGTGCACGACGGTGGCGACGGGGTGTCCCTCGTACAGGTGGACCCGCCCGGCGAAGGCGAGCACCACGCGCTCCCCCGCTCGCGCCACGCGGATCCGGCCGCCGTGCCCCGGGACGGTGGGCGCCGGGAAGCCGGGCAGGTCGGTGGCGGCGAGCTCCACGATCGGGTCGCCGAGCAGGTCGAGGGCATCGGCCCACCCGGAGCCCAGCACCACGGCGACGTCGGGACGGACCCCGCCCGCCGCGGCGACCAGCGCCGCTCCCGATTCCTCGGCCAGTGCGTACGGTTCAGCCATGACCGGAAGTGTCGCGCGACCGGACGGGCCGCCGGTGGTGGGCCCGCACGGCTAGCCTGCGCCCACCGTGCTCGACCATGTGTTCACCGACGCCATCGGAGCCCTGCGAGAGGTCTTCGAGAACGCCCTCCTCGAGCGCCAGGCGCTCGAGGAGCGGTTCCAGGCCGACATCCTCCTCGGCGACCTCACCTGGGAGACCGCCTACGGCCTGCCCGGTGAGGGCCACCCACCAAGGGTGCAGGCCGACATCCGCATGGAGTGGCCCACCTGGGCCCAGACCGCCTACCGCAGCTGGTACCTGAGCGAGGAGCTCGACGAACCGCCGCGCATCCTCATCGAGATCGCCCTGCGGATCCAGCGCCTCGCCGATCAGCCCGACCCCAAGCGGATCATGGACGCGCTCCCCCCGGCGAGCCCGCCCGTCGGCGACGAGCCGCTGCAGCGGTCCGGCCCCACCGTCGAGTGCCAGTACGACCTCGACCTCGCCGACCCCACCTGGGCGATCGAGGTCTCCTACGAGGGCGAGTACGAGCTCACCGAGGAGTCGTTGGCCGACGGCTCGGTGCTCGACCAGCACTTCGGGGCGCTGGGCGGCTGGATCAGCGCCACGCTCGTGCGCCTCGGCGACCTGTCGCTCACCTTCCGGCCGCCCACCGAGCACGCGGACGACTAGCCAACCAGCTCCCGCGCCGCGGCGGCGAAGAGCTCCACGTGGAGGTCGACGTCGGCCTCGGTGGTGGCCGGGCACATCAGCGCCATGTTGTGGAACGGGGTCAGCAGGACGCCCCGGTTCAGCAGGTACAGGTGGACGTAGTCGTCGAGCAGGTCGTCCGCAGCCGCCGCCGACCCACCGCCGTTGCGGGGCGCCGGGGAGGCGAAGCGGACCTCGGCCCGGGCCCCCAGCTGCACCACGCTCCATGGCAGCCGGGCACCACGGATCGCGGCGTCGATGCCGGCGGTGTAGCGGTCGGCGAGCGCGCACATGCCGGTGAACGCCTCGGCGGTCAGGACCTCGCCCAGGGTGGCCCGGGCCGCAGCGAGCGACAGGGCGTTGCCGGCGAGCGTCCCACCGATGCCGCCGACGTCGACGAGGTCCGCCCCCGGCGTGGCCAGCACCCGTTCGGCGAGCGGCTCGGTGAGCCCGTAGGCCCCGATGGGGATGCCCCCGGCGATGGACTTGCCGATGGTGACGACGTCGGGGCGCAGGTCCCAGGCCTCGGTGCACCCACCCGGCCCGGCCGAGAAGGTGTGGGTCTCGTCGATGACCAGCAGGGCACCGTGCGCGTCGGCGAGCGATCGGAGCCCCTCGAGGAACCCGGGCTCGGGCAGGACGATGCCGATGTTGGTGAGGGCCGGTTCGGTGAGGATGGCGGCGACGTCCCCGTGGGCGAGCTCGCGGGCCACCGCGTCGAGGTCGTTGAACTCGACGACCCGGGTGGTGGTGGTCGGGTCGACCGCGGGCCCGACGTTCCCGGGTCGGGGCATGGGCCGGCCGTCGGGGCCCACCACGACGATCGTCTCGTCGACGCTGCCGTGGTAGCAGTACGAGAACACGAGGATGCGAGGCCGGCCGGTGACCATCCGGGCGAGGCGGAGCGCCCAGCGGTTGGCGTCGGTGGCGGTGAGCGTGAAGCTCCACCGCTGCACCCGGAACCGACGGGCGAGCTCGGCCCCCACCCAGGCCGCGTCCTCGGTGGGCAGCATGGCGGTGATCCCGCCGCGCTCGGACAGCACCCGCTCGACCGCCCGGGCGACGGGCGGCGGTGCGTGACCGGCCATCGCCCCGGTGTCGCCGAGGGCGAAGTCGACGTAGGTGTGCCCGTCGGTGTCGGTGACGCGGTTCCCGTGGGCCCGCTCGAGCTGGAGCGGGAACCCGCCGGCCCACTTGTTCATCCAGGTCATGGGCACCCCGCCGAGCAGGGAGGTCGCCTCGTCGTGTGCGGCCCGGGCCCGGGGACGACCCGCCGCGTACGCCGCGGCCTCCCGGTCGACGAGCTCCTGCAGGCGCCGGCGATCGAACGCGTCCGTCATGCCCGGCACCGTACCGGCCCGACGGGTGCGGGGGCTCAGCCGTGGGCGGTGAGGCGGGGCTCGTGCGGAAGGGCGACCGGTGGCAGGCCGTCGTCGCCGACCATCCGCTCGAGGACCGCCAGCAGGTCGTAGGAGGACACGATCCCGACGATCACCCCGCGGCGGGTCACGACCAGGTGGTGCACCCCCTGGCGCCGCATCAGACGGGCGGCCTCCCCGACCGTCGCACCCGCCTCCACCGCCAGGACGCGCCGGGAGGCGGCGGCCCGGACCGGGAGCTCGGGGGGCAGGCCCTCGAAGAGGTCGGTGGCGGTGATCACCCCGACCGGCCGCTGGTCGCCGTCGATCACCGGGACCGCGTGCCCACCGCACGCGAGGATCCGTTCACGGACGTCCCGCACCAGCGCCTCGACCCCCACCGTGAGCGGGTCGGGCGTCATCACGTCGGATACCAGC
>JBEIGA010000353.1:0-3370 GCA_040382135.1 Acidimicrobiales bacterium
GTGGCGGCCGGGTGCCGGGTCACCGCGGTGCACGTCGACCACGGCCTGCGGCCCGGTTCGGCGGGCGAGGCCCAGGTGGTCCGCGCCGCTGCGGACCGCTTCGGCGCCGGGTTCCGTGCGGTCACGGCGCCGGTCCCTGACGGCCCGAACCTCGAGGCCCGGGCCCGCGCGGCTCGCCTCGCCGCGCTGCCCGCCGGTGCACGGTTCGGCCACACCGCCGACGACCAGGCCGAGACCGTCCTGCTCCACCTGCTCCGCGGATCGGGGCTCACGGGCCTCGGGGGTATCCGTGACCGGACCCGCCACCCGATCCTCGACCTGCGCCGCTCCGAGACCCGTGCCCTGTGCGAGGCGCTCGGGCTCGAGCCCGTCGTCGATCCGTCGAACGCCGACCCGCGGCACCGGCGCAACCGCATCCGCCACGAGGTGCTGCCCCTGCTCGACGACGTCGCCGACCGCGACGTCGTGCCCGTGCTGGCCCGGTTCGCCGATCTCGCCGGCGCCTCGGTGGCTCTGCTGGAGGACCTCGCCGCCGGGATCGACACGGCGGACGCCGCCACGCTGCGGGCGATCCCGGTGCCGCTCGCGGCGGTGGCGATCCGGCGTTGGCTCCGGGAGGAGACCGGGGCCGAGCACCCCCCGCCGGCCGGCGCCGTCGACCGCGTGCTCGCCGTCGCCGCCCTGGAGGCGACGGCGTGCGAGCTGCCGGGCGGCTGGAGGGTCTCACGCCACCGGGGTCGGCTCTCGGTGGGCCCCGTGCCCGCCGAGGGCGATCGCCCGGTCCGCCTCCGGTAGCGTGCGGCGGCCGTCGACGCGGATGCCGACGATGACGACACCGGGGGTGCGCCATGGGTGAACCGAGCCATGTGCCGGGCGAGGTGCTGCTGTCGGAGGAGACGCTGCGGGCACGCATCGGGGAGCTCGGCCGCGAGATCACGGCCGACTACGACGGCCGGCCCCTGCTGCTGGTCGGGATCCTGAAGGGCGCCTTCCTCTTCCTGTCGGACCTGTGCCGGGAGATCGACCTGCCGGTCGAGGTCGACTTCATGGCTGTCTCCTCCTACGGCAACGCCACCACCACCTCCGGCGTGGTGCGGATCGTGAAGGACCTCGACATCGACCTCACCGGTCGGGAGGTGCTCGTGGTCGAGGACATCGTCGACAGCGGCCTGACCCTGAGCTACCTGCGGCGGACCCTCCTCGCGCGCAACCCGGCCAGCCTCCGCATCTGCACCCTCCTCATGCGGGAGGAGTCGAGCGCCGACCCGTCGCTGGTGTCCTACGTCGGCTTCCGGATCCCGCCGGATTTCGTGCTCGGGTACGGCCTCGACGTGGCCGAGCGGTACCGGAACCTCCCCGACATCCACGTCGCCGTCCCGCGCTGAGCCCGTGCTGACCCTGCGCTGACCCGGGGCGGCGGTCGGGCCCGGCCGGGAGAGCTCCCGGCGACGGGCGGTAGCCTGCTCGCATCGTGAAGCGTCCCCGTCGGTCCCTGCTCATCCCCCTGCTCGTCGGGGTGGCCGCCGTCGTGCTGTTCGTGAACGTCCTCTCGACCGAGGAACCCCGGACCGACCTCACGGTCAACGAGTTCCTCGACGCCGTGGAGGCCGGCGAGGTCCGCACCGCCGAGATCAAGGAGCGCGACCAGGAGGTCCTCGGCGAGCTCCGCGACGACACCCGCTACCGGACCACCTACGTGGGCGAGTTCGCCGACGAGCTCGTGCAACAGCTGCGCGACGCCACCCCGCCCATCGAGGTCACCGTCGACCGGCAGGCGCAGTCGGTCTGGTGGTCGGTGCTGATCTCGTTCCTGCCGATCCTGCTGCTGGTCGGCCTGATGATCTTCCTGCTGAACTCCGGGCCCGGCGGCGGCCGCGTGATGCAGTTCGGGAAGTCGCGGGCAAAGCGGGTCCAGGCCGACGCGCCGAAGGTCACCTTCAGCGACGTCGCCGGCGCCGACGAGGCCGTCGAGGAGCTGCGGGAGGTGGTCGACTTCCTCCGCGACCCGTCCAAGTTCCAGTCGCTCGGGGCGAAGATCCCGAAGGGCGTCCTGCTCTACGGGCCGCCGGGCACCGGCAAGACGCTGCTCGCCCGCTCGGTGGCGGGTGAGAGCGGCGTGCCGTTCTTCTCGATCTCGGGCTCGGACTTCGTGGAGATGTTCGTGGGCGTCGGCGCCAGTCGCGTCCGCGACCTGTTTGAGCAGGCGAAGCAGGCGGCCCCCGCCATCGTCTTCGTCGACGAGATCGACGCCGTCGGGCGCCACCGTGGCGCCGGGCTCGGCGGCGGGCACGACGAGCGGGAGCAGACCCTGAACCAGCTCCTCGTCGAGATGGACGGCTTCGACCCCAACGCCGGCGTGATCCTGATGGCGGCCACGAACCGCCCCGACATCCTCGATCCCGCCCTGCTCCGGCCCGGCCGCTTCGACCGCCAGATCGTCATCGACCTCCCCGACGTCCGGGGGCGTGAGGCGATCCTCCAGGTCCACGCCAAGGGCAAGCCGCTCGCCGACGACGTGTCGCTCGAGCTCATCGCCCGCCGGACCCCGGGGTTCTCGGGCGCGGACCTCGCCAACCTGCTCAACGAGGCCGCGCTCCTCGCCGCCCGGCGGAGCCGCTCGATCATCGCCGCCGAGGAGGTCGAGGACGCCATCGACCGTGTGATCGCCGGTCCCGAGCGTCGGACGCGGGTGCTCTCCCCCGATGTGAAGCGGGTGGTGGCGTACCACGAGGCCGGTCACGCGCTGGTGGGTCATGCGCTGGAGCACTGCGACCCGATCCACCGGGTCTCCATCGTGAGCCGCGGCCGGGCGCTCGGATGGACCCTCGCCCTCCCCGAGGAGGACCGGGTGCTGCGGAGCCGCTCCGAGCTGATCGACGAGCTCGCCATGATCCTGGGCGGCCGCACGGCCGAGGAGCTGGTGTTCGGCGAGATCACCACGGGCGCCGCCAACGACATCGAGCGCGCCACGAACATCGCCCGGGCCATGGTCACCGAGTACGGCATGAGCGACGAGCTCGGTCTGCGCCGGCTGGGGCGCACCCACGGCGAGGTCTTCCTCGGCAAGGAGGTCGGCCACGAGCCCGACTACTCCGACACCGTGGCCGCCGAGATCGACTCGGAGATCCGGCGCCTGATCGAGGGCGCCCACGCCGACGCCGTCACCGTGCTCACCACCCATCGGTCGTCCCTGGATGCCCTGGCCGCCGCGCTCATCGACCAGGAGACCCTCGAGGAGGCCGATCTGCGGCGCCTGTTGGCCGGTGTCCCCCGGGGATCGGGTCGCTACGGTGACGGTCAGACGACCGTCGGTGCTTGAGGCCGGGGGCCGGGGAAGGAGTCCCAGGATGCACGACGCCGACGATCTCGA
>JBEIGA010000354.1:0-3358 GCA_040382135.1 Acidimicrobiales bacterium
ACGTGGTCGTGGTGCTCGGCGGCGACGGCACCAACCGGGCGGTCGCCAAGGGGTGGCCCGACGCGCCGGTGATCCCGCTGTCGACGGGGACCAACAACGCCTTCCCGGTGTTCGTCGAGCCGACCGTCGCCGGCGCCGCAGCAGGCCTCGTGGCGTCCGGGGCGGTGCCCCTCGACGCCGCGAGCCGACGGGCGAAGCTCGTGCACGTCGAGATCGACGGCGAGGACCCCGACATCGCCCTCGTGGACGCCGTGGCCGTCGCCGACCGCTTCGTCGGCTCCCTCGAGCTCTTCGACCCGGCCACCATGCGGGTCGCGGTGCTCACCCGCGCCGAGCCGGCCGCCATCGGGTTCGCCGCGGTGGGCGGCCTCCTCGAGCCGGTGTCGGATGCGGACGAGGGCGGCCTGCTGGTGCGGTTCGCGTCGCCCGGGGAGACGCCGGCGCTCGTGCTGCACGCCCCCACCGCGCCCGGCCACTACGCGGACCTGCCGATCGCCGAGGTGCGCCGGCTGGCGTCGGACGAGCCGGTGACGGTGCGCGGGCTCGTGCTGATGGCCTTCGACGGCGAGCGCAAGCGGCGGGTGCTCGACGGTGTCGAAGCCACCCTGCGCGTGCGCCGGGACGGCCCGCGGGTCGTGGACGTGCGGGCCGTGCTGCAGGCTGCGGCCGCGTCACGGCACTTCGTGCGTTCGTCGGGCTGACGTCGGGGGTACGTCCTGCGCGACAATCTCCGATGGCCCGGCACGCGTCCGATCGGACGCGGCACCGGTGAAGGGGAGAGAGAACATGGGTGCTGACCTCGTCGTCCGTGGTGGGACCGTCGTCGATGGCACGGGAGAGGCCGCCTACCGGGCGGACGTCGCCGTCACCGACGGGCGAATCACCGGGATCGGGCAGGGGCTCGAGGGCGATCGCGTCCTCGACGCCGAGGGGCATGTCGTCGCTCCCGGCTTCATCGACATCCACACCCACTTCGACGCCCAGGTCTTCTGGGACGCGGCGCTGACCCCGTCGTGCCTGCACGGCGTCACCACCGTGGTCGCGGGCAACTGCGGCTTCTCGATCGCCCCCACCCGGCCCGAGCACCGGCTGCTGATCGCCCGCACCCTCGAGAACGTCGAGGACATGAACGTCGACACGCTCGGCGCGGGCATCCCCTGGGACTTCGAGACCTTCCCGGACTACCTCGCCTCCGTGGAGCGGCACGGCCCGGCCCTGAACTTCACCGCGTACGTGGGCCACACCGCCCTGCGTCTGTTCGTGATGGGCGACGCCGGTTACGAGCGGGCCGCCACCGACGACGAGATCGCCCGCATGTGCGCCGTGCTGCGCGAGGCCCTCGAGGCCGGTGCCGCCGGTCTCGCCACCAGCTTCGCCATGACCCACCGCGGCGACGAGGGCCGTCCGGTCCCGAGCCGCTTCGCCGACCGCCGCGAGTTCGACGCGCTGGCCGCCACCGTGGGCGACTGGGGCCGGGGCGTGGTCTCGGTGGCGCCCGGCGACCAGGTGGGCATCGCCGACCTCTACGACATCCAGCCGCGCATCGGCGTGCCGATGACCTATGGCGCGCTGCTCACCATGCCCGGCGGGCAGTACCGCAAGATGGCCGAGATGAACGCCGAGGGGCGGGAGGCGGGCGTCCAGGTCTGGCCACAGGTCACCAGCCGCCCCCTGTCGTTCTCGATGTCGATCGCCGACCCGTTCACGCTGAACGCCAACCCGGTCTTCGCCGAGCTGATGAGCCAGGGCCTCGACGCCCGCCGCGCCGCCTACGCCGATCCCGCATGGCGGGCGCGGGCACGCGAGGCCTTCGTCCACCAGCGGGGCCTGGTCCCGCGCTGGGACACCTACGAGGTCACGGAAGCGCCCGACGCCTCGCTCGTGGGTCGCCGGCTCTCCGCCGTCGCCGCCGACCGGGGCACCGACCCCTTCGACACCCTGCTCGACCTCGCGGTCGAGGCCGACCTCGACCTGCGGGTCCGGGCGATCCTGGCGAACGACGACGTCGAGGGCGTCGAGTACCTCCTCGGCCTCGACCACTGCACCCTGGGCCTCTCCGACGCCGGCGCCCACGTGGGCCAGCTCTGCGACGCCCCCCAGGCCACCGACTTCCTCGGCCTCTGGGTCCGCGATCGTTCGCTCATGCCCATCGAGCAGGCCGTCCGCAAGCTCACCGGCACCCAGGCCGACCTCTTCGGGTTCGCCGACCGCGGGTACGTGCGCCTGGGCGCCCACGCCGATCTGGCGATCTTCGACCCGGCCACCGTCGCCCCCGGTCCGGTGCGGCGGGTGCGGGACTTCCCCGCCGACGCCGAGCGGCTCACGGCCGACCAGCCGACGGGCATGCGCCACGTCGTCGTGAACGGCACGCCCATCGTGCGCGACGGGGAGCTCGACGCCGCCGCCGTGGCGACCCGTCCCGGCCAGATCGTGCGGCCCGCCGCCCGAGGCTGACCCGGGCCGCGCCGGGGGCGCCCGAGCCCTCAGTCCAGGCCGGCCAGCAGGGCGGGCAGGTCCGCCAGCCGGTCGAGCACCGGGAACCGGCGCCCCTCGAGCTCCGCGTCCGTCACCCGCTCCATGGCCCACGTGAGCGTGTACGGCACGTGGACGGCGCGTGCGCCGATGTCGAGCACGGGCAGGACGTCGCTGCGCACGCTGTTGCCGGCCATCAGGAACTCGCCGCGGTCGATGCCGTGGGCGCGCAGGACCCGTTCGTACGTGGCCGGGTCCTTCTCCGAGACGATCTCGATCCGCCAGAACAGGTCGGCCAGCCCCGAGGCGGAGATCTTGGCCTCCTGGTTGAACAGGTCGCCCTTGGTGACGAGCACCAGGCGGTGGGTGCCGGCGAGCGCGGCGACGGTCTCGGCGACGCCGTCGAGCAGCTCGACCGGGGCGTCGAGCAGCGCCTTGCCCAGCTCTACGATCTCGTGGATGGTGGCGGCGTCGACCCGGCGCTCGGAGACCTCGATGGCGGTCTCGATCATGGAGAGCACGAAGCCCTTCACGCCGTAGCCGAACAGGCGGAGGTTGCGGCGTTCGACGGCGAGGAGGCGCTCCTCGGTGGCGTCGTGGTCCGAGAACGGGGCCAGCAGCTCCGAGAAGTGGGCGTGGGTCTCGGCGAAGCGCGCCTCGTTGTGCCAGAGCGTGTCATCGGCGTCGAGCCCGACGACACGGACCGGCTGGAGCGGCATGTCAGGCGAGCCCGGCGAGGGTGCGGGCCCAGGTCCGGGCGCCGTCGAGGTCGAAGGAGCGGCTCATCTGGAGCTTCTCGGCCTCGATGCTGCCCTCGGCGTGCACGGCCAGCACCGCCTGGTAGCCGCCGAAGTCGCGGGCGGTGAGGTCGCCGATGAGGTTCAGG
>JBEIGA010000355.1:0-3297 GCA_040382135.1 Acidimicrobiales bacterium
GACAAGGGTGCAGCCCCGCCCGCCGGAGGACGGGGCCAATTGTGACGCGCGAAGTGGCCGCACAGGTGGATATCTACGCGGGGCAGTTAGCCGAACGAATAAGCGGCGCTTCGGCCAGCGCGCGGTCGGACACGCGGGCACGCTGGACCCCGATGCCACGGGCGTCCTCCTGCTCGGCGTCGGCCGGGGCACCCGGCTCCTGCGGTTCATGACCGCCCTCCCCAAGCGGTACGAGGGCGAGGTGGTGCTGGGGACCGAGACCTCGACGCTCGACGCCGCGGGCGAGGTGACGGCCACCCACGACATGGGGGCCGTCCGGCCCGAGGACGTCGTCGCCGCAGCGGCCCGGTTCGTCGGCGAGATCGACCAGATCCCGCCCATGGTCTCGGCCATCAAGGTCGGCGGTCGGCGGCTGCACGAGCTGGCCAGGGAGGGGATCGAGATCGAGCGGGAGGCCCGCCGCGTCACGATCCACGAGCTGACCGTCGACCCGGTCCCGGTCGAGCCCGGCGTGTACCGGATCGCCGTGACCTGTTCGTCGGGCACCTACATCCGCACCCTGGCCGCCGACATCGGGCAGGCCCTCGGCGGCGGTGCGCACCTCCGGAACCTGCGCCGCACCGCGATCGGGTCCTTCACGGTCGCGGAGGCCGCGCCGGTGGAGGCGGTGACCCTGCTGCCCCTGCCGGAGGCGCTGCGCGATCTCGCCGCCGTCCACGTCGACGACGAGCTCGCCGCCGACGTCCGTCACGGGAAGGTGCTGCCCGCCGAGCGCCTGGGCGCCGAGGGATCCGGCCCGTGGCCCGTGCTCGACCCGTCCGGTGCCCTGCTCGCGGTCTACGAGACCCACCGCGGCGGCACGGTGAAGCCGGCCGTCGTCGTCGCCTGAGGCGGCGCTCCCGAGCGGTCCGACCGGGTTTCCGGGCGGCTCCTGCTACCCTGGCGCGGTCCCGTTCCGGGACACCGTCCACGTGCACCACCGGGTCCACCGGGGTGCGCCGTCGGACGGTCATGGCCCCTGGTCACGCACAGCGGACCGAGGAGCCGGGTCCGACACCCGAAAGGAAACCCACGCGCACATGGCCGCGAACCTGCCGCCCAAGTCCGAGACGATCGCCGCCCACCGGACCCACGACACCGACACGGGGTCGCCGGAGGTCCAGATCGCTCTGCTGACCGACCGCATCAACCTCCTCACCGAGCACCTGAAGGTCCACAAGAAGGACCATCACACCCGGCGAGGCCTGCTGATGCTGGTCGGCCGACGGCGGCGCCTGCTCGACTACGTCAAGCGCAACGACGTCGAGCGCTACCGGGCGATCATCGCCAAGCTCGGTCTGCGCCGGTAGCACCCCATGGCACGAGCGGCCCGATGGCCGCTCGTGCCGCGTTCAACCCACCGGCGCACGGTGGGTGGTCAGCTGCCAGTTGCATGTGGCCCGGCCCACGCCCCGGAACGCCGGGGCGACAGGGAGGCCGGGAGGCATCCAACTGGGAACTGGCCCGGCCGTGCGCCTCAGACGGCCGGCCCCCGGACGGGGTCGGCCCCGACGGGCGGGGACCACCCGCCCAGGAGAGGAGCCCCATGGCATCCACCCACACCGTCTCCCGCAGCTTCACGGGTGCGCCCGAGAAGGTCCTGACCCTGGAGACCGGCAAGCTCGCCCACCTCGCCGACGGCGCGGTCCAGGCATCGCTCGGCCGGACGAGCCTGCTCGTCACGGCCACCGCCGCGAAGTCGGTCCGCGAGGGCATCGACTTCTTCCCGCTCACCGTCGACATCGAGGAGCGGTCCTACGCCGCCGGCAAGATCCCCGGCTCGTTCTTCCGCCGTGAGGGTCGGGCCAGCGAGTCCGCGATCCTCACCTGCCGCCTCATCGACCGGCCCCTGCGGCCGGCGTTCCCCGACGGCTTCCGCAACGAGGTCCACGTCGTCGGCCTCGTGCTCGGCGCCGACCAGGAGAACCCCTACGACGTCGTCGCCATCAACGGCGCGTCGGCAGCGCTGTCCATCTCGCCGATCCCGTTCAGCGGCCCCATCGGCGCGGTCCGGATCGCCTGGTCGGAGGAGGGGACCTGGATCCCCTTCCCCACCTACGAGGAGGGCGAGAACGCCGCCTTCGAGATGGTGGTCGCGGGTCGCCTGCTCGACGACGGTGACGTCGCCATCATGATGGTCGAGGCCGGCGGCACGGCCGCCCAGTGGGAGCTCACCGAGGGCGGCGCCCCGAAGGTCGACGAGAGTGTGCTCGCCAGTGGCCTCGAGGCGTCCAAGACCTGGATCCGCGAGTGCGTCGAGCTCCAGCAGGAGCTCGCCGCCAAGGTCGGCCCCGTCGAGACGATGAGCTACACGGTCCAGGTCGACTACGCCGACGCGATCAAGGCCGCCGTCGACGCTGCGTCCCGCCAGAAGCTCGTCGCGATCATGTCGATCGCCGACAAGGCCGAGCGCCAGGACGCCGAGAACGCCCTCCGGGCCGAGGTCCTGGCCGAGCTGCTCCCGCAGTTCGCCGATTCGCCCACGGCCGAGAAGGAGCTGAAGGCGGCGTTCCGGTCCATCACCAAGGACGTGGTCCGCAGCCGCATCGTCAACGAGGGCGTCCGCATCGACGGCCGCGGCGTGGCCGACCTCCGGCCGCTGTCCGCCGAGGTGGGGGTCATCCCCACCGCCCACGGCTCGGGCCTCTTCCAGCGGGGCGAGACCCAGGTGCTCAACGTCACGACGCTCGGCACCAAGCGCATGGACCAGATGATCGACTCGATCGAGCCGGTCACCAAGAAGCGGTACATGCACCACTACAACTTCCCGCCGTTCTCCACCGGTGAGACCGGCTTCATGCGGGGCCCGAAGCGCCGCGAGATCGGCCACGGCGCGCTCGCCGAGCGGGCCCTGTTCCCGGTGGTCCCCGCCATCGACGACTTCCCGTACACCCTCCGCCTGGTGTCCGACGTCCTGTCGTCGAACGGCTCCACCTCGATGGCGTCGGTCTGCGGTTCGAGCCTGTCGCTGATGGACGCCGGCGTGCCCATCAAGGCTCCGGTCGCGGGCATCGCGATGGGCCTCGTGATGGAGGGCAAGAAGTACGCGATCCTGTCCGACATTCTCGGCAGCGAAGACGCGTGCGGCGACATGGACTTCAAGGTCGTCGGCACCGGGCGCGGCATCACCGCGCTGCAGATGGACATCAAGTGCGAGGGCCTGACGCGGCAGATCATGGCGCAGGCGCTGGAGCAGGCCAAGCAGGGCCGCCTGCACGTGCTGCGCGAGATGAACAAGGCGCTCAAGGCGCCGCGCGC
>JBEIGA010000356.1:0-3287 GCA_040382135.1 Acidimicrobiales bacterium
GGGTACTGGAGCAGCACCCCGAAGCAGCCCTCCCCGGGGAGCTCGGCGGGGTCGCCGATCACGACGTCGATGCCCAGGGCCTCGGCACGGGTCCGCACGACGGCGATGGTCTGGGGCAGGCAGTCGGCGTCGACGAAGAAGCCGTTCGCCTTCGTCTTCGAGATCCGGTGCAGCAGCGTCATGGCCTCGGCAGCGGCCGTGCCCTCGTCGAGCAGCGACGCGTTGGCGATCTCCATGCCCGTGAGGTCCGCCACCATCGTCTGGAAGTTCAGGAGCGCCTCGAGCCGCCCCTGGCTGATCTCGGGCTGGTACGGCGTGTACGCCGTGTACCAGGCGGGGCTCTCGAGCACGTTGCGCAGGATCACCCCGGGGGTGACCGTGTCGGTGTAGCCGCACCCGATGAGCGAGGTGAACACCTCGTTCTCGGCGGCCAACGCCCGCAGCCGGTCGAGCACCTCGGGCTCGGACACCGGCCCCGGCAGGGCGAGCGGTTCCCGGATCCGGATCGCGGCCGGGACCGCGGTGTCGGTGAGCTCGTCGAGCGACGCGACCCCCAGCTCGGCGAGCATGGCGGCCAGGTCGGTGGCACGGGGCCCGATGTGGCGGCCCTCGAAGTCGGCGGCGGGGTCGAGGTCGGCGAGGGGCGAGCGGTCCGCGGGCATGGGGCACCTTCCGGTGGTCGGATCGGGTGCCCTCCTCGGTCGGATGTACCTGAGAGATTCCCCCGCAGGGCGGGGTTGCTCCTTCGGCGCCCGCCGCGGGGGCGGGGCTCTCCCGAGTCGCCTGTCCCCACCGGTCCGGGTGCCTGAGAGTTTCCGAGGGCGGTTGCTCCTTCGGCGCCTTCCCCGCCGGCTGCGGGGCGGGCTCTCCCGACGGGGATGTCCAGCACCCCCACCGTACCACCGCCCACCCCTCCGTTTCGGCGTACTTCCTGTACCGCAGCGGTACAGGAAGTACGCCAGAACGAGAGGGGGGTGGGATCAGGGGGCGCCCATGGCGCCGTCGGTCATGCCGTACCTGGGGAAAGGACCGAAGAAGCCGTGCTCGTACAGGCCGTAGCCGACGTTGCCGTCGTACTCGAAGCGGCCCACGTGGTCGACGACCGCGTACTGGCCGAGGCCCATGATCTCGGCGACCTTCATGACCTTGCCCTGCACCACGAGCTCCGGTCCCTGGTACATGCCGTGGCGCCAGTCGGCGTCGAGGCCGTAGCCGGTGCCGATGCCGAGGAAGTTCGGCAGCACCGAGGTGCACTCGACGGTGATGCCGGCCTGCGGGAACGTGATGGTCGAGTCCCGGAGCACACGGGTGCCGGAGATGAACCGGTGGTCGTGCTCGGGACGGCCCAGGTCCTCGATGCCGCGCTCGGGGTCGTCCCAGACCCGCTCCGCCTGGACGAGCACGCGGTCGCCGTGCGGGTCCTCCTGGCAGATGTAGTAGATCGAGTGGTCGGCGAACCGCATGGGGAAGTAGTTCCACATGCCCGCCATGACGTTGGTGCCCTGGCGGATGCCGTCGCCCTCCGGCTCGCCCACCGGTCGGATGCCCCACGAGCGGTCGCGGCTGCCGCCCCAGCGGTCCGGGGTGACCTCGAACGTCTCGTCGCCGACGCTGAGCGTGCCCTCCCACGAGCCGAGCTGGGCCAGGCGTTGGGTGTCGAACACGATCCGGCCCTTGTTGCGGATGTAGTGCCCGGGCTCGGGGATGGCCGGGCCGAGCCCGTTCCAGGTGACGTCCATCGCGAGCGAGTGCTCGGTGGGCTCGAGCACGACCCGCAGCTTCTTCAGCGGCTCGAGGATCTCGACGCGGAAGGGGCCGACCGAGAGGTCCATGCGGTCGCCCAGCGGCTTGCTCATCCGCACCACGTGGTGGTCCTCGCCCCGGCGAACGCAGAGGAACGCGTCGGTCACGCCGAGGTTGGGGTACTGGCCGAGCCCGAAGATGGCGAACAGCTCGTCGGAGGAGCCGTGGAGGTTGAAGTAGTAGCGGTCGTAGAAGTTGCGGTCGCTCGTGGCGACGTGGCGGATGAACTGGCTGGTCTGGTGGACCGGGTAGTCGTCCCAGGACGACAGGACGTTCTCCATCGGGGGTGCTCCTCCGGCAGTGGCGGACGGCCGGGACACTAGTGGAACGCGTTCTCATCCCACCCCGCCCGGATCGCCTGGGGTCTAGCGTGCGGCCATGGTCGGAACCCCGCCGCTCGACGTCGCCGCCTGCAACCGCCTGCTGCGGTACCACTCGCTCGTCACCACGAAGCTGGCCTCCAACCGGACGGCGCTGCGGACGCCGCTCATCCCGGTGAACGAGTACGTCGCCTACGTGGGCGTCGAGCAGTGGCGACGGTTCCCGGAGATCCTGAGCACGGTTTCCGCTGCCGTCGGGCCCGAGGAGCTGGCGACCCGCATGCGCACGCCCGGGTGGCAGAACACCTCGGCCGGCCTGTCGTCGATCGTCGTAGTGACCCTCGGCGGGCGGGAGTTCGAGAATGCGATCGGCATCACCCGACCGGACGAGCACTGGCGCGTCGCCACGATCCTCGACTGGCACCACCGGTACCTGCGCACCTGGCGTGGCGACGGCTTCTACCAGAACTACGACGCCGGCGAGCAGAACCGGGCCTACCCGCAGCCCGTCGTCGACCGGTTCGTCGAGGCCGCCACGGGGCTCGCCGCCGAAGGCCGGTCCGAGGTCCAGCGCTTCTGTGCGTCACTGGCCCAGTACCTGTTCCTGCTGTTCCTCGAGACCCGCTGGGGCACCAACGACACCGGCCCCTACCCGCTGCCCGACGGGCGCACCCTCGTCCTCCGGGAGTTCTCGCACCTGGGCGAGTCGTTCATGCCGTGGGCCGACGGCACGGCCATGCCCTACGGCAACCTGGTCGCCGGGCTCGTGTTCGAACCCGGCGTGCAGACCCACATCATCGACTGGGGCTCCTCGCACATGGTCCCGGCGAACTTCTGGGACCTGCTGTCGGCGTTCTCCTTGTTCTCCTCCGACGGCCGGGGGAACCTGGCGCCGGTCGGGCTCGACGAGCTCCCCGCCATCACCACCGCGGCGCGGGCCGCCACCCGGGACGCCTACCGGCGCATCGCCGGCTGGAGCTGGGAGGAGAAGCTGCTCGCGGGGGCCTGGAACTACTTCCGCGGGCACATGCGCCCGATCGCCACGGCCGCCGGCGTCGACGACCGCATCGACTGGACCTGGCCCGACCCGGAGACGAAGGCCACGTTCCTGCCGATGCTCCAGCACCTGCCGCAGGCCGACGACGCCGCCGGCACCACCATCAC
>JBEIGA010000357.1:0-3287 GCA_040382135.1 Acidimicrobiales bacterium
CTCCGTGAGCGCGACCTCGGTCTCCGGGTCCACGGCCGAGGTCGCCTCGTCGAGGATGAGGAGCCCGGGATCGGCGAGCTGCGCACGGGCCAGGGCGACGAGCTGCCGCTCCCCCACCGACAGGGCGTCGCCGCGCGGACCGACGCGGGTGGCGAGCCCGTTCGGCAGACGGTCGACCCACCAGCCGATGCCGAGCCGCTCGAACGCCGCGGCAACCTGCTCGTCGGTACTGCCCGGACGGCCGAACCGGACGTTCTCGAGGATCGTGGTGTCGAAGAGGAACCCGTCCTGGGGGACCATCCGGATCGACGACCGCCGGGACGCCCCGGACACCTCCCGGAGGTCGATCCCTCCCACCTCGACCACCCCGGCCGTCGGGTCCGCCAAGCGGGCCAGGAGCTTCGCCATGGTGGTCTTGCCCGACCCCGTCTCACCCACCACGGCGACGGTGGCCTCCGCGGGGATGTCGAGGTCGACGTCGAGCAGCACCGGCGGACCGGCGCCGTAGGCGAACCCGACGGAACGCAGCCGGAGCGGCAACGGGCCGGCCGGCAGGTCCCTGCCCGGTTCGGGGTCCCGCACCTCGACCGGGACGTCGAGCACGGCCAGGATCTTCGCCCAACCGGCGAGGGCGGTCTGGGTCTGGTCGAGGGTCTCGCCGATCTCCGCGATCGGGGTCAGGACCAGGTTCACCAGGAACACGAAGGCGACGAGCTCACCCGACGAGAGCCCCCAGTCGCCGCCCCACCACACGCCGACGCCGATCACCGCAGCGACGGCGGCCGCCCCGAACATGTCGGTGGCGGGCATGAGGAAGGCGAAGAACCGGTGCGCCCGCAGCTGCGACCGGTACAGCGCGTCGAGCTCGTCGTCGAGCCGGCGCTCGACCCGGGCGCTGTAGCCGTAGGCACGGACGACCGGCGCCCCGAGGACCGCCTCGGAGACGGCCGACAACGTGTCGCCGACGCGCGAGCGCACCCGGTCGTAGGCGACCAGCTGGCGGCGCTGCACCCACCGCAGGATGGGGACGAGCGGCACGTAGACGAGGACGGTCACGAGGGTGAGCTGCCAGGAGTAGACGAGCATCACCACGAGGGCGCCGACGATGATGGCCCCGTTGACGATCCACGACACCGCGCCCCACTGGGCGAACCGGGCCAACGTCTCGACGTCGCTCGTGACGCGTGCGGTCAGGACCCCCTTCCGGGTGCCGGTGTGCTCCGCGTAGCTCAGGCGGTGGATGTGGTCGAAGGTGCGGACGCGCAGGTTGCGCAGCGTGTCCTCGGTGGTGGCGACGAGCCGGCGGTAGGTGCCCCAGGAGAGCACGGCCACTGCGAGGACGATGATCCCGGCCGCCGTGCAGGCCGCGGCGACGAACCCGCCGCGCAGCCCGTCGTCCGCGTCGATGCCCCGGTCGAGGACGACCTGCACGAGGATCGGGATGACGAGCTTGCCCACGGCGGCGACGAGCGCCATCAGCGCGGTGACCCGGAAGCCGCGCTTCAGCTCGGGGCTGACCGCGAGGCCGCGCCGGAGCGTGGGCAGGGCCCGGACCGTCTGCGTCTCCTCGACGGGCAGGAGCGCGGTCACGCGACCCTCCCCTGCTCGTAGGCGCGCACGAGGGCCGAGTAGTCGGGGCGGGCCAGCAGCGCCTCGTGCCGCCCGTCCGCAACGATGCGTCCGTCGGCGAGGTACAGCACGCGGTCGGCGAGCCGGATCGTGGCGAGCCGGTAGGCGACGACGACGAGGGTCGTGTCGAGCTCCGCGCGGAGGTTCGCGAGGATCTCGGCCTCGATGCGCGGGTCGACGGCCGAGGTGGCGTCGTCGAGCAGCAGGACCCGCGGACGGCGGAGGAGGGCACGGGTCAGGGCGACCCGCTGCCGCTGCCCGCCGCTGAGCGTCACCCCGCGCTCACCGACGACCGTGTCGTAGCCGTGCGGGAGCTCGCTGATGAACTCGTCGGCCCGGCACAGCGCCGCGACACGCCGCAGCTCGTGATCGGACAGGTCGAGCCCGAGCGTCAGGTTCTCCCGGATGGTGTCGGCGAAGAGGAAGGTCTCCTGGAAGACGGGGACGACGGCGGCGCGCAGCTCGTCCTCGTCGATCGAGGCGAGCGGCACGCCACCGATGCGGATGGACCCGGCGTCGGGCTCCAGCATGCGGGCGAGCAGCGCGACGAGGGTCGACTTGCCGGCGCCGGTCGAGCCGACGAGGGCCACGCTCCCACCGGCCGGGATGGCCAGCGACAGCCCGTCGAGCACCGGCGCCGAGCCCTGGTGCGAGAAGCGCACGCCGTCGGCCTCCACGGCGAGCGGCCCCACCGGCGGCGCCACCGTGGACCGGACCGGTGATCCCTGCAGGGCGAGCACCCGATCGACCCGGTCGAGCGCCACCACCGACCGCGGCATCTCCTCGAGGAAGTAGCCGAGGATCCGGATGGGCATGGCGAGCATGGCGAAGATCGACGCGCCCCGGACGATCTCGCCCACGGTGGCCTCCCCGTCGGCGACGAGCGTGGCGCCGATGGCCACGAGGACGACCGTGCCCAGGTTGGGCAGGGCGTCGATGAACGGCTCGAAGAGCGCGCGCAGCGCCCCGACCTCGACCCGCTCCGCCCGGAGGCGGTCGGCGGCCGCCGAGAGCCGCTCGACCTCCGCAGCCTCCCGGCCCAGCGTCTTCACCACCAGCACACCGTCGAAGCTCTCGTGGGCGATGGTCGAGACGTCGCCCAGCGCAGCCTGCGCACGGGCGGAGGGGAGCTCCACCCGCTTCGTGTACAGGTGGTTCACGAACGTGAGCAGCGGGAAGAGGACGAGGCCCACGAGCATCAGCGACCAGTGCACGGCCAGCAGCGCCAGCAGCGAGAAGACCACGAGCGCCACGATGCTGACGGCGAACGCGAGGGGTCGGAGCATGGAGGTCGCCGCCTCGATGTCCGAGTCGGCGTGGGCGAGCAGCTCACCGGTCGAACGCTGCTGGAGCGTCCGCAGCGGCAACGACAGGTACCGCTCGAGCACCGCGCGCCGCCAGGTCCGCTGGGTGCGGTACTCGGCCATCGCGAGGAAGTAGCGGCGGACCGCGATGCTGAGCCCGCGCACCGCGGCGACGCCCATCACGAGGGCCAGGGCGGCGAGCACGTCGCCCCCGTCGACGCCGCCCCGACCGGGCCCGCCGTCGTCGAGGGCGGGGACGATCACCTCGTCGGTCACCCGGCCGAGCACGATGGTGAAGGCGACCACCGCGACGGCGAACAGGTTCGCGCCGACCATCGCAACGGCGTGCGGGCC
>JBEIGA010000358.1:0-3254 GCA_040382135.1 Acidimicrobiales bacterium
CCCCCCCCCCCCGGCCCCGGTCCGGATTGGGGGAGTTCGGATTCGAGGGGGGGTGGGGATTCCGGTTGGGCGGTTCGGCCGCCAGTTGGCAGGCTGGGGGGATGGAGCTCGAGGTCCCCCACCACGTGGTCGTCGACGCGGTCACGCGCGCCCTCGCCGAGGACCTCGATCCGCTCGGCGACCTGAGCGCCGCCCTGGTCCCGAAGCACCGCCATGCGGCGGGCACGATCGGCGCCCGCAGGGCGGGCGTCCTCGCCGGGAGCGCCTGTGCCACCGAGGCCTTCCACCAGGTCGACCCGGCGGTCTCGGTGCGGTGGCTCGCCCACGACGGCGACCGCCTCGAGGCCGGTCAGGTGGTGGCCGAGATCGAGGGACGGCTGGCGTCGATCCTCACCGCCGAGCGCACGGCCCTGAACTTCCTGGGCCACCTCTCGGGGATCGCCACGCTCACCGCCCGCTACGTCGACCTCTCGGCGGGCAGGGTCCGCGTGTGGGACACCCGCAAGACCATCCCGGGGCTTCGCACCCTCGCGAAGGCGGCGGTGCGCGCCGGCGGCGGCCACAACCACCGGGGCAACCTCTCCGAGTGGGTGATGCTGAAGGACAACCACCTCACCGGCACCACCATCGCCGAGGCCGTGGCCCGGGCGCACGAGCGGTACCCCGGCCGGACCGTGCACGTGGAATGCGAACGGCTCGACCAGGTGCACGAGGCGCTCGAGGCGCGTGCCGAGGCGATCCTGCTCGACAACATGACCCCGGACGAGGTGCGCGCCTGTGTGACGGCGCTCGATGCCCACGAAGCCGCCACCGGTCGCCGGCCGCTCGTGGAGGCGTCCGGCGGCATCGACCTCACCACGATCGACGCCTACGCCGCCACCGGCGTCGACCTCGTCTCGGTCGGGGCGCTCACGAACTCGGCCCCGGTGCTCGACCTCGGGCTCGACATCCACCCCACCGACTGACACCCGGGGATCCCATGCTGCTCACCATCGACGTCGGGAACACCCAGACGGTCATCGGCCTGTACGACGACACCGCGGAGGTCGGCGAGGGCGCGAGCCGCGGCCTGCTCGAGCACTGGCGCATCAGCACCGACGCGTCGCGCACCGCCGACGAGCACGCCGTGCTGATCCGGAACTTCCTGGATTTCGCAGGCTTCGTCTTCGAGGACGACGTCATCGGCGTGGCCATCTGCGCCGGCGTCCCCCGGGTGCTCGCCAGCCTCCGCCAGATGGTCGCCCGCTACTGCGACTTCGACCCGATCGTGATCGAGCCCGGCGTCCGCACCGGGATGCCGATCCTCTACGACAACCCGAAGGAGGTCGGCGCCGACCGGGTGGCCAACGGGGTCGGCGCCTTCGACCTGTACGGCGGCCCCACGGTGGTCGTCGACTTCGGCACCGGCAACAACTTCGACGTCATCTCCGCGAACGGCGAGTTCCTCGGAGGCGCCATCGCCCCGGGCATCGAGATCAGCCTCGACGCCCTGTTCGGGCGAGCGGCTGCGCTGCGGGCCGTGGAGCTCGTCGAGCCCCGCAGCGTGATCGGCAAGAGCACGGTCGAGTCCATCCAGTCCGGCGCCGTCTACGGCTTCGCCGCGCAGATCGACGGCATGATCGAGCGGTTCCGCGCCGAGCTCGGCTCGTGCACCGTCGTCGCCACCGGCGGCCTCGCCCACCTCATCGCCCCCGTGGCGGCCACCATCGAGCACGTCGAGCCCTACCTCACCCTCCACGGTCTGCGGATCGTGCACCGACGCAACACCGAGAGACCATGACCGACCAGCCCCCCGTGCCGTACCGCTTCGACCCGACCGCCACGGCGGCGTCGATCGTCGAGCGCTTCGCCGACATCCCCGACGGCCACGAGACGGGGGAGGTCGTCGCCGTCGCCGGCCGGCTGATGCTCCGCCGTGATCAGGGCAAGCTCGCCTTCGGGGTGCTCCAGGACTCGTCCGGCCGGATCCAGCTGTTCGCCACGGCCAAGGGCACGCCGGCGTTCGAGGCGTTCACCGCGTGCTCGCTCGGCGACTGGCTCGGCGTGCGCGGCGAGGTGATGAAGACGCGCCGCGGCGAGCTCTCCGTCCGCGTCGACGAGTGGCAGGTGCTGGCGCCGGCCCGTCGTCCCTTCCCCGACAAGTGGCACGGCATCTCCGATCCGGACACGCGGTACCGCCAGCGGTACGTGGACCTGTGGGTCACCGAGGAGGCACGGGCGGCGTTCCAGGCGCGGAGCCGGATCCTGTCGCTCACCCGCCGGTTCCTCGAGGACCGCGCCTTCATGGAGGTGGAGACCCCGGTCTTCCACCCGATCCCCGGCGGCGCGCTCGCCCGGCCGTTCGTCACCCACCACAACGCGCTCGACATGGAGCTCTTCCTGCGGATCGCGCCGGAGCTCTACCTGAAGCGCCTGGTGGTCGGCGGCTTCGAACGGGTCTTCGAGATCGCCCGGGTGTTCCGCAACGAGGGCATGTCCACCCGGCACAACCCCGAGTTCACGATGCTCGAGCTCTACCAGGCCTACGGCGACTACACGGACGTGATGGAGCTCACCGAGGAACTCGTCGCCCACCTCGCGCGGGAGCTCCACGGCACCACGGTCCTCACCTACGGCGGCCGCGAGATCGACCTCACCCCGCCCTGGCGACGGGCCACGCTCGTCGACCTGCTCGAGGAGCACGCCGGCATCCGCGTCTCGCTCGAGACCCCGCGCGAGGAGCTGGTCCGGCTCTGCGAGGAGCGGGAGATCCCGGTGAAGGACCACTACGGCCCCGGCAAGCTCATCCTCGAGCTGTACGAGAAGACCACCGAAGCCGCGCTGTGGGGGCCGGTGTTCGTCATGGACTACCCGGTCGAGGTGTCGCCGCTCTCGCGCGACCACCGGAGCGAGCCGGGCATGGTGGAGCGGTTCGAGGCGATCGTGGCCGGACGCGAGCTCTGCAACGCCTTCTCGGAGCTCGTCGATCCGGACGAGCAGCGCCGCCGGTTCCAGGCCCAGGAGGCCGAGAAGGAGGCGGGTGAGGCCGAGACCATGGGCATGGACGAGGACTACCTCCGCGCCCTGGAGTACGGCCTGCCGCCCACCGCCGGGCTCGGGATCGGCATCGACCGCCTCGTCATGCTGCTCACCGACACGCCGAGCATCCGCGACGTCGTGCTCTTCCCCACGCTCCGGCCCGAACAGGCCTGAGCGCGGAGCGTCGTCAGGGGCCGACCTCGATGCTCGGCCAGCCGGCGAGCAACGACAGGGGA
>JBEIGA010000359.1:0-3181 GCA_040382135.1 Acidimicrobiales bacterium
AGGTCCGACCCGCAGATCCCGGCGGCCGCGACCCGCACGAGGACCCCCTCCCCGGAGGGCTCGGGGACGTCGACGACGGAGGCGGTGTGGTCGAGGCTTCGGACGGCGCGCATCGCCGGAGCCTAGGGTTCCTCGACGATCCGGTCCGTCCGACCCATGTGTTCCTCAAGAGAACCTCAAGGCGGCGTCGCCCTCGGTCGATGCACCAGAGGGCGCCCGGCGGGACGGGCCCCGGAGGGTCATCCGTTGGACGACGAGCGCACACGCAGGGGTCCGGGACGCGGCCGAAGGGCCTGCGACACCCGCGGCGCCGTGCTGATCGAGGCCGCCATCCTCATGCCCGTCCTCGCCCTGTTCCTGTTCGGGATCCTCGAGTGGGGGCTCGCCTTCCGATCGGGCCTCACGGTGAGCGACGCCAGCAGGGCGGGCGCACGGGTGGCGGCGGCCATGCCGCGCAACCCCGAGTACCAGACGTCGGCAGCCGCCGCCGTCAGCGGCCGGCTGGCGTCCGCCGGCATCCCGTCCGAGCAGATCGAGACACTGGTCGTCTACCGCGCCGATCCCGCCACCGGGGGGCTCCGCGACGGGGGATCGAGCGATGCGGCGATCGAGGCCTGCACCACGAGTTGCTGGCGGTTCTCCTGGGATGTCGCGACCAGGACGTTCGTGCCCGTGTCCGGGGGTCCGAGCTGGCCGTACACGAGTCAGGCGGCCTGCGGCGGCGCGACCGACACGGACCACGTGGGTGTGTACGTGCGGGTGGACCACGGGTTCGTGACGAGCATCTTCGGCAGCGGGCTGAGCCTCACCGAACGCACGGTCATGCGGCTGGAGCCGCTCCCGCTCGCCGAGGTGTGCGCTCCGTGACGCGGCAACGGGACGATCGTGGCTTCGCCCTGGTGTGGATCTCGATGCTGATGGTCGTCCTCGTCATGATGGCGGCCTTCGTCGTCGACGTCGGCAACTGGTACCTGACCGCCAGCCGCGCCCAGAACGCGGCGGATGCGGCGGCGCTGGGCGGTGCGGTGTTCATGCCGGGCGACCGGTCCGGGGCCCGGGCCGAAGCGCTCGCGCTCGCCGCCGGCCACGGGTACGCGGCGAGCGAGGTGCGCGTCGAGGCGGGCGCCCGCTCCAACCAGCTCCGGGTCACGGTCACCCGCGAGGTCGGCAACTTCTTCGCCGGGATCATCGGGCTCGATGCCACGTCGATCACGCGTGACGCCATCGCCGAGTTCGAGGGACCGGTCCCGATGGGCAGCCCGGAGGCCTTCCTGGGCGACGACCCGGAGGTCGGGAACTCGCCCGACTTCTGGCTGAACGTTGCGAGCCAGCGCAACGCCACCGGGAACGGTGACCGCTACCACGCCGGTCTCTGCCGGCCGAACTCCGGGTGCCAGACCGCCGTGGGCGGCGTCACCAACGCGTCCTACTCACGCGACGGGTACTTCTTCGTGGTCGACGTGACCGCGCCACAGGCCGGGCGGGACCTCGTCGTCCAGGCGTTCGACCCCGGCTTCCACGAGGTCGGCGACACCTGCGGCGCCGGGAACCTGACCACGATCTACGGCGCGACGGCGGAGGTCACTGCGCTCACCAACACGCTCCGCGCTGCCGTCGGCGCCTACCCCACGGACGTGCCGGCCGGCTGGTACACGGGTGCGGAGTCGAGGTACCAGCGCAGCGGTTCGGACTGGTGCAGCGGCGACTGGCGCGCCGGCGCCACCACCGGCGGCGGTGGCGCGATCACCACGACCTTCGTCATCCGGGCACCCGACGAGACCGTCTGGACCGATGCGGACAACCCGGTGATCTCGACGGGGACGTGCGCACCGAGGCAGTTCCCCGGGCGCGACCTCGCATGGATGGAGGCCAACGGTGGCATCTGGGGGAAGCTCACCCCCTCGCTGGGGGGCACGGAGTGGCAGGTGACGTTCCCGAGCGGCTCCTGGCGGCCGACCCTCGCGAACTCGTTCCGCAGGTGGGTGACGCTCTGCACGATCCCCGCCGAGTCGGTGCAGACGGGCCAGTACGTCCTGCAGGTCCGGACCAACGCCCCGTTGGGGAGCCCGCTCACGGAAGCGCCCGTCGACACCTGGGGGCACAACCGGTTCTCGCTGCGGGCCGGGTTCGGGACCCCGGGCGCTGCGGGCTTCGCCACCGGCGTGCGCATGTACGCGAACGGCCGGCTCCCCATCTACGCCAACACCACCGGGACGGACACGACCTTCCACCTGGCCCGGGTGCTCCCCGGCTCCGACAACCGCACCCTGGCTCTGACGCTCTGGGACATCAGCGACGGCGGCAGCGGCGGAAGCATGCGGATCCTGCCGCCCCCGGACTCCGGGTTGACGCAGTTCTCCGGCTGCACCTTCGACAAGGTGGGTGGGACCTGGTCGACCAACGGCTCCAACTGCAGCATCTCGTTCAGCGCCGGTGCGCTCAACGAGGCGATGGTGACCGTGTCGGTCCCGATCCCGGACGACTACGACTGCGACGAGGGCTCGCCCACCGGCTGCTGGGTGACGGTGCACGCGCCGTTCTCCGGACCGGTCAACGACACGACGACGTGGTCGGCCGAGATGAACGGCGACCCGGTCCGCCTGGTCGAGTAGCGCTAGCGTCCCGCCGTCGAACAGGGGGACCGCCATGCAGACCGACGACGTGCTCGCCATCCAACAGCTCCTCGCCGCCTACAACCACCACGTCGACGCCGGCGAGGTGGCGGAGTGGACGGCCCTGTTCACCGAGGACGCCACCTTCGACGCCGGCGTCCTGCCGCCCATCACCGGCCACGCCGCGCTCGCCGAGTTCGCGGCTGCACTGCCGACCATGATCCCCGGCGGCCGCCACCACGTCTCCAACGTGTGGGTCGAGGTCGACGGCGACCGGGCGAGCGCCCGCTCCTACCTGATGCTGTGGATCACCCAGGCCGACCCGTCCAAGACGGCGCTCATGTCGACCGGCATCTACCACGACGAGCTGGTGCGCACCGCCGGCGGGTGGAGGCTCACCCGGCGCACCATGCGCCCCGACGGGGTCTGAGCCCACCCCGCCTCCGGCGCACGCGGCACCGGTCCTCCGGTGGCACGATGGGAGGCATGCACGAGCTCGTCATCACCGGGGGAACCATCGTCGACGGCACCGGGGCGCCGGCCGTCGAGGGCGACGTGGTCGTCGCCGA
>JBEIGA010000360.1:0-3172 GCA_040382135.1 Acidimicrobiales bacterium
CCGGCTCGGGCGCAGGCTCCGGCTCGGGCGTCGTCGCCGCCACCCCCGGAGCGCCCGGGATGACCCGGACCTCTTCGAAACCCTCGCCGGGGACCACCGTCGGCACCGGCTCCACCGGCAGACGGTCGACGCCGGAGGGTGGCCGGCGGCGGAAGAGCCCTCGCTGCTGCGTGACGTCCCGGAGCACCAGCCCCTCCGGCTCCGCCCACAGCTCGTCGTCATCGTCGGCCGACGGGCCCTGCTCCGTAACCGGTGGCCACGGTGCCCCGTCCACCGTGCCGAGGATCACCACGCCGGACGCGCCGAGGACCGTGGCCTCCGCGATGCCGAGGGCGTCCTCGACGTCCTCCGATCCCGGATCCCCCTCGAGTTCGTCCTCGGCCAACGTGACCGCCGACCCCTCGACGACGGCAGCCGCCTCCTGCCCGTGCCCATAGGTCCCGAGGCCGAGCATCCTCGCCGCTGCGATCTCCGCTTCGAGATCGTCGACGGTGAGGTCGCGGATGGGCGGGAGCACGGACTCGGCAGCCGCGCGCGCATCGGGCAACGAGGCCTCCGCCTGCCGGATCGCGTTCTCGACGCCCTGACGGACCACGAGGAAGGCGCGCAGCATGCGATCACGCCCGGTCCGGAGCTGTTCGATCTGGTACCGCAGCTGGTGCCGACGCTCGAGCAGGTCGGCGAGGATCGCCTCACGGGCCCGCTCGGCCTCGGCGACGAGCTCCGACGCTTCGGCCCGCGCCCTGACCAGCTCGGACTCCACGCCCCCGCCGAGTTGCGACAGCTCCTCGGTCACGGCCCTCCGACGACGGTTGGCCTCGGACTCGGCGTCGACGAGCACCTGGGCGGCGCCGATCTCGGCCTCGGCACGCAGCCGAGCGGCACGCTCCTCGGCCGCCGCGACCACGGCGGCAGCCCGCTCCTCGGCGTCGGTGAGCAGTGCGGCGGCGACCGCCTCGGCCTCGGCGCGCCGCTCACCGACGATGTCCGCGACCCCGGAGCGGATGCGCTCGACCTCGACCTCCGCCGCCGCGATCCGCCGGTCGTACTCCTCGTCCGCAGCGGCACGCCGGTGCGCCGCGGCCTCCCGTGCGGCCTCCAGGACCCGGGCGGTCTCGACACCGACGAGCGCTTCGAGCGCGGCCTCGTCGAGGGCGTCGAGGTCCGACGTCTCCACTGCCGTCGGCGCCGCCTCGAGCGTCGCCTGCACCTCGGCCAGCCGACGCTCGAGCTCGAGACGGGTCCGTTGCAGCGACTCGACGTGCAGGGCCACCGCGTGCAGCAGTGCGCCGACCTCCGCACGGTCGTACCCCCGGAAGACCTTGCCGAAAGTGGCGTCCCGCAGCAATGCGGGATCAGTGACGTCGAACGGCCCGGCCATGCGTGCAACCCTACGGTGAGGCGGCGAGCAGGCCGCGCCACCGCGCACCCCGAACCGGCGAATCCCCGGCGGAGGCGATCGTCAGGCGTCGGCGAGCGCCGGCAGTGCCAGCTCCCGCGCGTTGCCTCCGAGGTCGGCGAGCGCCTCCAGGGCGTCGGCCAGGGTGTCGACCCCGATCACCTCGGTGTCGCCGGCGTGGCGTCGGGCCTGCTCGGCCAGGGCGGTCGGGACCAGGAACACGTCGGCGTCCGCCCGGTCGACCGCCACCGCCTTCTGCTTGATGCCACCGATGAGCCCGACCGTGCCTCCGACGTCGATGGTCCCGGTCACCGCAACGCGCCGGCCGCCCACGAGGTCGCCCTCGGTGAGCGCGTCGATGACCGACAGGGTGAGCGCGAGCCCTGCGGAGTTGCCGCCCACCTCCCCCGTGTCGAGCTCGACCTCGAGCGGCAACGGCTTCTCGTCGACCGCGGTCGAGGTCGCCACACCGAGGAACCCGCCGTCGGTGCCGTCGGGCCGAGCGCCGAGCTCGAGCGTCTCGGTGCGTTCGGCCCGGTCCGGGTGGATGACGGTCAGCTCGATCTCGTCGCCGGGTTCGAGCGCCGACAGGATGCGCACGAGGTCCTCGGTGCCGCGGACCGGCTCGCCGTCGATGGCGGTGATGACGTCGCCCGGCTCGAGCACACCGTCGGCGGGCTGGCCGGGTTCCACGCCCGAGATGCCGGCGCCGAGCTCCTCGTAGACGTCGTAGCCGAGCTGGTCGAGGGCGACCAGCACCGCCAGGTTCCTCGACGTCCGCATCATCTCGAGGTTCGCCTCGCGGTTCTCCTGCGGGGTCTGGTCACCGAAGAACTCGGTGCGGCCGACGAAGTCGACCGACTCGTCGAGGCCGGCGTCGATGAACTCGATGAGGTTGATGTCGTCGTCGAAGCGGACGGTCACGAACATGATCTCGCCGTCGTCGTCGAAGGTCGGCGCCCCGGTCACTTCGATCCGGTCCGACACCGCGGTCACCGATCCGGGCAGGAAGGCCACCCGCGGGACCGTCACGACCATGGCGACGCCGGCCAGCAGGGCGAACACCGCGACCACGCCGAGGATGGCCACGACGACCGGGCGCCGACTGGGGGACGCGGGGAGCGTCGGGGGTGGCGGTAGGGTTGGGCTCACGGTGTCCACGATCGTGCTCGCTCGGTTCCTCGTCGACTCGGTGCCCGCCGGCGCCCGCCGTCGGCTCGTGCCGCCATCGGCGCCGACGACCCACCAGGTCGCAGATCGGCAAGGGCTCCCTGATCAGCATGGCACCGTCCTGATCGGAACGGACCGCGTGGCGGAGGGGAGCACGAGATGAGCGCCGGACGCCACACCGAGGGCGCGGCCCACTCGTTCGGCATCGCGCCCCGCGACCCCGACCCGGTGGTCGTGGGCCGGAAGGCCTACGTGCAGTGGTGGGAGCGCGTCCGCGCTGCGGTCGCGCTCGTGGTGCTCGTGATCCTGCTCGGGCTCGCCACCGCCGCAGCGGTCGGCGCCCTGTTCTTCGTCGGCGGGTTCGTGCTCGAGCAGATCGTCGGCTGACACCCCGTGCCGTCGGCCCACGGCCGACGGGAGGCTCAGCGGCCGAACAGGCCCCGTGACGGCGGTGGGGGCGGCGGGGCGAACGGGTCCACCGGAGCGGCGGGGACCGCTGCGGGTGCCTCGGACTCCCGTTCACCGACGGCCTCGTCCTCGCCGGCCTCCGGCGACGCGGATCCTGTCCGTTCCGGCACCGTCAGCGCCTCGGGCTCGGCCACC
>JBEIGA010000361.1:0-3130 GCA_040382135.1 Acidimicrobiales bacterium
CTTTTGCGTGGGCACCGGCCGATTGTGCCACTCCCGCACCGAAGGGTCCGTACCGATGTCGCTTCACTACGGACGTTTGGGTTCCGATAGGGTTGGGGAGGACGATCGCACACGTGCGGTCGTCCTCCAAGGCGTCGGACAGGTGCCGACACCGCACCACCAGCAACTGCGGCCACGGCCGTCACATCGTCAGCAAGGCTCCAGAAGGCGGGAACCCATGGGCCGACCCCCCAACCCAGCTCGTCGGGGAGAGATCCTCGACGAGATCGTCGACTACGTGCTCGACCGAGGGCTCGTCGGATTGTCACTCCGACCGCTCGCCAAGGCGCTCGGCGTCAGCACCTACACCCTCACCTACCAGCTCGGTCCCAAGGACGAGATGATGGGAGAGATCGTCAGGCACGCCGAGCGTCGGCTCGCAGGCGAGGTCGGGCCGCTGCCCGAGGTCAACGGCGGCGGTGTCCTCGGTGCGGTCTGGTCCGAGGAGGACACCGACGCCGGCCACCGGTGGACGAGGCTCCTCGTCGAGGTCGCGATCGCGTCCGAGTACGGCCAGGTCCACGAGGGCCAGGGCCTGCTCGAAGGTCGGATCGAGCGGATCGGCGAGCTGGTGGAAGCGGAGGACGACGAGCAGCGCGTGCTCCTCGCCACCGTCGTCAACGCGCTCGTCACCGGTCTCGCCATCGACCGCTGCCTGACCCACGACGACGAGCGGGTGGCGAAGAGCCTCCGTCTCGCCCAGCAGATGCTGGAGAGCGTGGCCGGCTCGAGCGGAGCCAACATCGTGGCCGACCTCACCGAACGGGCGACGGCCGCCGCCCCGAGCGCCTAGACCGGTGCCTGCGGGGCGTCGGGGCCTCAGCCCCGGTGCCCCACGGCCACCAGGCGTTCCAGGACCAGCTCCGGCTTGTCGGTCTCGAGCCTGGCCAGCCAGTAGGGGCTCTCGAACAGCGCGAGCAGCGCGCCGTCGGTGCGCGTCAGCACCGTCACGCCCGTCATCGAGCGCAGCGCCGGCGCGGACGCCGCGTCGGTCCGCCGGGCGATCCGGTACGGCGTGGGGGAGAGCCCGACCGGCGCCCCGAACTCGTGCTCGAGGCGGTGGACCGCGACCTCGAACTGCATGGGGCCCACTGCGGCGAGCGTCGGCGCCTGGTCGCCGAGGTCCGGGTCGCGCAGGACCTGCACCACCCCCTCCTCGTCGAGCTGGGCGATCCCCTGGCGGAACTGCTTGAAGCGGCTCGTGTCCTTCACCCGGACGACGGCGAAGTGCTCGGGGGCGAAGCTCGGGATGCCTGGGTAGGCGACCGGCCGGTCCACGTACAGGCTGTCGCCGATGCGGAGGTCGGTGGCGTTCACCAGCCCGACCACGTCACCGGGGAAGGCCTCGTCCACCGTGGCCCGCTCCTGGCCGAACACCGTGTGGGCGTACTTGGTGGCGAAGGGCCGCCCGGTGCGGCCGTGGGTGACCACCATGCCGCGTTCGAAGCCGCCGGAGCAGACGCGGACGAAGGCGATGCGGTCCCGGTGCGCCGGGTCCATGTTGGCCTGCACCTTGAAGACGAACCCGCTGAAGGGATCGTCCAGCGGTCGGGGTGCGCCCTCGGCGTCGGCGCGCGGTGCCGGTGCCGGCAGGAGGTCGACGACGGCGTCGAGCAGCAGCCGGACCCCGAAGTTGGTCAGCGCGGACCCGACGAACACCGGCGTGTCCTCCCCGCGGAGGAAGCGGTCGTGGTCCATCGCCGAGCCCACGCCGCTGAGCAGCGCGATCTCGTCCTGGGCCGCCGCCCAGGCGTCACCCTCCTGCGCCTCGGCCACCGCCGGCGGCACGTCCTCCTCGGGAGCCTCGACGGTGCCGCGGGCCACTCGGGTGAACCGGGTGTAGGTGCCGGTGCGGGTGTCGATCACCCCGCGGAAGTCGCCGGCGATGCCGACGGGCCACGTGACGGGGGCGGCCCGCAGCCCGATCTGCTGCTCGATCTCGTCGAGGAGCTCGAGACCCTCCTTGCCGGGCCGGTCCCACTTGTTCAGGAAGGTCAGCAGGGGCAGGCCGCGGTCCCGGCACACCTCGAAGAGCTTCAGCGTCTGCGGCTCGATGCCCTTGGCGGCGTCGAGGACCATGATCGCCCCGTCGGCCGCGGCGAGGACCCGGTAGGTGTCCTCGGAGAAGTCCCGGTGGCCCGGGGTGTCGAGCAGGTTCAGGACGTGGTCGCGGTAGGGGAACTGCAGCACCGTCGACGTGATCGAGATGCCGCGCTGGCGCTCCAGCTCCATCCAGTCCGACGTGGCGCTCCGCCGGCCCGTCCGTGCCTTCACGGCGCCGGCCTCACCGCTGAGCGCCCCGCCGTAGAGCAGGAACTTCTCGGTGAGGGTCGTCTTGCCCGCGTCGGGGTGGGAGATGATCGCGAAGGTACGGCGGCGGGCCGCCTCGGCGGCGATGTCGGTCACCCGGCCAGCAAAGCGGTCCGGGCCGGAGATGCAAACCCCGTCATCGGTCGCGGGTGGCGACGAAGCGGGCCAGGTCGGCGAGGGCGTTCCCGGCTCCGCGGGCGAGGGTGAGCTCGTCGAGGGCGGCGACGGCCCGCTCGACCAGCCGGTCGATCTCGGCCTCGACCGAGGCGAGCGCGCCGGACTCGACGATCAGCGTGAGCACGGCGTCCGTGTCGGGCTCGGCGGCGCGGAGCTCCCGGTCGAGGCGGGCGGCGTCGGCTGCGGTGGCCCGTGCGTGGGCCTCGGCGATCAGCAGCGTGGCCTTCCCCTCGCGGATGTCGCTGCCCACCGGCTTGCCGGTGCGGGCCGGGTCGCCGAAGCAGCCGAGCACGTCGTCGCGGAGCTGGAAGGCCCGGCCGACCGGCTCGCCGTAGGTGACCAGCGCCTCGGCCAGCGCGGGGTCGGCGGCGAGGACGGCACCGAGCCGCAGCGGGTGCTCGATGGTGTAGCGGCCCGACTTGTAGCGGGCGATCGTGCGAGCGGTCCCGGGAGCGCGGTCTCCGGCGGCCGCGGCCTCGAGGTCCAGGTACTGCCCGAGGTTCACCTCGACCCGGAGCTCCTGCCAGATGGGCGCAAGCTCCGGGGCGGCGCGGCGGAGCAGGTCGTCGGCGTAGGCGTGGGCGAGGTCGCCGACCAGGATCGC
>JBEIGA010000362.1:0-3130 GCA_040382135.1 Acidimicrobiales bacterium
CGGCTCCTCGATGATGTAGGCCGGCTTGCGGGCACCGGCGTACTCCGCCGCCTCCTGCACCGCACGCTGCTCGACCCCGGTGATGCCCGACGGGACGCAGATCACCATGCGGGGCTTCGCCCAGCGGCGCTGGTGCACCTTCTGGATGAAGTACCGGAGCATCTTCTCGCAGATGTCGAAGTCGGCGATCACGCCGTCCTTCAGCGGCCGGATGGCCTGGATGTGGCCGGGGGTGCGGCCGATCATCCGCTTGGCCTCGTGACCGACCGCGAGGGGACGCCCGTCCTGCACGTTCACCGCGACCACGGAGGGCTCGTCGAGGACGATGCCCTCGCCACGGACGTAGACCAGCGTGTTGGCGGTGCCGAGGTCGACGGCCATGTCCCGGCCCATGACCGCCCCGAAGGATCCGAAGATGCTCTCGCCCATCGCTGCTCCCTGCGCCCGACGTGGGGGAACCCGGTGGCTCCCCGAACGGCCCGCTCGCCGGGGATCACTCTAGACGACCCCCCTCGGGACCCCGCAAGGCGGCTACCACCGCTTGCGCACGCGCCACCACCAACGGTGCAAATGTCGGGTCCATCGCGCGTGCGATGGCCGCCCGACCAGGCGCGATGCCTGGCCGGGCTTCCGTCACAGATTCGTCACAGACCCGGGAAGAAGATGCCGATCTCCCGCTCGGCCGACGCCGAGGAATCCGAACCGTGCACGAGGTTCTCGGTCATCTCCAGGCCGAAGTCCCCACGGATGGTGCCGGGGGCGGCGCCCGCCGGGTTGGTGGCCCCCATCATCGAGCGGACCACGGCGAAGGTGTCGGCCGGCCCCTCGAGCACCATGACCAACGCCGGGCTGCGGCTCATGAAGGCGACGAGGTCGGCGTAGAAGCCCTTCCCCACGTGCTCCTCGTAGTGCCGGGCCAGGGTCTCGGGGTCGAGCGTCCGCAGCTCGGCGGCCACGATCCGGAGCCCCTTGCGCTCGAAGCGGGCGATGATCTCCCCGACGAGGCCGCGTTCGACGGCGTCGGGCTTGCAGATGACGAGGGTGCGATCCATGGGGCCGGAGCGTAGAGGCGCCCGGGCCCACTGCGACCCGTCAGGCGTCACGCCCCGGTGGCGGGCCGTCAGCGGTCGTCGAGGACGGACCGCGCGGCGCCGAGCACGGTGAACGAGCCGGTCACCACGACGGTGTCGGCCTCGTCCGCGAGGGACAGGGCGCGCTCGACGGCGTCGGCGGGGTCGTCGACGGGCTCGGCGAGCACGCCCATGCTCCGGGCCGCCGCAACGAGGTCGGCGGCAGGGACCGCACGCGGCGACGGGGCGGTGCAGACCACGAGCGAGGCGGCGCGGTCGGCCTCGAGCGCCTCCAGCATGGCGACGGGGTCGCGGTCGCGGAGCATGCCGAGCACGAGGTGGCGGCGGCCGCCGTGCTCGAACCCCTCGGCCAGGGTGCGGCTCAGCGACATGGCACCGTCGGGGTTGTGGGCGGCGTCGAGCACCACGAGCGGGTTCCGTTGCACGATCTCGAACCGCCCCGGCACCCGCACCGAACCGAGCGCCTCGGAGACGACGTCGGCGGGGACGGCCCGGTCGAGGAAGCACTCCACTGCGGCGATCGCGAGCGACGTGTTGTCGCCCTGGTGCTCGCCGTTCAGGGACACGAAGACGTCCTCGTAGCGACCGTGGACGCCCTGGAGGTCGAGCAGACGGCCGCCGACCGCGAGCTTGTTGGTCTCGCACCAGAAGTGGGAACCGCGCTCCACCACCTGCTCGGCGGGTTCGCGCAGGAAGATCGGGCGCAGCTCGGTGGAGGTCTCACCGAGCACCAGGGTGGAGCACGGCTTGATGATCCCCGCCTTCTCCTCGGCGATGCGCTCCCGCCACCCGGGGAGGCCGTCGGTGTGGTCCCGCCGGATGTTCGTGATGACCGCGACCCTCGCGTCGCAGACGTTCGTGGCGTCGAACCGACCGAGCAGCCCGACCTCCACGACCGCGACGTCGACGGCGACCTCGGCGAAGTGGGCGAGCGCGGCAGCCGTGACCAGCTCGAAGTAGCTGGAGGGCTCGGCGGACATGGTCTCGAACGCGGCGACGTCGGCGATGATCCGACCGAAGGTCTCGGGAGAGACGGGCTGCCCGTCGACGGCGACGCGCTCGGTGATCGACTCGAGGTGCGGGCTCGTGTACGTGCCGACCTTGAGTCCCAGCGACCGGAGCAGGGCGGTGGTCATGTGGGCGGTGGAGCCCTTGCCGTTGGTCCCCGTGATGTGGATGACCGGGTAGGCGTGCTGGGGGTCGCCCATGCGGCCCACCAGCTGCTGCATGCGGGCGAGTGACAGGCCGTGCACCCGCCCGGCGGTGGCCTCGTTGTTGACGTGCCCGTCCAGGTAGCGGAGGGCCTCGTGGAAGTCCACCGTGGGTCCCGGGTCCGCGGAGGTCAGGAGGCGGCGCGCCGCGGCCGCTTGGCGGGCAGCTCGGTGCGGGGTACGAGCGTGGGGTTGACCCGCTCGAGCACGACGGCACGATCGATGACGACCCGGCCGATGTCGGTGCGGCTCGGGAGGTCGTACATGGTGGAGAGCAGCACCTCCTCGAGGATGGCGCGCAGCCCACGGGCACCGGTGCCCCGCAGCAGCGACTGCTCGGCGACCGCGTCGAGCGCGTCGTCGGCGAAGACCAGCTCGATGTCCTCGTACTCGAAGAACTTCTGGTACTGCCGGACCAGGGCGTTGCGCGGCTCGACGAGGATCCGCACCAGGGCGTCACGGTCCAGGTTCTGGACGGCGCCGATGACGGGGAGACGGCCGATGAACTCCGGGATGAGCCCGAACTTCATGAGGTCCTCGGGGAGGACGTCGGCGTAGAGCTCCGAGAGGCTCTTGGCGTCCTTGCCCCGGATGTCGGCGCCGAAGCCCACACCCTTGCGGCCGATGCGGTTGTCGATGATCTGCTCGATGCCGGCGAACGCACCACCGCAGATGAACAGGATGTTCGTGGTGTCGATCTGGATGAACTCCTGGTGGGGGTGCTTGCGGCCCCCCTGCGGCGGCACCGACGCCGTGGTGCCCTCCAGGATCTTCAGCAGGGCCTGCTGCACGCCCTCGCCCGAGACGTCACGGGTGATCGACGGGTTC
>JBEIGA010000363.1:0-3044 GCA_040382135.1 Acidimicrobiales bacterium
CCACGCGGGGGGGGGGGGGCGGCAGCCGCCCCCCGCCACCGGCAGGCTCGACCGCTCAGCGGTTGCGCAGCGAGTCGCGGATCTCGGTGAGGAGCTCGACCTCGGTGGGGCCGGCGGGCTCCTCCTCGGCCGTCTTGGGCATCTTGTTGTAGGCCTTCAGGACGAAGAACAGGATCAACGCGACGGCGATGAAGTCGACGATCGCTCCGAGCACCAGGCCGATGCTGATGCGGGCGTCGCCGATGTCGAAGCCGATCTCGGTGTAGTTCGCCTGGCCGAAGATGGCGGCGATGATCGGGGTGATGACGCCCTCGATGATCTTGTCGATGATGGTCTTGAAGTACAGGGCCATCACGAGGCCGACGGCGGTGGTGACCACGTCGCCCTTGTTGATGAACTCCTTGTACTCCTTCAGCAGGTTCTTCGTTGCTCGCCCTTTCGTGAACCCTGTCGGAGCGCGGAGTCCTTTCGGAGCCCGATCGTCAGCGCAACTGAGCGACGGCGGTTCACCCGATCCGGGTGGTCATGGGCCGCCCACCTAGGGTGCATCGGTGATCGGTGCACCGGGGGCCACCGCTGCCGACGTCACCCGTCCCCCGTCGTGGCCATCGGCCATTTCCGGATCCGCAGCTTCGCCGCCGCGAACTCGGCCGCCCTCCTGTTCGGCATGTCCACCGGTGGTGTCGCTCTGGCCGACGTGCTGTTCCTGCGGGACGGCTGGGGCGACACCCTCGTGGGTGCGGACTTCGGTGCGCTGCCCGCATCGCCCACCGCGATGCCGGCGGCCCGCTCGGTACCGCAGTGGGCCCCGAGGGGCTCGACGCGTTCCGGCTCGCATGGAGCCTCATCGCGGCCCGTGCGACGGCATGCGGCGCGGCCATCGTCGTCGCCGGGTCGTCCGACCCTTCCCCCGCCGGGACACCGCCGAAGTAGCGTCGTCGCATGGCGGCGGCGGTGGTGTGCACCGGGTTGGTGAAGCGGTTCGGTGGCGTCACCGCGCTCGACGGGCTCGACCTCGAGGTGTCGCCGGGCGAGGTCCACGGCTTCCTCGGTCCGAACGGGGCCGGCAAGACCGTCACGATGCGGATCCTGCTCGGGCTGCTCCGCCACGACGGCGGCAGCGTCTCGGTGCTCGGCCACGACCCGTGGGCCGACGCGGTCGCCCTCCACCGGCGCATGGCCTACGTCCCGGGCGACACGAACCTGTGGCCGAACCTGACCGGCGGCGAGATCCTCGATCTGCTCGCCGGGCTGCGCGGCGGGGTCGACCGGACCCGTCGCGATCTCCTGGTCGAGCGCTTCGACCTCGACCTCCGGCGCAAGGCCCGGAGCTACTCCAAGGGCAACCGGCAGAAGGTCGCCCTGGTCGCCGCACTCGCCTCCGACGCCGAGCTGCTCGTGCTCGACGAGCCGACGTCCGGCCTCGACCCGCTGATGGAGGCGGTGTTCCGGGACCAGGTCCTCGAGGCCCGAGCCGCGGGTCGGGCGATCCTGCTGTCGAGCCACGTGCTCGGCGAGGTGGAGAAGCTGTGCGACCGGGTCACGATCATCCGCCGTGGACGGACGGTCCAGACCGGGAGCCTCGGGGAGCTCCGCCACCTGACCCGCACCACGGTCACGGCGGAGACCATGAAGCCGGCGGACGTCCTGACCGAGCATCCCGGCGTCCACGACCTGCGCCACGAGGACGGCCAGGTCTCCTTCGCCGTCGACAGCGACCAGCTCGGCGACGTGGTGCGCCACCTGGCCGACCTCGGCGTCCGCTCGCTCACCAGCAACCCGCCCACGCTGGAGGAGCTGTTCCTGCGGCACTACGGGGACGAGCTGGCCGAGGCCGGGGTCGACGAGCCGGACCGGTCGTGACCACCCTCACCGCGACCGGTTCGCTGGTCCGCTTCGTCCTCCGACGCGACCGGGTCCGCCTCGCCGTGTGGGTGCTGAGCATCTCGGTCGTCGTCGTGATCTCGGCGGGGAGCCTCCCCGGCGTCTACCCCGACCAGGCCGCCATCGACTCCTACGTGCGCCTGTTCGGCGACAACCCGGCGCTGGTCACCTTCGCCGGCCCCGGGTACGGGTTCGACGACCCGTCGATCGGCGTCATCCTCGTCAACGAGACCCAGCTCTGGGCGATGCTCGGCACGGCGCTCATGAGCATCTTCCTCGTGAACCGCCACACCCGCGCCGAGGAGGAGAGCGAGCGGGCGGAGCTCCTCCGATCCGGCGTGGTCGGGCGCCACGCCCCTGCCGCCGCCGCCACCGCCGTGGTCGCCGGAGCGACCCTGGCCGTCGGCGCCCTGTGCCTCCTGGGATGCCTCGTCACCGACTACCCGTTCGCCGGATCGCTGGCGCTCGCCGGCTCGATCGCGGCGGCAGGCCTCGTGTTCGTCGGCGTCGCCGTGGTCGCCGCCCAGCTCTTCGGGACCGGGCGGGCGACCCTCGGCTGGAGCTGTGGTGCCCTCGTCGTGGCCTTCGTGGTCCGGGCGCTCGGCGACATCGGCGACAACGCCCTCACGTGGCTCTCGCCCCTCGGCTGGGCCCAGGCCGTGCGGGCGTTCGCGGACGAGCGCTGGTGGACCCTCGCGCTCTGCGTCGTGGTCGCCGTCGGGCTCGTCGGTCTCTCCTTCGTCCTCGCCACCCGACGCGACCTCGGCGCCGGGATGATCGCCGCCCGGCCGGGGCCTGTGGGAGCGACCGGCTGGGTCCGCAGCCCGCTCGGCCTGGCGTTCCGGCTGCAGCGGAGCGCGCTCGCCGGCTGGGCGCTCGCCCTGCTCGTCACCGGCGTCGTCTACGGGTCCATCGGCAACGACGTCGACGCGCTGGTCGAGGACAACCCTCAGCTCGAGGACGTCTTCGCCGCCCTCGGCGAGGGGGGCATCACCGACTCGTACCTGGCGTACGCCTCGCGCACGCTCGCCCTGATGGCCGGGGGCTTCGCCGTCTCCGCCGTGCTGGCGTTGCGGTCCGAGGAGCAGGCCGGGCGGGCCGACAGCGTCCTCGCCGGGCCCGTGGACCGACGCCGGTGGGCGGCGGGGAACCTCGTCGTC
>JBEIGA010000364.1:0-3019 GCA_040382135.1 Acidimicrobiales bacterium
CCACCCGGCCGGTCCGCGAGACCCGACCTTCGACCCTGCGGTACACCGTTCCAGGCGCCTAGGCTGAGCGGCGTGACGATGGCGACCGAACCGTCTGCGCCCACCGCTCGCGCCCCCCGGGAGCGCGACCAGTCCCTCAACGCCGTGCGGGCCGTCATCCCCGCCCACTGCTACGAGCGTCCCGTCGGACGGGCGCTCGTCGCACTCCTCCAGGCCGGCGTGCTGCACGTCGCCGTGCTCGTCGGGTTGGCGATCACCAACACCTGGTGGCTGCTGATCCCGCTCTGGCTGCTCGCCGGCCTCGCCGTCTCCGGCCTGTTCGTGCTCGGCCACGACGCATCGCACGGGGCCCTGCTCCCCACCCCCGGCGCCAACCGGCTCGTCGCCCGGTTGTGCATGCTCCCCTCCGCCCACGTCGAAGCGGCATGGGCGCTCGGCCACAACCGCATCCACCACGGGTACACCACCCGCGAGGGCTTCGACTTCGTCTGGCACCCCGTGACCCCGGACGAGTGGCGCACCATGGGCCGCTTCGCCCGGTTCCGTCACCGGATCGAGTGGAGCTGGCTGGGCTCGGGCCTCTACTTCCTGCGCACCGTCTGGTGGCAGAATATGATCCGCTTCAAGGCGTCCGGCGATCGCCACGCCCACATCGGCCGGGACAAGGTCGTCACCGGCATCGCCGTCGGCTCCCTGCTCGCCGTCGCCGGCGGCCTCGGGTTCCTGCTCGACGGGTGGGTCGGCATCGTCTGGATGCCGGTGAAGCTGCTCGTCGTACCGTTCCTGCTCTTCATCCAGATCATCGGCTGGACGGTCTACGTGCACCACGTGGCGCCGGACATCCGCTGGTGGAAGCGCAAGGAGTGGAACCAGTTCCACGGCCAGATGGAATCCACCACCATCCTGCGCATCAACCGCGTGGTGAACAAGCTCTGGTTCCACAACATCTTCGTGCACGTCCCGCACCACGTGGACGCCAGGATCCCGTTCCACCAGCTGCCCCGGGCCGCCGAGGCGATCATGGCGGCGTTCCCGCAGGTGGCGCGCTCCACCCGCTACCGCCTCCGGGACTACCTGCGGGCCACCAAGGCGTGCAAGCTCTACGACTTCGACGCCGGCCGCTGGGTCACCTACCGCGACGCCATGCGCCCCGCGGCCACGACGGCGCCCGCCGCCGCCTGACGCCGGCCCCGGTGGCGGGCGACGTCACCGTGGGGCAGGATGCGCCCCAGGGGGATGGTGCCGATGGAGCTCTCGGCGGAACGCCACACGTACGACGACGCCGACGACCTGTTCGAGGACTACGTCGAGCGCGGCTGGACCGATGGGCTGCCCATTGTGGCGCCCACGCCGGAGAAGGTCGCCCGCTTCCTCGAGGTCGCCGGCCTCCACCCCGACGAGGTCCTCGGCGCGGTCCCCACCCGTGAGGTGACCTGCACCGCCGAGCAGGCCGCCATCAACGCGGTGATGGCCGGGTGCCGGGCCGACATGTTCCCCGCGGTCGTCGCCGCCGTCCGGGCGCACCTCGACGAGCGCGGCAACTGCCACTCCACCACCGGCACCCTGTCCGGCGCCGCCCAGGTCGTCGTGGTCAACGGCCCGTTCCGCCACACCGCCGGCGTGGCCTCCGGCGCCGGCTGCTTCGGGCCGGGCTTCCGGGCGAACGCCACCATCGGCCGGGCCCTGCGGCTCGTGATCCGCAACGTGTGCCGGGCCGTCCCCGGCTTCCTGGACCGGGCCAGCTTCTCGAGCCCGTTGCGCTACTCGTTCTGCTTCGGCGAGGACGAGGAGGCGTGCGACTGGACCCCGTTGCACGTCCAACGCGGGTTCTCGCCCGAGCAGTCCACGGTCACGGTCCACTCGATCATGCGGTTCGTGTCCGCCGGCGACCTCACGAGCCGCACCCCCGAGGGGATCCTCGACACGCTCGTGCTCCACCTGCGGTTCCACGGGATCGCCGGCGACGCCTGGCTCGGGGAGAACCACAACCTCATGCTCGTGCTCGGCCCCGAGCACCGCCGCTTCTTCACCGAGGCCGGCTGGTCCAAGGCCGACCTCCAGCAGGCGCTCTGGCCCCGACTGGTCGAGCCCACCCGGGGCCCCACCGACCGGCTCGTCAACATCGGCCGGCCCGAGGGCATCCTCGTGGTCGGCGCCGGGGGTGCGGGGATGTCCGAGACGTGGTGCCTCATGCCCCACCTCGCGCAGGCCGTCACCGTCGCCATCGACCCGCCCGCCGCCTGATCCGGCCCACCCGTCCCACCCGTCCCACCCGCCCGCCGACCCACCGAGGAGGAGGCTCCCGTGCCCATCGTCGGCCTCGACCCCACCAGCGGCCCCATCGCCCCGTCCGGCGACCGCCGCCTCTCCCCCCGTCCCGCCTCGCTCGAGGGCGCCATGGTCGGCCTGGTCTGCAACGGCCTCGGCCGCGGCGAGCAGCTCTTCGACCGCCTCGGCGAGTACCTCGTGCACGAGGCCGGCGCCCGCGGCGTGGTGAAGGTGGTGAAGCGCAGCGTCTCGGTGCCCCCGGACCCCGAGGACTGGGCCCGCCTCACCGAGGAGGCGACGGTCGCCCTCACCGGGTTCGGTGGTTGAGGCAGCTGCAGTGCCCGCAGTTTGCGGGACGCCGTCGAACTCGAGTGGGCCGGTGTGCCCAGCCTCCCCGTCATCCACACGGAGATGACCGGCTCCGCCCGGGCCATCGCCCGCATCTCCGGCCATGACGACTACCCGTTCCTGACCGTCGGTCACCCCTGGATCCCGACCGCGGTCTGGTCGCCCGAGGAGATCGACGCCCTCGCCGAGGCCATCGCCCCCGCGGTGGTGCAGGGCCTCCTCGGCCGTTTCGGGGACCCGTCCTGATCGAGCTCCGCACCCGACCCCCGGAGCCTGGCTGGATCGTCACCCTGGACGGTCCGGCCGACGATCGGTGGTCGTGGGGGGGGGGGGGCGGCCCCCCCGCCGCCCCGGCCCCCCCCCCCCGGGCGGGGGCGGGCGGGGGGGGGGGGCGCACCCGGGG
>JBEIGA010000365.1:0-2948 GCA_040382135.1 Acidimicrobiales bacterium
GCGACGGGGACGCCTCCCGCGAGGAGGTGTTCGGGCTCGGGCGCGTGCGCTTCGACCGTCCCGACGAGGTCGAGGACCTCGTCGCCGCCTCCCGGGCCGAGGCGCCGCGCTACTTCCGGCTCGACGAGGAGATCGGCCGGGTGCTCTCGGCGTTGCGGCGCGAGGGCTGGCGGATCGGGATCGTCACCAACGGCGAGGCGATGCAGGAGGACAAGATCCGCCGCACCGGGCTCGACCGGCTGGTCGACGCCTGGGTGGTCTCGGGCGTGGACGGGTTCGAGAAGCCCGACGTCCGGGCCTTCGAGCTCGCCGCCGAGCGCTGCGGCGCGGTGGCGAAGGGCGCCTGGTTCGTCGGTGACCATCCGGTGAACGACGTCGGCGGCGCCCTCGACGCAGGGATGCGCGCCATCTGGATCCGCCGCGACCGCGTGTGGGAGATCGACGCCTACAAGCCCACCACGATCGCCGGCTCGGTGCCCGAGGCGAGCATCAAGCTGATCGAGCCCGACGTCCACCTCCCCGACGCCACGCCGGCTTGGTAGAACAGACAGCTGCGCGTCCAGGTCGGCGCGCGATCGGGGAGCGCAAGGCAGGACGGCATGGACGTGACCGACGTGATCGAACAGGAGGTCGAGGCCGGGCCCTCGGCACGGGCGTTGCGGACCCGGCTGGTCGTCCTGTGCTTCCTCATGCTGTTCGTGGAGCTCGCGCTCATCCGCTGGCTCGGCGGGTCGGTGCTCTACCTCTCGTACTTCTCGAACATCGTGCTGCTGGGCTCGTTCCTCGGCGTCGGGCTCGGCTTCCTGTGGGCGGGCCGGCGGGAGCTGTCGCTCCTGCCCTTCGCGCCGCTGGCCCTCGGGGCGCTGGTGCTGTTCGTGCACAACGTCCCGGTGACCCTCGAGACCGTCGGTGGTGAGCTGATCTTCTTCGGCCGGGAGCTCCGGCCCGACGGACCGCCACGGGAGCTGATCCTCCCGGCGATCTTCATCGTGACCGCCGTGATCCTCGCCTGCATCGGCGACGGCATCGCCCGCACGTTCCGCCAGCTCGCCAACCTCGACGCCTACCAGTTCGACCTCATCGGCAGCCTGCTCGGCGTCATCGGCTTCACCGTCCTCGCCTTCCTCGGCGCCGAGCCCATCGTGTGGGGGACCGCGAGCGCCCTCATCTTCCTGTGGGCGATCCGTCCCAGGACGCCGGCGATGCTCGCCCTGGTGGTGCTGCCGCTCGTCGCCCTCGTCGTCACCCTCGGGATCGAGTCCCGTGAGGACGGGGTGATCTGGACGCCGTACTACAAGGCGCAGTCGGTGCCCCTCGGCGAGGCCGGCGTCGGCGTGTTCGTCAACGGCATCCCGCACTGGTTCCAGACCGACGCCACCGACCCCATCTACGAGACCCTGTACGAGCGGCGGGCGGCCGCGACGCCGCCGGGGGACGTGCTGGTGATCGGCGCCGGCAGCGGCAACGACGTCGCCCGGGCGCTGCGCGAGGGCGCGTCCAGCGTCGACGCCGTCGAGATCGACCGGCGGCTCCTCGACCTCGCCGCCGACACCCACCCGGAGCGCCCCTACGACGACCCGCGGGTCGAGACCCACGTCGACGACGGGCGGGCCTTCCTGGAGCGTTCCGGTGACGCGTGGGACATGATCGTCCTCGCCCTCCCGGACTCGCTCACGTTGGTGCAGGGCGCGTCCTCGGTGCGCCTCGAGAGCTACCTCTTCACCGAGGAGGCGGCCGAGAGCTACCGCGAGCACCTCACCGACGACGGGGTGTTCGCCATGTACAACCTGTACCGCGAGGTCTGGCTCGTGGACCGCTATGCCGCCACCCTCGAGGAGGCGTTCGGCCACGCCCCGTGCGTCACCCGGATCGAGGGGACCTCGCAGGCGGTCCTCACCATCGGTGCGTCGCCGGAGAACGTCGACTGCCCGCCGCAGGACCAGTGGGTCCGCACGGCCGACATGCCGGATCCGGTCCACGACGACCGGCCGTTCCCGTACCTGCGCACCCCGTCCATCCCGGACTTCTACCTGGTCGCGCTGGCGTTGATCCTGGCGGTGTCGCTGGCGGCCGTCCGCCTGGTGGGCGGGCCGTTGCGGGGGATGTCCGCCTACGCCGACCTGTTCTTCATGGGGGTCGCGTTCCTCCTGCTCGAGACCAAGAACGTCGGGCAGTTCGCCCTGCTGTTCGGCACCACGTGGCTGGTCAACGCCCTGGTGTTCGGTGGCGTGATGCTCTCGGTGCTGCTCGCAGTGGTCGTCTCGAAGCGGGTCCGGGTCCGGTCCCTGTCCCTGCTCTACGGGCTGCTCGCCCTGTCCCTGCTCGTGAACTGGGCCATCCCGAAGCACGAGCTCCTGGACCTGGCCTTCCTGCCCCGGGCGGTGGTGGCGGTGGCGCTCGCGTTCACGCCGATCTTCCTGGCCAACATGGTGTTCTCGCAGCGCTTCCGCGACACGGTCGACTCCACCACCGCGTTCGCCGCGAACCTCATCGGCGCGATGGTCGGCGGGGTGCTCGAGTACACCGCCCTCGTCCTCGGCTACCGGAACCTCCTGTTCGTGGCGGCCCTGGCCTACGGCCTGGCCTTCCTCACCGGCCGCCGCCACCTGGCCCCTGCGCCCGGCAGCTGAGCCGGGCCGTCCGGGCAGCCGTAGTCTTGGCCCCGATGCCTCCCGCACCCTCCTCCGTCGCCTCGGTCGATGACGTCGTCGCCGGCATGGCCGAACACCGCTACCTCGCCGACCCCGGGCTCGCCACCGCGATCTTCCTGGCCCTCCGGCTCGGCCGACCGCTGCTGCTCGAGGGCGAGGCGGGCGTGGGCAAGACCGAGGTGGCCAAGGTGCTGTCCGCCTGGCTCGGCGGCGATCTGATCCGGCTGCAGTGCTACGAGGGCATCGACGTCTCGCAGGCCGTCTACGAGTGGGACTACTCCCGCCAGCTGCTGCACC
>JBEIGA010000366.1:0-2933 GCA_040382135.1 Acidimicrobiales bacterium
ACGCCGCGGTGCCGACCCCCCACTGCGCCGCCCGACGGAGACCCCCCGGCCCACCCCGCCCGCGGGCCGGCCGGGGGCGGCGGCCACCGGCCGGCGTGCTCGATCCCCCTCGAGATCCCCGGAACGTCAGCCCTTGGGCCAGTTCCGCATGTAGGTCTTCTCCTCGACGCGCTCGCAGATCCGCCAGCCCTGCGGGGTGCGCACGTACTTGTCGCGGTACCAGAGGCCGCACACGAAGATGGACTCGTCGTCACCCTCGCCCATCACCATCGGGTTGTGGCAGATCGTCACCCCGGTGGCGGTGTCGCCGTCGATCTCGATCTTGCTGGTCGAGATCATGTGGTAGTAGCGGGAGAACATCGGCATGGTGCTCTCGAGGAACGCCTTGACCTCCGGGTAGGAGCCGCTCGGGCCGCCGAACACCGTGTAATCGATGAAGGCATCCGGCGTGAAGACGTCGTCGAGCTCGTCGAAGTTCTTGAAGTCGATGGCGTGGCTGTACGTGACCAGCAGGTCCTGGATCTCCAGGCGGTCGGCGATCTCCTCGAGGCTGCGCATGGTGGTCATGCTGCCAGAGGGTGACGTCCGTCGCACCATCCGCCGGAGGACCGAGGTTCGATAGGTCGGAGCTTTCACACGGATAACAACGATCACCTGTACTTCTGTAAGGCCCATCCGTACGTTTCCGGCACGACGCAGTGCACGACGGACGGAGGTCGACATGAGCAGCGACGGCAGGTGCCCGGTGACCGGGGGCGGCGCCCGGGGGACGACGAACCAGGACTGGTGGCCCCACCAGCTCGACCTGAAGCGGCTCCACCCCAACCCGCCGGCAGGCGACCCGATGGACGACGACTTCGACTACGCGGCGGCGTTCGCGTCGCTCGATCTGGAGGCGCTGCGCAAGGACCTCGCCGCCCTGATGACCGACAGCCAGGACTGGTGGCCCGCCGACTACGGCCACTACGGCGGCCTGTTCGTCCGCATGGCCTGGCACGCCGCCGGCACCTACCGAGTGTCCGACGGGCGCGGCGGGGCGGGCACCGGCATGCAGCGGTTCGCCCCCCTCGACAGCTGGCCCGACAACGCCAACCTCGACAAGGCCCGGCGGCTCCTCTGGCCGATCAAGCAGAAGTACGGCAGGAGCATCTCGTGGGCCGACCTCTTCATCTTCGCCGGCAACGTGGCGCAGGAGACCATGGGCCTCCCGATGTTCGGCTTCGGGGGCGGGCGTGCCGACGTCTGGGAGCCCGACGAGACCGACTGGGGCACCGAGCGCACCTGGCTCGGCGACGAGCGCCACCGGGGGGACCGCGAGCTCGACAACCCCCTCGCCGCCGTGCAGATGGGCCTCATCTACGTGAACCCCGAGGGCCCCGGCGGCGAGCCGGACCCGGTGGCGTCGGCCCGCGACATCCGGGAGACCTTCGCCCGCATGGCGATGGACGACGAGGAGACCGTCGCCCTCGTGGCCGGCGGCCACACCTTCGGCAAGGCCCACGGCAACGGCGACGCGACGCGGCTCGGCCCCGAGCCGGCGGGCGCAGGCCTCGCCGAGCAGGGCTTCGGCTGGCGCAACCCGGCCGGGTCCGGCAACGGCGTCGACACCGTCACCTCGGGCATCGAGGGCGCGTGGACCACCAACCCCGTCGCCTGGGACGGCGACTACTTCGAGAACCTGTTCGGCTACGAGTGGGAGCTCACGAAGAGCCCGGCCGGCGCCTGGCAGTGGGCGCCGAAGGACCCGGCGGCGCAGAGCACCGTGCCGGACGCCCACGACCCGTCGAAGCGGCACGCGCCGATGATGACCACCGCCGACCTCGCCCTGCGGTTCGACCCCGAGTACGAGAAGATCTCCCGCCGGTTCCACGAGGACCCCGCCGAGTTCGCCGCCGCCTACACCCGGGCCTGGTACAAGCTGACCCACCGCGACATGGGGCCGCACGCCCGCCTCCTCGGCCCCGAGGTCCCGGAGCCCCAGCTCTGGCAGGACCCGGTGCCCGCCGTCGACCACCCGCTGGTCACCGAGGCCGACGTCGCCGCCCTGAAGGCGACGATCCTGGCGTCGGGGCTCTCCGTCGCCGACCTCGTCTCGACCGCTTGGGCCTCGGCCGCCACCTTCCGCGGCACCGACAAGCGGGGCGGCGCCAACGGCGCCCGCATCCGCCTGGCCCCGCAGAAGGACTGGGAGGTCAACGAGCCCGATCGCCTCGCCCGGGTCCTGGCCGTGCTCGAGGGCATCAAGGCGGACTTCGACGCCTCGGCGTCGGGCGGCAACCGGGTCTCCCTCGCCGACCTGATCGTGCTCGGCGGGTGCGCCGCGGTCGAGCAGGCCGCACGAACGGCGGGCGTCGAGATCGCCGTACCGTTCACCCCGGGCCGCACGGACGCCACCGACGCCATGACCGACGCGGCGTCCTTCGACGTGCTCGAGCCGAGGTTCGACGGGTTCCGGAACCACGTCCAGGCCGGCATCACCGCACCGGCGGAGCACCTGCTCGTCGAGCGGGCCGCCCTGCTCACGTTGAGCGCACCCGAGATGACGGTCCTCGTCGGCGGTCTGCGGGTGCTCGGGGCCAACCACGCCGGGTCCGCCGACGGCGTCCTCACCGACCGCCCCGGCACGCTGAGCACCGACTTCTTCGTCAACCTGCTCGACATGCGGACCGTGTGGGCGGCCACCTCGCCCGAGGAGGACCGCTTCGAGGGCCGCGACCGCACGACCGGCGAGGTCCGCTGGACCGGCACCCGGGTCGACCTCGTGTTCGGCTCGCACTCGGTCCTGCGGGCGCTCGCCGAGGTGTACGCCGCCGACGACGCCCGGGAGAAGTTCGTCCGGGACTTCGTCGCCGCCTGGGACAAGGTGATGCGGCTCGACCGCTTCGACCTGGCCTGAACCCGACGGGCCCCTGACGGACCGTCCCCTCCGAACT
>JBEIGA010000367.1:0-2922 GCA_040382135.1 Acidimicrobiales bacterium
CGGCCGCCACCGCGAGCACGAGCAGGGCCAGCGAGTCGGCGCCCCCGCTCACCGCGCACACGACCTCGGTCCCGGGCGGGGGGAACGTGCACCGGGCCAGCAGGGTCGCCGGATCGGGTGCGGTCACGGGTCGTCCCCGGTCAGGACGTGCCCGGCGCGGCGCCGGCGCCCGCCGGCACGGCGCCCATGCGCTCGATCCAGAGCGCCGGCTTGCGGATCTCGGCCATCGACGGGAGGTTCTCCGGCCCCTCCCAGGCCCGGTCGAGCAGGGCACGTCCGCCGGCCGCCTCGACCTCGCCGATGAAGGCCTCGCCCTCGGCGTACTGCTTGAGCTTCGACTCGATGCCGAGGAACCGCTGCAGCGTGCGCTGCGGCCCTCGGGCCGACGCCCGGCGCTCCTGCAGGACCCGGGCGAAGCGCTCGGCGCTCGGCACCCGACCCTCGGCGGCCCGGTTCATGGTGACGTCGCCATGGCCCTCGAGCAGGCTCATCATCCCGCCGATCTTCTCGAGCACGCCCCGCTGCTCGGGGGAGGCGATCAGCCCCATGACCCCGCCCTCGCCGAGCGGGTCCTCCCCCGCCCGCCGCCGCTCGAGGGCGTGGTGGAGCGAGGTCATGAGCCGCTGCGGGTCGGGGTCGACCGCGTCGATGGCCTCCTCGACGAGGCCGAGGAAGTACGGCCGGAGCCACGGCACCCCGGTGAACTGGGCGCGGTGGGTGACCTCGTGCAGGGCGAGCCAGAGCCGGAACTCCCCGGGCGGGAAGGCGTAGCGCTTCTCGAGCGCCAACACGTTCGGCCCGACGTAGTAGACGAGGTCCTGCTCGTCGGCCGTGTCGTCCTCGATGATCAGCAGGTCGTACTGCCCGAGCACCCGGCCGGACATCCAGCCCAGCAGCAGACCGAGCTCCATGGCGCTGGCCCGGCTGGTGACCGGAGCGAGACGACCCGAACCGATCCGGTCGCCCATCTTCTCGAGGAGCGGGCGGAGGAGGCGCTGGAACGAGGCGAGGTTGGCGCCGACCCAGGCGTCACGGTCGACGACCCGCGCCCGCGCCTCGCCGGAAAGGCTCCGCAGGCCCGTGGCCTCCTCGACGAGGTCCTCGGCCTCGGAGGTGAACCGGTCGAAGTCCGGCAGCAGCGAGTCCCGATGGTACGACTGGCTGAACGGTTCTCGGCCGGAGACGCGGACCGCCACCTTGCGGGCCAGCCCCCAGTCGACCGGGTCGGCCACTCGCTACTTCTTCGGGCGCGGGTAGCGGGTCCGGGACACGAACCAGAGGTAGCCGAGACCGACGCCGATCACCGCGGGGATCACTGCGAAGATCACGAGCACCACGGCGATCCAGAAGTGCCAGGGGTTCGTGGCGAGCAGCATGCCGCCATCGTACCGAGCCGTCCCGCCGGACGGGAAGACGGGTGGGCGGAGCCGCGATCCGACGGACCTCTGTTCTTCGTCAAGATCCGAACATACGTTTGGTGTTCGTACTGGTGTTCGCTACGCTGGCGGCATGCCTCCCGCCGCCACGGACACCCTCCCGACCCTCTCGGTCGACGTGCTGTCGGTCGATCCCGCCGGCCTCGACGGTGCCGGGCTGACCACGCACATCGCCGTGCTCGGCGCGCTCCTGCGGTCGGTGCAGGCCGCGTTGGTGCGAGCCACCGCGGTGGCAGCCGAGCGGCGGTTGCCGGCCGCGTTGGGGGACCGCAACCCCGCCGGCACCCTCACCGGCACCGGCGGCCTCGGGCACGGCGACGCCGTCCGCATCGCCGTCGTCGCCCGACTGCTCGGCGAGGTCGCCATCGGCCCCGTCGTCGGCGCCGCCCTGGACTCGGGGCGGATCGGGGTCGCCGCCGCCGAGACCATCCTGCGCAGCGATGTCCGGCTGCACGCCTCCGTCGACGCGCTGCTCGATTCGGCCGCGGAGATGGACTCCGCCGCGTTCGCCGCCCACGTCCGCGACCTCGAGACCAAGCTCGACGACGGCGATCCCGACGCACAGCGGCGCCGGTTGCGGTCCCGTCGCTCCGCCACCGAACGGGTCGGCCGTGACGGCATGGGCGTCATCCGCCTCGAGCTCCCGCCCGACGCGTTCGCCCTGCTCCGCAACGCTGCGCACTCGTTGGCCGACGAGGCCTGGCGGCGCGCCAACCCGTCAGGGCACGACGCCGCCGAGCTGCCCGCGGAGCCGTACACGGCGCTGCTCGCCGACGCCTACGTCGAACTCGCCCGCCGCGCCCTGCACCGCACCTCCGAACTGGTGCCCTCCCGGCACGACCCCGTGCCCGAGGTCCTCGTCATCACCGACCTCGCCACCCTCCAGGGCCTGGATCCGGACGGCCGCTGCCACCTCCACGGCTACGGACGCATCCCACTGCCGACCGCCCGGCGCCTCTGCTGCGGCGCCGACATCCGCATCGCCGTGCTCGGCGCCAACGGCGAAGTCCTGCACCTCGGCCGCAAACACCGCACCGCCACCCACGCCCAACGCCACGCCCTCATCGCACGCGACGGCACCACCTGCGCCATCCGCAGCTGCACTGTGCCCTGGGACCAATGCCAAGCCCACCACATCACCCCCTGGGAAACCGGCGGCACCACCGACCTCCACAACCTCGTCCACCTCTGCAGCAGCCACCACCACCTCGTCCACGACGACCACTGGACCCTCCACCACACCGCAGGGGTCTGGACCCTCAGACCACCCGCAACACCCCGGCCGCCGACCACACCCCCGGTGACGCGCCGACGGCCCGGAACCGCCACACCACGCCGCCGCAACCCCAGCCGCGACACCACCTGGCCCACCCGCACATGAACCGGACAAGCACTCCCCCACTCCCCCACCCGCGCACCGCCCGACCCGCAACGGCCGGCCACCGGCACGCGCCCCGACACCGGGACGACCACATCGCCCGGCGCC
>JBEIGA010000368.1:0-2900 GCA_040382135.1 Acidimicrobiales bacterium
CGCAACGGCGAGATCATGCGGGTGATCGACCATGCGGCGCTCGAGGGGGACCAGCGGTTCCGGAGCCTTCGCACCTGGTTGCTCAACGGGCTCTTCGTGGCGCTCGCGGAGGTGCTCGAGGAGGCGCCGCGTCGGGGTCCGGCGCCGCTCGACGCCGTCGCCGGCGCCGGACTGCTCGTCTCGATGCTCAGCCACGTGGCCGCGCACCGGGCCGGTCTCGTGGAGTCGGGGATCGAGGACGAGGTCCTGCGCGCCAACCTCCGGCGGGTCCTGCTGTGGGCCGCCGGGGTGGCACCCCGCGCCTGACCCACGCGCTACTCGACGGCCCTTCCGGGTCATCCGCATCATCTTTCGCTGCCCTTCGTGACTTTTCCATCCTTTCCGTTGCACGGCCGTCCCTGTGGCGTCTAGGTTCCCAGCCGTGCAGCAGCACGAGATCCTCCTCGCAACCGGCAACGGCGCCACCGTCCCGGCCGCCCGCCCGTCCACCCTCGCCCGGCGGTGGTGGCTCGTGGCCCTGCTGGTCGTGCTCAACGCGCTCGACGTGGTCACCACCCACCTGGTGCTCGAGAACGGCGGGGTCGAGGGCAACCCCATCATGAAGCCGGTGGTCGACGAGCTGTGGCACGGGGCTCTCGTCAAGGCGGTGTGCCTCGGGATCGTCGCCTCGCTCCTCGTCCGCTGCCCGAAGGACTCCCGGCGGGCGGACTGCGTCCTGGGCGGCGTGTGCGGCTGGTACCTGCTGGTGGTGCTCTGGAACGCCTCGGTCATCGCCCGGCTGGTCTGACGAGCCACGCTCGGTAACCTGCCCGCGTGACTGACCGCGTCCGCTTCGCCCCTTCGCCCACCGGCTACCTCCACGTCGGCAGCGCCCGGACGGCGCTGTTCAACTGGCTCCACGCCCGGTCCACCGGCGGCACGATGCTGCTGCGGATCGAGGACACCGACACCGAGCGCAACCGTCCCGAGCTGATCGACGTCATCTTCCGGGAGCTCGAGTGGCTCGGGATCGACTGGGACGAGGGGCCCTACTTCCAGAGCGAGCGGGCCGAGCGCCACCGGTCCGCGGTGGAGACGCTGCTGGCCGACGGGCGGGCCTACCTGTGCGACGCCGAGAACCGTGAGGTCGCCGGCAGCACGATCCGGGACGGGCTCGCGGTGCGCTTCCGCACCCCGGACGAGGGGCAGGTGCCCTTCACGGACCTCATCCGCGACGACGTCACCTTCGCCTGCGCCGAGCTCGAGGACTTCGTGATCTGGCGCTCGAACGGCACCCCCACGTTCCTGCTGGCCAACGCCGTCGACGACGCCGACATGGCCGTCACCCACGCCATCCGGGGCGAGGACCTGCTGTCGAGCGCGCCGAAGGTGCTGCTCATCCTCGATGCGCTGGGCCACCCGCACCCCACCTACGCCCACCTCCCGCTGCTGGTCAACGAGCAGCGCAAGAAGCTCTCGAAGCGGCGCGACGACGTCTCCATCGCCGACTACCGCACCCGGGGGTTCCTCCCCGAGGCGATGGCGAACTACCTGGCCCTGCTCGGCTGGGGCCCGCCGGACGACGTCGAGATCCGGCCGATGCAGGAGATCGTGTCGCTGTTCCACATCGGCGACGTGAACAAGTCCTCGGCCTTCTTCGACGTGAAGAAGCTCGAGCACGTCAACGCCACCTACCTGCGTGGCCTGCCGGTCGCCGAGTTCCTGGAGCGGGTCGACCCGTGGGTCACTGGCACCGACGCCCCCTGGCCGGCCGAGCGCTTCGACCGGGACGTGCTCGCCGCGTTCGTGCCGCTCATCCAGGAGAAGCTCCGACTCCTCGGCGACACCCCCCGCTTCGTCGACTTCCTCTTCCGCAAGGACCCGGCCCTCGACGACGCCTCGTGGGAGTCGGCCATGGAGAAGGGCCCCGCCGCCCGCGAGATGCTCGACGGGGCGATCGCAGCCCTCGCGTCGTGCCCCTGGGAGCCCGAGGCGCTGAAGGACGCGGTGAACGAGGTCGGCGAGGCCAACGGGCTGAAGCTCGGCAAGGCGCAGGCGCCCATCCGTGTGGCGGTCACCGGCCGTACCGTCGGGCCGCCGCTGTTCGAGGCCATGGCCCAGTTCATGGACCGCGACGAGGTCCTGCGCCGGCTGCGCGTGGCCCGGCACCGCCTGCGTCCCTGACGCCGCCGAGGACCCCGCCCTCCGGTGGCGGGTCCTGCCGCGCGAGCATGGGCCGGTGTTCTTCTTCCTGCGCCCGTTCCGCACGGCGCGCCGGATCGTGGGCGCGCTGGTCGGCGTCGTCCTGCTCTACCTCGGCGTCACCTTCGCCCAGGTCTGGTGGGCGTCCGGTCAGGACGACGCCCGTCCCTCCGACGCGATCGTCGTCCTCGGCGCCGCGCAGTACGACGGCCGGCCCTCGCCGGTCTTCCAGCAGCGGCTCGACCACGCCCTCGAGCTCTACCGCGCCGGGGTCGCCCCGTTCATCGTGACGACGGGCGCCAACCAGGAGGGCGACCGCTTCACCCAGGGGTATGCGGGGTTCGACTACCTGCGGGCGGCCGGGGTGCCGGAGGCGGCGATCGTCGTGATCACCGACGGTGCCACGAGCTTCGAGGAGCTGCAGGCGACGGCCAACCAGGCCGACCGCTTCGGGATCCGCACCGTGGTCCTCGTCTCGGACCCGTACCACGCGAAGCGCATCGAGCTGGTCGCCGAGGAGGTGGGGCTGTCCGCGGTGGTGTCGCCGACGGAGGGCGGGCGCCCGCTCGACCGGCTGCTCCGGGAGACGGGCGCGGTGGCGCTGGGCAGGATCATCTCGTTCCGCAGGCTGGACGAACTCGTCTGACCGGGTAGGAGGTCGTGGCCCGCAGCCGCTATCTTCTGTCTCGCCCTTCGGGGGTGGTGTAATTGGCAACACA
>JBEIGA010000369.1:0-2792 GCA_040382135.1 Acidimicrobiales bacterium
ACGCCAGAACGGACGGGGGGCGGGTCAGCGGGAGCCGTAGCCGCCCTGGTGGCGTTCGTGGCCGGCGGCGGCGCCGAGGCGCTCCATGGGCTTGGTGTGGGTGGACGGCGTGGGCGTGAACTCGACCGGCAGGCGCTTCACGCCGCCGATGAAGTTCGACCGCAGGTAGGCCGGCTCGCCGGTGGCCCGGATGTCGGGGAGGCGTTCGGCGAGCGCCTTGAACATGAGGCGGATCTCCATGCGGGCGAGGTTCGCGCCCAGGCAGAAGTGCGGGCCACCGCCGCCGAAGCCGACGTGGTCGTTCGGGGAGCGGGTGATGTCGAAGCGGTACGGGTCGTCGAAGACCTGCTCGTCCCGGTTGGCCGAGACGTACCACATCACGACCTTCTGCCCCTCCCGCATCTCCACGCCGTCGAGCGTGTAGTCCTGGGTGAGGGTCCGTCGGAAGTGCAGCACCGGCGACGCCCAGCGGACGATCTCCTCGACCGCGGAGCTCATGTAGCGATCCGGGTCGCTGACGAACAGCGCCCACTGGTCGGGGTGCTGCATGAAGGCGTGCAGGCCGTGGGTGATGGAGTTGCGGGTCGTCTCGTTCCCGGCCACGCACAGCAGCAGGAAGAACATGTCGAACTCCCACTCGCTGAGCTTGTCGCCGTCGATCTCGGCGTTCAGCAGGGTGGTGACGATGTCCTCGCCGGGGGCGGCCCGGCGGGCCTCCTGCAGGGCGTGGCTGTACGTGTAGAGCTCCGCGAACGCCTGCTGGACGTCCTCGGGGCCGCTCGCGAACTCCTCGTCCTCGGACCCGATCATCTTGTTGGTCCAGTCGAAGATCTTCTTCCGGTCCTCGAGCGGGATCCCCATCATCTCGGCGATGGCCTGCAGGGGGAGCTCGCCGGCGATGTCGGTGACGACGTCGGCGGTGCCCTTCTCGCAGATCTCGTCGAGGATGATCGCCGTGCGGTTCTCGAGGTAGTCGTCGAGCAGGGCGATCATCCGGGGGGTGAAGCCGCGGTTCACCAGCTTGCGGTAGCGGGTGTGCTTCGGCGGGTCCATGTCCAGCATGATCGAGTCGCGCCGGACGAGGGCCTCCATGTCGTCGGCCCTGGCGTCCATGAGCTGGGTGCCGCCCTTGTTCGACGAGAAGATCTCCGGGTGGTGGGAGATCTCCTTCACGTGGGCGTGCCGGGTGATCACCCAGAAGCCGGGGCCCGTCGTGCCGTCGGGCCACACCTCGTCGTGCCAGTGGATGCCGTTGCCCGTGTTCCGCAGCTCGCGGAGCATGTCGTGGTGGGCCAGGCGCACGAACCGGTCACGGTCGAGCAGGTCGATGTCGGTGAGGGCCATCCGTGCCTCCATCAGGGAACGCGTTCCACCGGAGACTAGTGCCGGGCGTCACTCCCCGTGCAGGGCTCAGCCGTGGAGCTCGTCGGCCAGCTCGGCGAGCAGGTCGATGTCGACGGCGTGGGGGATCGACGGGCAGAGCCGGTCGGCCAGGCCGTCGTAGCGGGCCTTCAGCTCGGCGGCGACCTCGGTCGGCGTGCCGACGACGCCGATCGTGTGCAGCACCTCGTCGTCGACCGCGGCGCCGATGTCGGCCCAGCGCCCCTCGCGGATGAGCCGGGCGAGCTCGCCCTGCAGGTCGCCCCAGCCGTGGGCGTCGAGGGTGACCTTGTACGCCGGGGTCGAGCCGTAGAAGGCCAGGTTGAAGCGGGCGCCCTGCACGGCGGCGTCGCGGTCGCGCTCGTCCCGGTAGAGGCCGAGCACGGCGCCGACGCCGAGGGAGAACGACGACCGGGCGCGCCCCGCTGCGGCGAGCCCGGCGTCGACCTCCGGCAGGGTGGTCGCCCGGAGGAACGTGGGGGTGTTGAACGGGTGCACGAAGAGCCCGTCGGCGACCTCCGCCGCCATGCGGGTCATGCGGGGACCGAGCGCACCGAGCCAGATCGGCGGGGGCCCCCACTCGAGCGGTCCCGGATCGAACATCGGGGTCATCAGGTTCATCGTGTAGTAGTCGCCGCGGACGTCGAGCGGGCGTCCCTCGTGCCAGCAGGCGAACACGGCCTGGACGGCACGGGTGAGCTCGCGCATCTGGGCGACCGGCTTGTCCCAGCGGGCGGCGAACCGTCGCTCGATGTGGGGCCTGATCTGGCTGCCCAGGCCCAGCACGAACCGACCCTGCGAGAACCGCTGCAGGTCGTAGGCGGCGTAGGCCAGGTGCATCGGGCTCCGCGGCAGGGCGATCGCCACGTTGGTGGCGAGCTGGAGCGAGGAGTGCTCGGCCGCCAGCACGAGGGGGTACAGCAGGTCCCGGTTGCCCTCGTAGGTGTAGACGCCGTCGACGCCCGCCTCCTCGAGGGCGCGCACGCGGGCGGCGACGTCGGGCAGGTCGGCATCGAGGCGGAGGTGGAGCTGCACGCGGCGACCCTATCGCCCGCCCGCCACGTGCCTGCCGCCCGCCCTGGCGTGCCTGGGCCGGACGGCCCCTTTCGCTCAAGACCCTTGAGCGGTCCGCCGATGCCGCGGTACCCAGGGGTATCGACGCGTCCCCCGCCCCCGCCCCGGTCCCGGCCGCCACCCGTCTCCGCTCCCGGTTCGTGCCGGTGCTCGGCGCGGTGCTCCTCCTGATGGGCGTGTCGGCCATCGCGGCCACGGCGCTCGGGCCGGACGACACCGGGCCCGTGCCGGTCGAGGTGCTCGGCGCGGTCGAGACGGCGACCTCGTCGCCCGCGGACGATGCGCCGGCGGCGCAGGTCGCGGCGGCGACGCCCCCGACCGTCGTGCCCGTCGTGCCC
>JBEIGA010000370.1:0-2754 GCA_040382135.1 Acidimicrobiales bacterium
GGCGCAGCTCGCCGCCGACGAGGCCCGGCTCGGGGGCTGAGCGCCCGTGGCGGCCCGCCGCCCCCGGCCCCTGCCCCGGGGCTTCTTCGACCGCGACGTCCACCTCGTCGCCCCCGACCTCCTCGGCAAGGTCCTCGTCGGCCCCGACGGCGCATCCGGTCGCATCGTCGAGGTCGAGGCGTACGCCGGCGCCGACGACCCCGGGAGCCACGGGTACCGGGGCGAGACGCCGCGCACGCGCGTGATGTTCGGCCCGCCCGGCCACCTCTACGTGTACTTCTCCTACGGGATGCACTGGTGCGCCAACGTGGTCTGCGGCCCGCCGGGCACCTGCGCCGCAGTGCTCCTGCGGGCCCTCGCGCCGCTCGACGGCGTCGACCGGATGCGGGAGCGCCGCCCCCGGGCCCGCCGCGACCGCGACCTCTGCTCGGGCCCGGCGAAGCTCTGCCAGGCCCTGGCCATCGACAAGGCCCACGACGGTGCCGACGTGGTCCTCGGCGACCGCGGTGTGGTCCTCCTCGACGACGGCACGCCGCCGCCCCGGGACCCCGTGCGGACGACGCGCATCGGCCTGTCCGCGGGCGCCGACCTCCCGTGGCGGCTGTTCGTCCCGGGCGATCCGAACGTCTCCCGTCCCGCTACGGTCGCCCCGTGAACGATCCCACCCCGAGCCGCGCCGTCCGGATCCTCGACGAGGCGGCGCTCGACGCAGCCCATGGTCCGGCGCCGGCGCTCGACCGGTCCCTCGCCTGGTGGCACGTCGGGTCCGTGCGGCACCCCGACCGCGCCGCCGTCCGCCGGTCGATGCTGCACCACCTCCGCGACCACACCGACGCCCTGGTCCGCACGTGCCGCCCGGGTCACCTCACCGGTTCTGCGCTCGTGGTCGACCCGTCCACCCGGAGGATCCTCGTCCTCCACCACGCCAAGCTGCAGAAGTGGCTGCAGCCCGGCGGTCACGCCGATGCCGACGCCGCGCTCGACCGCGTGGCCCTGCGCGAAGCCACCGAGGAGACCGGCATCGAGGGCCTGCGGGTCGTCCTCCCGGCCGTCGACCTCGACATCCACGAGGTCCGCCCGCCGAAGGAGGACGCCCACCTCCATCTCGACATCCGGTTCCTGGTCCTTGCGCCCCCAGGGGCGCAGGAGGTCGGGAACCACGAGTCGACGGCGCTCCGGTGGGTCACGCTCGAGGAGCTCCACGCCCTCACCGACGAGGACGGTCTGCGTCGCCTGGCCGCCCGTGGGCTCGCCCTGTTGGACCGTCTGGGGCTCGACCGTCCCGGGGTCTGAGCCGTTCGCCTCGGTCAGACGTCGAGGGGGACGGTGCAGCTCTCCATGTCGTTGACCCGGGCGAACCCGTCGATGCGCTTGTCGATGGGCCCGACCTCGGGGATCGCAGTGACCGACAGCTGCACGTCCTGGCCCGAGGCGAGCTTCGCCGCGTGCTCACGTCGGTCCTCGACGAAGGTCTCGTAGTCGTTGAGCCAGAGGTCGATCAGCACGGCGTCCTCGGCGTTCGCCGTCGCTGCGGACGTCGACCGCAGGTCCGCGACCATGGCCGCGAGGATGTCGTTGGCCTGCTCCACGACCGGGGCGCGGTCCTGCGGACTGGTCGCCGTCCGTGCCCCGGGGAGCGCGTCGATCGCATCGTTGGCGTCGCTGCAGATGACCTCGGCGCGCTCCGGGAAGGTCCGGCTCTCGAGGCGGTCGGGGTTCTCCCGGGAGATCCACGGCCCGAAGGCCCAGACCCAGAACCCCAGGCTCAGGACGACCACACCACCGGCCAGGACGAAGCCGATGCGCGTCAGGCGGTCCTCGGGCGCCGGATCCCCGAACGGATCGGTCTCCTCGGGGAGGTCCTCGGCCGGGGGCCAGGGCTTCGGATCGACGGGGTCGGGCATGGAGCGCTCCGTGGTGGGGGCGGGGGTGGCCCCGGGTCAGGGGTGGACGCGGATCGTGACGATCTCGCCGGAGCCGAGGGAGGTCCCTCCGGCCGGGGTCTGGGCCCAGACCACGTCGGCGGTCCCGCCGGCGGGGTTCGCCTCGTACACGATGTCGATCCCGAACCCCTGCGCGGCCAGCTGTTGGCGGGCCTGGGCCATGCTCAGACCGACCACGTTCGCCACGGGTGTAGTCTGGGGGGCCGTGGGCGCTTGTGCGTACTCGAGGAGGACACTGCTGCCCTGCAGCAGGAAGGACCCGCCGGCGGGGGACTGCACCATCACCGTGCCGGGTGCGTACTGGTCGGTCTCCACGGCGGTGGCGGACACCTCGAAGCCCGTGGACTGGAGGGTGGAACGTGCCTGCTCGAGGGTGCGCCCCACCACGTTGGGCACCTGCAGGGCGGCTGCGGGCGGGGGCACGGTCGTCGTGGTGGAGCTCGCCGGCGGGGTCGGGAACTCGGTGGGCGGGAGGCCGTAGTGGGCGGCCTCCATGACGAGCTTCCAGATCCGCGCCGGGAACTCGCCGCCATAGCCCCGCACCGTGGTGACGGGCGGGACCATGGGGATCTGCCCCTGGGGGAACCCGACCCACACCGCGGTGACCCGCTGGGGCGTGTACCCGATGAACGTGGCGTCGGCGAAGTTCTGGGCGGTGCCGGTCTTGCCCGCGGCGACCCGGCCGTGGGGTGGGGGCGTGGTGCCGGTGGCCGACTCGAGCGCGCGGGGGGGCCCCCCCCGGATATGGTCGGGCGCGGCGGCGGGCCGCACGCGGTGCGTCTGGGGCGCCGACGCCCAGCGCCCCGAGCCC
>JBEIGA010000371.1:0-2744 GCA_040382135.1 Acidimicrobiales bacterium
GCTGGTGACCAGGGCGAGTCGGAGCGGGACGGGGTGCAGCGGGACGCCGGCGTTGACGTCGAGGAGACCCTCGTCGCGGAGGCGCTGCAGGAGGCGCTCCCGCTCGAGGGCGAGGGCGCCCAGCGTGTACGCGGGGTCGATGCCCGTCATCCGCAGCTGGAGGCGCCCCTGGGGGGCGTAGAAGGCGACGGCGCCGCGGATGCGGACGAGCATCCCGTCCTCGATGCGCACCCCCCCGGCCTGCCGCAGCGTCCGGTTCACGATCTCCTTCATGCCCTTGAACAGGGTCACCGGGATCGAGGCCTCCGGGGCGGTGCCCGGACGCGTCGTCGGCTCCACGAGGTCGAAGAAGACGTGGCCGGAGTTCGCCCGGCGCAGGTTGCGGATCTCCCCGGCGACCCAGACGTCGCCCGGGAAGACCTGCTCGAGGACGGTCTCGATGACCGCCCCGAGCTCGGCCACCGTGTACGTGCCCTCGGCCGGGACGGTCATCGTCGGAAACCCATCGGCGAACGCCCCGATCCCGTCGGCGACCGTCGTGCAGCGGAGGGTGTGGGATTCGAACCCACGGTGGCCCGTAGACCACAACGGCTTTCGAGGCCGCCCCATTCGTCCGCTCTGGCAACCCTCCGTCGGCGGAGGGTACTCACTCGACGGCGTCCGTCCAACCGCTGCCGTTCCGGCGGGCCTCGAAGAAGGTCGTGAGCACGGCGCCACAGGGCTCCGCGAGCACCCCGGCACGCACCTCGAGCTCGTGGTGGAGGCGAGGATCGGCGGCGAAGTTGTAGAGCGATCCGAGGGCGCCGGCCTTCGGGTCGGCGGCGCCGTACACGACCCGGGCCACCCGGGCCTGCTGGGCGGCGCCGGCGCACATCGGGCACGGCTCGAGGGTGACGGCGAGGACCGCGCCGTCGAGACGCCAGGCCCCCACTGCCGCCGCGGCGTCCCGCAGGGCGAGGACCTCGGCGTGGGCGGTCGGGTCGCCGGTACGCTCCCGCTCGTTGTGGCGGGCGGCGACGACCTGTCCGTCGACGACGACGACCGCCCCGACGGGCACGTCGCCGTGCGCCGGGGCCAGAGCCGCTTCGGCGAGCGCCAGACCGATCAGGTCCTCGTCGCTCATGCTCGCCACGCTCGCTCCTGGGTCGTCCTGTCTCGGCGGAGGGAGTGGGATTCGAACCCACGGTGGCCGGAGCCACACACGCTCTCCAGGCGTGCCGATTCGTCCGCTCTCGCATCCCTCCCGGTCCGCCCCGGCCGGGGCCGTGGCGGATCCAGGCGGTAAGGCTATCCTGTCGGAACGGATCACCCGTCTTCGAACGTGGCGGCCGGGCCCTGTGCAACAGGAGCCCGTGAACCGAGTCAGGGCCGGGAGGCAGCAGCTCTCAGCGGTGACTCCGGTGTGCCGCAGGTCGCCTGGCCGTCACGTTCGAGGACGGGTGGTTGCGTTTTCCGCCGACCCCCGGGCCTCGGGGCTGCTCGGCCGGGACGGGAGAGCAGCCGGCGGTAGGCTCGCCGCGTGGAGTACCAGTCGCTCTACCGGCGGTATCGGCCGCGTCGCTTCGCCGACATGCGCGGGCAGGAGCACGTCGTCGCGGCCCTCCGGAACGCGGTGCGTGACGAACGGGTCGCCCACGCCTACCTGCTGTCGGGGCCGCGGGGCACCGGCAAGACCACCGCGGCGCGCATCCTCGCCAAGGCGTTGAACTGCGAGGCGCTCGAGGACGGCGAGCCCTGCGGGCGCTGCGCGAGCTGCACCTCCATCGACGCCGGCACCTCCTTCGACCTCCACGAGCTCGACGCGGCGTCCAACAACAAGGTCGACGACATCCGCGACCTGCTGGCCAAGGTCGCCCTCGGCACCCCGGGCCGGACCAAGGTGTACCTCCTCGACGAGGTCCACATGCTCACCGCCGGCGCCGAGAACGCGCTGCTGAAGACGCTCGAGGAGCCGCCGGCCCACGTGGTCTTCGTGCTCGCCACGACCGAACCCCACCGGGTCGTGCCCACCATCCGGAGCCGGACCCAGCACCTCGAGCTCTCGCTCATCCCGGCCGCCCAGCTCCGTGAGCTCGTCGACTTCGTCATCGCCGACGCGGGGCTCGACGTCGACGAGGTGGCCATCGAGCACGTCCTGCGCGTGGGCGGCGGTTCCGCCCGGGACACCCTCTCCGCGCTCGACCAGGTGGTGGCCGCGGGAGGGGTGGGGGAGTCGGGCGACACCCTCGACGACCTCCTCGACGGCATCGCCGACCGCGACCCGGGGCGGACCCTCGCCGCTGCGGCCGCCGCCATCAGCCGGGGCCGCGAGCCGCGGATCATCGGCGAGCGCCTCCTGGCCGCGCTCCGGGACGTCTTCCTGGTCGCCATGGGCGCCGTGCCCGCACAGCTGTCGGAGACCGAGCGCGGCCGGGCCGAGGCCCTCGGCTCGCGCCTCTCGCCGGCTCGCGTCACCTCGGCGCTCGAGATCCTCGGGACGGCCCTCGCCGACATGCGACAGGCGCCGGACCCCCGAGTGGACCTCGAGGTCGCCCTGGTACGGCTCTCGCGGGAGGCGGTCGGCGCCGCCGACACCGCGGGGCTCGTCGCCCGGATCGAGGAGCTGGAACGCCGGCTCGCCCTGCTGGAGCGGGGCGCAGCCGTGCCCCCGACCGCCCCCGCCGCGCCGCCACCCGCTGCCGCTGCGGCGCCATCCGTCGGCGCCGTACCGCCGGTCGCACCCCGACCCGCCGCTGCGCCCACCC
>JBEIGA010000372.1:0-2722 GCA_040382135.1 Acidimicrobiales bacterium
AAATAGTCCTTCAGCGCCCGGGTGGCGACGAAGCGGTCACCGGCGAAGAGGAACGGGCCGATCATGCAGCCGGCGTAGAAGTGGTCCCGCTGGTACCAGCGGTTGTACGCCTTCTCGAAGCCCTTGTGGGGGTCGACCAGGGTGAGCAGCATGCTGCCGACCTTGACCGGGTAGTCCTCGACGCCGCCGGGCTCGAGCGGGTAGTTCTCGTTCATGGGGTCTCCTCGATGGGGTGGGGCCGATGGGCTCCGACGGCGGGAATGTAGCGGCGCCGCCGCCGGGGGTCAGAGGCGGCGCAGGATCGCGCCCTGCGGGTTGAAGAAGAACCCGCCGGGCGTGACGAGCGCCGTCTCCGCGCCGGGCACCTGACGGTCGCCCGCCTCGCCGCGCAGCTGCACGACCGCCTCGCGCAGGTGGCCGGTGCCGCGGGTCGCGCCCTCGGACAGCGAGCCCCCGTGGGGGTTCACCGGGACGCGGCCGTCGATCACGATGCGGTTGCCGTCCGGGTCCCAGTTGTCCCGCAGGAAGCGGTCGGCCCCGCCCGGCGGGCAGTAGCCGACGTTCTCGAACCAGGCGAGGGTGATGATGGTGAAGCCGTCGTAGGGCAGGAACACGTCGACGTCGTCGATCCACAGGTCGCTCTTGGCCTTGAGCGCCTCCACCACCACGTGCTGCCCGTGCCGGTCGAGGCTCGGCAGCTGGTCCTCGTAGGCGCCGCCGAGGCCGACCGACGCGGCGTGGATGGTGACGACGGGGCGGCCGAGCTGCTTCGCCTTCTCCACGGTGGTGAGCACGAAGGCGTCGGCGCCGTCGACCGGCACGTCCATGTCGAGCAGGCACAGCGGCCACCGGATCATCCGGGCCTCGTGGTACTCCTCGAGCGTGATCGGCGTGCGCATCGCGGCGAGCGGGTTGCCGACGGCGTTCGAGCGCATGTTGACGGCGATCCGCCCGAACGGCTCCTTCCCGACGCCGTGATCGTGCATGTACCGGCTGGCCCAGGCCGTGTAGGCGGGGGCCATGGCGATGGTCTCCGGGATGCCCTTCATGGGCTGGCTGCCGAGGTGGCTGCGGAACGGGTCGTTGGCCGCGGACCGGGAGTTCCACGGGAGGCGGAGCATGGACGACACCAGCAGGACGGTGTCGGCCGAGCCCGAGAAGACGGCGTTCATGGCGTCGACGACCGAGTTCATGACCACCGGCGTCGGCTTCGAGAAGTGGGTCACGTCCTCCAGCCCGAGGGCGGTGGCGATGACCTCGGGACCGGGCGCGCCGGGCTCGTTGATCTGCACGACGCCGTCGATGTCGGCGGCCGTGAGCCCGGCGTCGCGGATGGCGGCCGTGGCGGCATCGAGGGCGAGCGCCAGGGACGACCGGTCGCTGGTCCGGGAGAACCCGGTGGTGCCGACGCCGACGATCGCCACCTGGTCCTTGATGGGGTTGCGGGTCACGATCGGGCTCCTGCGGTGGGGTCGGGCTCGAAGGCCGGGAACGGCGCGCCGTGGCGCTCGATCCAGGTGAGGCGGACGGGCATGTCGAGCCGGATGTCGTCCCGGTCGCAGTTGACGATCGTGCTCGTGAACCGCAACGACGGCTGCTCCTCGAGCTCCACCGTGACGACGGGGTAGGGGCCGGCCGTGTAGTCGACGCCCTGCGCCGGCGGTCCCTGGTGGAGCAGCATCAGCAGGTGGACCCGGCCGCGGCCGCTGACCGGCGTGGCCACGACGTTCCAGGACCAGCACTTCGGGCACATCGGGCGGGGCGGGTGGTGCCAGTGCCCGCAGTCGGCGCACCGGTTGATGCGCAGCTCGTGCTCGAGCCACCCGCGGTGGAAGTCCGCCCGGTCGCGGTCGACGGTCAGGTAGCTGAAGCGCTGCACCAACTCGGCGTCGGTCAGCGCGGTCGTGTCGGACACGTGGGCCTCCTCCGGGCTCGCCCCCCTGGCGCACCGGCAACGCCTCGGCGCACAGGCAATGTAGGCCAGCATCGGGGCTACGGTCGGATGGTGCGCCGAGATCTCGTCGTCCTCACCCGAACCCGCGGCACCGACCCGCCGGCGGTCCCCGTGCTGGACGTCGGCGACCCCGCCGACGGCCCCGTGCTCGACCTCCCCCACCCGGATCCCGCAGCGCTCGACCGCTTCGCCCGGCGTCGGCGGATCCCCGTCGACGGCCTCCTGTGGCTCCCCGACGGCGATCCGGTCCCGGCCGCCGTGGCCGCCGCGTTCGCCGAGGACTGGAGGCTCACGGTCGAGACCCACACCGGCTGGCGTCCCGCCCGGGACGCTGCGCCGACTCCCGACGCCGTGGTCAAGCAGGTCTCGTTCCTCGCCGCCGCCGACGGCTACGGGACCGAGCGGTTCCGGGCGCACTACCGGGACCACGTCGCCCTCGCCCGTCGGCTCATGCCGACGGTCCTCCAGTACGCCCAGAACGACGTGGTCGGCTCCACGGCACGCACCCCTGCGGCCCAGGAGGTGGTGGCCGTCTCCGAGCTCTGGTTCCGCCTGCCGGACTTCCTCGCGCCCCACTTCCGCAGCGAGGAGGAGGGCGACGAGTTCCGCTCGCACGAGGGCTTCCTCGACCTGCCGAAGGCCGTCACCGTGGCGATGGCGAGTCACCGGGTCGGTTGAGGGACCGCAGGTAGTCTCTGCGGCCGAGGAGGTACGTCGTGGCACGAGGGACAGAACGCTCCGCACTCGGCGGCAAGGTCGCCGTGGTGT
>JBEIGA010000373.1:0-2682 GCA_040382135.1 Acidimicrobiales bacterium
GCTCGACAACGTGGCCTTCGGTCCAGCGAGCCGCGGGGCGTCGCGCCGTGACGCCAGAGACGCTGCGACCCGATGGCTCGACGATCTCGGCCTCGGCGACCTCGCCGACCGCCGACCCGGCCGGCTCTCGGGCGGACAGGCCCAGCGCGTCGCCCTCGCCCGCGCGCTCGCCTCGGAGCCGCAGGTGCTGTTGCTCGACGAGCCGCTCGCTGCGCTCGACGTCGCCACCCGGTCGGACCTCCGCCGGTGGCTCCGCACCCACCTCGACACGTTCGCCGGGCCACGGATCGTCGTCACCCACGACCCCACCGACGCCGTGCTCCTCGCGGACCGGATCGTCGTGATGGAGGACGGGCGGGTCACCCAGAGCGGGACGCCCGAGGAGATCCGGCGCCGGCCGGCGTCCCGCTTCGTCGCCGCCCTCGCCGGCACCAACCTGCTGACCGGCACCAACGCCGGCGGCGCCATCACCACGTCGACCGGGTTCGTCCTGCACGCGGCGCACGCCGAGGCGGAGGGGCCGGTGCTCGTCACCATCCACCCGTCGACGATCGCGCTCTACCCCGACGAACCCCACGGCAGCCCGCGCAACACCTGGGCCACCACCGTCGTGTCGGTGGAGCCGGCAGGCGACACGGTGCGGGTGCTCCTGGCCGAACCGCTCCCCCTCGCCGTCGACGTCACCCCGGCCGCGAGCGCCGCCCTGGGCCTCCGCCCGGACAGCCCGGTCTGGGCGACCGTCAAGGCCACCGAGGTGACCGTCAGCCCGGCCTGAGGGTCAGGGCATCAGCAGCGTGGTGCCGCCGTCGATCACGATCACGTCGCCGGTGTGGTAGCTCGCGGCGTCGCTCGCGAGGTAGGCGGCGATGCCCTCGACGTCGGAGGTCTCGCCCCAGCGTCGGATGGGGTTGCGCTCGTTGATCGTGGTGTTGAAGGGGAAGAACTCCTTCGGCACCCCGGCGTACAGCTCCGTGTAGAACCAGCCGCAGCAGACCATGTTGGCCCGGATCCCGAGGTGGCCGTACTCGACGGCGACGTTGCGCATCATCGCCTGCATGGCGGACTTCGCTGCGCCGTAGTGGGCGATCATCGGCTCGCCGCGGAACTGGGTGAGGCTGCCGCACAGCAGCAGCGAGCCTCCCGGGTCACCGGCCTCGGCGCGTGCGACCATGTGCTTCACCGCCTCGCGCAGCGTCCAGAACCCGCCGTGCTGGGACACCGCGAGCAGCGCCTGGTACGTCTCGGTGGTCATCTCGTGGAACGGCGAGATGCTGGCGATGCCGGCGTTCTGCACCACGCAGTCGAGGCGGCCCATGTGCTCGACCGCGGCGAGCATCCCCTCCACGACCTGCTCCTCGACGGACACGTCGACGGTCTGCGACCACACCCGCGGCGCGCCGGCGGCGAGCAGCAACTCCTCCGCCTCGCGGTTGCGGTCGGCGCGCCGGCCCCACACGACGATGTCGGCGCCGCACTTGGCCATGCCGGTGGCGAACCCGAGCCCGAGCCCGCTGTTGCCACCGGTGACGAGGGCGACCTTGCCGGTCAGGTCGAACAGGTTGGTGGTCACGATCGGTCTCCTGCGTCGTCGTCGGTGGGACGGGTGGGGGTGGGGGTCACGGGACCTCCCGGCGGATCTGGGGGAAGGCCTCGAAGTAGAAGCCGAACCGCTCGTAGAGCACCTCGGGGTCGAGGCCGAAGTCGCCGCGCAGGTCGTAGACGAGGCGACCGTCCTTGCCCCGCGGGTTCCCGGCGACGTAGGCGGCGAGCTGGTCGCGCGCCGTGTCGGTGATCTCCATGCCCGCCGTCTCGATGATCCGGATCGCCATGGCCAGGTCGTCGGCCATGAACTCGCCGAACTCGACGTCGACGCGGCGCTCGGCGGGGATCCGGTGGGCGTCTCGGACCGCCGCCCGGAGCAGGACCTCGATGCGGTCGATCCAGTACTGGGCCAGGCCGTCGAGGTCGACGGTGCGCCGGCGCGCCCGCTCGCCGTACCCGAGCATCGTGATCGCCGACTGCAGCACGGCGACCGGGTCGCGCAGGGTGAACGCGATCGTGGCGTCGGGGAAGGTGTCGAGCAGCGGGCCGATCTGCTCGAGGTGCTGCGGGGTCTTGAGCACCCAACGCCTCGGTCCACGGAGGAAGCTGAGGACCTGCAGCTCGCGGCGCAGGAAGGCGTAGTGCGGCCGCTGGTCCATCGCGAGGTAGTGGTCGCGCCACCGGGGCACCCGGGCGTGCCACTCGAGCGTGTAGCCGCAGAAGTCGAGGTCGACGAGCTCGCAGTCCTCCTCGATCGAGTGCGGAGGGCGGTCGTGCATCAACTTCACGAGCGGGCTCGCGGCCGTCGTCATCTCGTGCTCCGCCTTCGCCCGCAGGTACCGGGGATCGACGCCGTCACGACCCGGACCGTCGCCCCACACGGGGATCGGCTCCTGCACCTCCCACCACGGCATCGACCGGAACCGCAGGTCGGCGGCGAGCAGGTTCACGAGGTGCGTGGTGCCCGAGCGGGGCAGGCCGACCACGATCACCGGGGGCTCGAGCTCCACCTCGAGCGCCTCGGGGAAGCGGCGCACGAAGTCGTCGAACCGGAGCCTGGCCGCCAGGAGCCCGACCAGCCGGTTCCGGACGATCATGCGACCGAGGCCGGACAACCCCTCGTCGGCGTCGACCGCAGCC
>JBEIGA010000374.1:0-2620 GCA_040382135.1 Acidimicrobiales bacterium
CGGCCGTCGTGCGCGCCGTCCGGTGCTGCGCCGCGGCCGCGCGCCACACCGGGTAGGGGTCCTGCCAGAGCGCCGCGTCGCGGACGTCCACGACCATCGGCTCGGTCACGGTCGGGCTCCGGTCACCGGTCGGCGAGCGCGCCGAGGAACGCCTGCGCTGCAGCCGCGTTGTGCGAGCGCCACAGCTCCACGACGTCGCCGCGGTCGGACGCGTGGACGAGGCCGTCGAGCGTGGCGGCGAGCGCATTGCGCTGGGCGGCCACGAGGATGCCGGTCTCCTTGCCGGCACGCTCGAGCAGACGGACCTTCACGAGGAACTCCAGACGCAGGTCGCGCACGTGGTGCACCGGCTCGGCGAGCCACGTCCCGAGGCGGGCCGTGCCCCGACGCGTGGGCGCGTGCACCGTTCGGTTCGGCCCGTTGTCGCCCGGTTCGGTGCGGCTCGCGCTGGCCAGACCCGCGGCCACGAGGCGATCGAGGGCCCGGTAGACGAGGGGACGGTGCACCGTGAGGATCCGGCCCAGGTCGCTGCCCGCCGTGAGCTCGCGGGCCAAGGCGAAGCCGTGCCGGGGCTGCTCGGCGAGCAGGCCGAGCACCACCCATTCGTTCAGCGGGAGACCGTCGTCCATGCCGGTCTCCACGATCGCACATCGGCTCGCTGCGCAACGGGCTTGCGCGGTGGTCTCACTGTGACTAAACATCGCCCATGCCCTCCGCGCATCCGGCTCCCGCGCCTCGTTCCCGTCGCCCGATCGCTGCCGCTCTGCTGAGCCTCGCCCTCGTCGCCAGTGGTTGCGGCGACGACGGCGGGGCGGAGGGGGAGCTCCTCGTCTTCGCCGCCGCCTCGCTCACCGACGCCTTCGCCGATGCGGAGGCGGCGTTCGAGGCGGACAACCCCGGCGTGGACGTCACGTTCAACTTCGCCGGGAGCTCGTCGCTGCGGGAGCAGATCCTCGAGGGTGCACCGGCCGACGTGTTCGCCTCGGCCAACGGCTCCAACATGACGACGGTCGCCGACGCGGGCGCCCTGGCGGACGAAGCGACCCTGTTCGCCCGCAACCTCCTGCAGATCGCCGTGCCGGCGGGGAACCCCGGCGACGTCACGGGTCTCGCCGACTTCGCGGACCCCGACCTCCTCATCGGCCTCTGCGCCGAGGGGGTACCGTGTGGCGACTTCGGCCGAGAGGCGCTCGCCGCCGCCAGGGTCGTCCCCGAGATCGACACGAACGAGCCGGATGTGCGGTCGCTGCTCACCAAGATCGAGGCCGACGAGCTCGACGCCGGCATCGTCTACGTCACCGACGTCATCGCCGCCGGAGACCTCGTCGAGGGCATCGACATCCCCGACGACGTGAACGTCATCGCCCCCTACCCGATCGCCCCCCTCGCCGACGCCCCGAACCCGGAGGCCGCGGCAGCCTTCGTGGCCTTCGTCCTGTCCCCCGAAGGGCAGGCGATCCTCGCCCGCTACGGCTTCGCCGCTCCGTGAGCCCACGAGTCGGTGCCGCCCGCCGCGGTCGGCAGTCCCCACCGTGGGTGCTGGCGGTCCTCGGTGGCCTGGGCGCGCTGGTGTTCGTGGTGCCCCTGCTGGGGCTGCTGTCCCGCGTGCCCTGGAGCGAACTGCCGGAGCTGGTCTCCTCGGATCTCGCCGTCGACGCCCTGCGACTCTCGCTCACCACGTCGCTCGCTGCAGTAGCCATCTCGGTCGTCCTCGGCGTCCCGCTGGCGTGGATCCTCGCCCGGATCGAGTTCCCCGGCCGCTCCGCGGTCCGGGCGGTCGTGACCCTGCCCATGGTGCTGCCCCCGGTGGTGGGCGGCGCCGCCCTGCTGTTCGCGCTGGGCCGCCGCGGGCTCGTCGGCGAACCGCTCGAGGAGGCGACCGGGTTCCTGCTCCCCTTCTCCACCTGGGGCGTCGTCGTGGCAAACACCTTCGTCGCCATGCCGTTTCTCGTGCTCACGGTCGAGGGCGCCCTCCGCGGCCTCGACACGCGGTACGAGGACGCTGCGTCCACCCTCGGGGCGTCCCGGCTCACCATCTTCCGGCGGGTCACGCTGCCGATGATCGCCCCGTCGCTCTGGGCCGGGGCCGTGCTCACCTGGGCCCGGGCGCTCGGCGAGTTCGGCGCCACCATCACCTTCGCCGGGAACCTCCAGGGGCGGACCCAGACCCTGCCGCTCGCCGTCTACGTCGCCCTCGAGTCGGACCGGGACACGGCGATCGCGCTGAGCCTCGTGCTCGTCGCCGTGTCGCTCACCGTGCTGATCGCCATGCGGCGCCACCTCTGGGCGGTGCGCTCGTGAACCCGGTCGCCCACGACCTGGACGCCCACCTCGTCGTCGAGCGTGACGCCTTCACCCTCGACGTCCCGCTCCACGTGCCCGCGGGGACCACCACGGCCCTACTCGGCCCGAACGGAGCGGGGAAGTCCACGGCGCTCGCTGCGATCGCCGGCCTCCTGCCCCTCACCGCCGGCCACGTCCGGATCGGCGCCCGCACCCTCGACGACCCTGCCGGGGACGTGTTCGTCCAACCCCAGGACCGACGCGCGGGCGTCGTGTTCCAGCAGTACCTGCTGTTCGAGCACCTGACCGTGCTCGACAACGTGGCCTTCGGTCCAGC
>JBEIGA010000375.1:0-2618 GCA_040382135.1 Acidimicrobiales bacterium
CCGAGGACGCGCTCGTCAGCTACGCCAACGCCCCCGACATCTACAACCGCCTCCTCGGGCCGAAGGGGCTGCTCACGATCGAGGGCGGCGACCACGGCAGCTGGTTCGACGAGGACGGCGACGGCCACGCCGGGGTCGTGGCCGCCACCACCGACTTCTGGCTCGCCCACCTCACCGGCGACGAGGACGCCCTCGCACGGTTGCGCGCCGGCCGGACCGGCGAGGACGGGATCACGCTGGTGTACGAGGCCGAAGCGGGCGCGCCGACCACGGTCCCCACCACCACGGTCGCGGTGGACCGGCAGGTCGAGGCCGACACGACCTCGGGGCTCACCGACGGGCAGGTCGTCATGGTCAGTTGGTCCGGGTTCATCCCCGGCGGCACGATCAACGTGGTGCAGTGCTCGGGGGGCGGCACCGGTGGCGCCGGGTTCTGCGACCTCACGGTCGGTCACATCCTCCAGGCGAACCCGACCGGCACCGGGAGCATCGGGCTGGAGATCATCGTCGGCCCCGTCGGCGAGGGCACCTGCGGGCCGGGTGTGACCGACTGCGTGATCGTCGTGAACGACTCCGGCCTCAACGAGGAGGGCGCGTCCATCTACCTGCCGCTCGAGTTCGCCGGCTGATCAGCCGAACGGCACGGCCCGGGCTTCCGCCGCGTAGCGCTCGCGGTCCGCCTCGCGGACGAAGCCGGCCTCGATCGCCTCGTCGAGCGCTGCGTCGAAGGCGGCGAGGTAGCCGTCGCGGTCGCCGTAGAGCGCGGTCATGGTCGCCGCGTCGAACGGCGTGTAGGACCCGAACAGCGAGCAGATGGGGATGGCGTCCGCGGGCGCCTGGCCGGTGAGCACGCCGCTCGGCGCGTCGACCGAGGGGGTCCGGATGCCGCCCAGGGCGAGGCCCCGCTCGTCCCGCAGGATCGTGGTGCTGGTCTCCGCCTCGGTCTCGATGCGGGGGCTCTCCGGCGGCTCGGTGCCGTCGATCACCCAGCGCACGAACGCCTCGAGCGCCGCGGTGATGACGTAGTGCTGCGGACCGTTGTTGATCCCGGCGGGGCACGCGGGGAAGGCGCCCCCCACGAGGTAGGCGTCGGCGTGGGCGGTGCCGGCCACCTCCCACACGCGGATCATGCCGGTGTCGGGCTGGCGGGCCTCGGCGTACCCGAGGCGGGGGCCGACGTCGGTCTCGGTCTGGAACGCCATCACCGGCACGTCGAGGTCGGTGCGGAACCGCACGCCGGTGCCGCCGTCGCGCAACACCCCTTCGGCGCTCGGCACCCAGGTGCCGCGGCTGTGCACGAAGAACCCGTCGAACACCCCGGCGACCGGGTGGACGGCGTTGAGGTAGGTGGTGAGGTAGCCGGCGGACTGCGACTCGCCGGCGCCGATGACGACGGTGGGCTCGAACCCGCCGAGGACCGGCGTCCCGCCCGGCACCCGTAGGGCGGCGGCGATCTGGGAGTAGATGTCGTACGCGTAGGCGTCACCCGGGTGGACGAGCGAGCCGTACCGCTCGGGGTTGTTGCCGACGAGGCCCCCCGACGCCGAGCTGCCGCCCTCGACCTGGAGCAGCGGATCGCCGCCCACCACGCCGATGGCCTGCACCGAGATCCCGACGTAGGCGGCGCCGGCGTCGGTGATGGCCCGGTTCGTGTACGCCCAGAACGGCATCGCCTCGATGGCGCTCACGTTGAACCACTCGACGATCACGGTGCCGTTGAAGTCGGCGGCGTCGGCGGGGCGTCGCACGAGGAAGCGCGTCCTGTACGGGGCGGTCGACGCAGGCTCGACCTCCCACATGCCGTCCGGCCCGTTCGGGCCCGCCGACGCGTACGCGGTGGCGGTGCCCGAGGCGAAGAACTCGTCCTGCACGTAGCCGATGGCGGCGAGGTCGACGGCCACGGGATCAGCCGGCGGGCTGATCTCCCCCTCGGTGATCGGGCCCTCGAGCGTGGCGGGGACGACCTCGGGACGGGGCTCCTCGGCCTCGGTGGTGGTGGTCGTCTCCGTCTCCGCGGCCGTGGTGGTCGTGGTCTCCTCGGCCGGCGTCGTCGTGGTGCCGTCGTCGGCGGGCTCGCCCGACTCGTCGTCGTCCGAGCACGCTCCTGCCGCCAACGCGAGCGCCAGCACCACCGCTGCAATCCGTCGCACGGTTCTCCCTCCGGTCTCGGCCGCTGCGGACTCTAGAGCAGGGCATATCGTCGCCGTCATGACGACAGGACGGAGCTCACGGTTCTCGGGGAAGGTCGCGCTCGTGACCGGCGCAGGCGGCGGCATCGGGCGTGCCACCGCCGAGCGTCTGGCCGGCGAGGGCGCCAAGGTGCTCTGCACCGACATCGACCAGCCGGCCGCCTCGGCCACCGCCGCCGCGATCCGCACCGCGGGGGGTCAGGCACGGGCGCGGGCGCTCGACGTCACCGACCCGGACGCCTGCTCCGGCGCCGCCGCCGGCGCGGTCGGGGCGTTCGGCCGCCTCGACGTGCTCGTGAACGCCGCCGGTGTGGGCGGGGGCGCCCACACCGGCGAGGTCGGCCGCGACAGCAGGTACCCCACCCAGGCCGGGAACCACACCCGCCCCAACCAGCGGTGGCAGGGCGCGCGGCCCCCCCGGCGCGCGCC
>JBEIGA010000376.1:0-2608 GCA_040382135.1 Acidimicrobiales bacterium
CCGCTCAGCGGGACAACGATCGCGACGAGGACCGTAATCGTCGCTTTGGGTACTCCCCTCACGTGAGACCCCGAGGTATGGGTTTGGCGACGACCTCCTGCTCGGGTCGACCGGTGCTGCCGTACCGCAACCCCTTCCTGCTCGCGAAGTCCGTCGCCACGGTCGACGTGCTGTCCGGAGGGCGGATGATCCTGGGCGCGGCGGTCGGCTACCAGAAGGGCGAGTACAAGGCGCTCGGCGTCGACTTCGAGGAGCGCAACGCCCTGTTCGACGAGGGCATCGAGGCGATGGTCGGCATCTGGACCACCGAGAACTTCGCCATGCAGGGGCGCCACTTCACCGCCCTCGGCAACACCGCCAACCCGCGGCCGGTGCAGCAGCCGCACCCGCCGATCTGGATCGGCGGCAACTCGATGCTGTCGCGCCGGCGCGCCGCCCGGTACGGCCAGGGCTGGAACCCCTTCCCGGCGCCGCGGGTCCTCGCCGCCACCTCCCGCACCCTGCCCTGCGAGACGATCGAGGACTTCGCCGGCCTGCTCGACGGGCTGCGCATCGAGCTCGAGAAGCAGGGCCGCGCCGACGGCCCGTTCGACATCGCGTTCTCGCCGGTGGGGACGTCCTCGCCCGGGACCCCGGGCTACAGCGCCCAGCAGCACCTCGACGTGATCGGCGAGCTCGCCGCCCTCGGCGTGAACTGGATCGGCGCCGGCATCCCCGGCGACGACCCGCAGCGCAGCGTCGACGCCCTCCTGCAGTACGGCGAGGAGGTCATCGCACGGTGCTGAACCCCGATGCCGACGTCCTCGCCCGGCTCGACCGCATCGATTCCCGCGAGGCGATCCGCGCCCTCTGCGCGAAGTACGCGCTCGCGATCGACGCGCGGGACCTCGACCTGCTCATGAGCGTGTTCCCCGAGGACGTCCAGGTCGGCCGGGACCGCGTCGGCCGCGCGGCGCTCAAGGAGCACTTCGACCACGTCCTGCGGGACCGGTTCACCCAGACGGCGCACATCATCGCCAACCACCTCATCGAGTTCGACGACCCCGATCATGCGAAGGGCGTCCTGTACTGCCGTGCCGAGCACGAGATGGACGGGCGTTTCGTCGTCGTCCAGATGCAGTACTGGGACCGCTACGAGCGCATCGAGGGCCGTTGGTTCTTCCGTCGACGCCTGCCGTTGTTCTGGTACTGCACCGACGTCCTCGAGGCGCCCGTCGGGGAGCACAAGATCCGCTGGCCCGACCGGGAACCGGTCGACGGCGGCCTGCCCGGCTTCTGGCCCAGCTGGGACGACTTCTGGGCGAACCCGCCCGACGGCGACTGGACCGTCGGCGCGCCGCCTCCGGAGGGCGAGTTCCTCGCCGCTCTCCGCCGCGGCGTGCCACCCACCTGAACCTGATCCCGCCCTGGAGGCATCGTGCGCGTCGGCATCTACTACGACCTTCGGAACCGGGCGGACCTCGGTCGCCCCTGGCCGGCCTTCTACCGCGAGGCGCTCGGGCAGATCGCCTGGGCGGAGGGCCTCGGCATCGACTCGGTGTGGCTGTCCGAACACCACCTGTTCGAGGACGGCTACCTGCCCCAGCCGCTCACCTTCGCAGCGGCGGTCGCGGCCCGGACCGAGCGGGTGCGGATCGGCACCGCAATCCTGACCGCTCCGTTCCGCAGGCCGGCCCAGCTCGCGGAGGAGGCGGCCATCGTGGACACCCTCTCCGACGGCCGGCTCGTTCTCGGCCTCGGCGCCGGGTACGTCAACTGGGAGTTCGACCTCTTCGGTGTCGACATCCGCCGCCGCTACGACCTCACCGACGACATGGTCCGTGAGCTGCGACGGCTCCTCGGGCCCGAGGGGCCGGTCACCCCGCCGTCGGTCAACCGACCGGTGCCGCTGTGGCTCGGGTACCAGGGACCGAAGGGTGCCGTGCGCGCCGGTCGCCTCGGCGTCGGGCTGCTCACCCTGAGCCACGAGCAGTTGCCGCTCTACCTCCAGGGGCTCGAGGAGGGCGGGCACGATCCGTCCACCGCGCGCATGGCCGGACTCGTCAACCTGATCGTCGCCGACGACCCGGAGGAGGCCTTCGAGCGGGTCCTGCCGGGCATCGCCCACCAGCTGAACACCTACCGCAAGGGCGCGGCGGACGGCACGGGGCGCGTGCCGAGCGAGATCACCGTGGAGAAGCTCCGCGAGAACCACCGCAAGCGCTCGAACGTGCTCTCACCGGTCGAGGTGCTCACGCCCGACGATGCGATCGCCCACCTGCGCGCGGTGACCGACGGGCTCCCCGCCGAGGAGGTCTACTGCTGGACCGGCTTCGGCAACCTGCCCGACGACATCGTCGAACGCCACGTCGAGCTGCTGTCCACGGTGGTGCGCCCCGCCCTCGCCTGAGCCACCCACCACCTAACGCCCTCTACCAATGTCCAGGTTTGGGGGGGTGGGGGACGGACAGGGGGGGGGGGGGATAACGCGCACGGGGCGGGGGGGGGGGGGGGGGTGTGTGGGGGGTGGGGGGGGGGGTGGTGTGGGGGGGTGGGGGTGGGGTTGGCGCTGCGCCTTTCGGTTACTTGCTCGCGCCGCGTACCCTAGCCGCCCCCCCCCACCCCCACC
>JBEIGA010000377.1:0-2473 GCA_040382135.1 Acidimicrobiales bacterium
GACGCCCGCCCGCCCCACACCGAGACCGGTCTCGCGGGGCGTGCCATCGGCGGCACCGCCCCCCGCTTCCCGACCGGTCTCGACCCGGACGTCGTGGCGGCACGGCTGGTGGCCGCGATCGAGGCGGGCGAGGCCGAGGTCCCCGCATCCGCCTTCGGCGGATAGGGAACCACAGCCGCCTTCGGCGGATAGGGGACCACAGCCGCGTTGGCCCGGTAGGGCACGGGTCGGCTGCGGGATCCCGGTTCCGATCCGGCAACATGGCAGGCGTGGAGCAGCGGGATCTCGTCGTCATCGGAGCCGGGCCGGCCGGTTCGGCCGCCGCCATGCGGGCGGCGCGGGCGGGTGCGCGGGTGACCGTCTTCGAGAAGGGGCCCGCCGGGCGCGACAAGGTCTGCGGCGACGGCCTCACCCCCCGGGCGGTCGCCGCGCTCTCCGAGCTCAAGATCGACCTCGAGGACGCCCACCGCATCGACGGGCTCCGGATGATCGCCAACCGCACCCGCCGCCAGCTCCCCTGGCCCGGCACCGACCGCTTCCCCGCCCACGGCGCGGTGTGGCCCCGGCGGCGCCTCGACGCCCGGCTCGCGGAGGCCGCCCAGGAGGCCGGTGCCGAGGTCCGGTGGTCCACGGAGGCGCTCCCGGTCCTCGAGGGCGGCCGGGTCGTCGGCGTCGAGGCCGGCGGCGAACGGATCGCCGCCGACATGGTGGTGCTGGCCACCGGCGCCCCCGGTGCCGCCTCCCGTCTCCTGGGCGCCGAGCGGGTCGCCGAGGAGCCGTTCGGGCTCGCCATCCGCGCCTACGCCCCGAGTCCCCGTCACGCCGACCGCTACCTCGAGGCCTGCCTCACCCTCCCGGACCACCACGGCACGGCGGTGCCCGGTTACGGCTGGATGTTCCCGGCCGGCGACGGCACGGTGAACATCGGCGTCGGCGCCCTCTCCACCATGAAGGGGTTCAAGAAGCTGAACCTCAACCGGCTGCTCGACGACTACCGGTCGCTCGTCCGGGACGAGTGGGAGCTCGGCGACTACGTCGAGAAGCCCCGGGCGTGGCGGCTCCCCATGAGCACCCAGCGGCGTCACGGCGCGGGGTGGGTCGCCATCGGCGACGCCGCCGGCCTCGTCAACCCGATGAACGGCGAGGGCATCGACTATGGCCTCGAGTCGGGCATGCTCGCCGCCGACCTGTTCATCGACGATCCCGCCACGGCGCCGTCCCGCTACGACCGCGAGGTCGGCGCCCGGTTCGACGCCTTCCTCCGAACGGGCCGCCGGTTCTCGTTCCTGATCGGCCACCCGTGGATCCTGCGCTCGGGGCTCCGGCTCTCGGTCGGCACCCAGGGCATCGCCAACCTCACCCTGCAGGTCATGGGCAACCTCATCGACAACACCACACCCGGCGCCGCGGGGCGGGTGCTGCGCATCGCCGACCGCTCGCTGGCCGCCGCCGAGCCGCTGCTCCGGCGCACCCGCGCCGACTGATCCTCCGGGCCGTGGAGGCGGTCAGCCGGCGGGGAACGCCGGGATGACCTCGCGGCCGAAGAGGCGGACCTGGGCGGCGATCTCCTCGAAGCTGCCGAGGTGGGCCTGCTCGGCGTCGCCCGGCAGGCCGGCCCCGAAGGCGGCGTGGACGTGGTCGGCGCCGGTCTCGCGGACGTACCGCTCGATCTGACCGATCACCATCTCCGGGTCGCCCCAGAGCAGGCGGTCCTCGGCGATCTCCTGCGGCGGCACGTCCTCGCCGGCGTCGAGCCTGGCGAACAGGGCCTTCTCGACGTCGTCCTCCGCGGACTCGCGCCAGTGGGCCATCAGCCCGTCGAGGTACAGGGGCAGCACCTCGTCCTCGACCTGCCGGCGGTCCTCGCCGATCCAGGCGTACCGGCGCAGGATCCAGTCCGGCTGCGTGCCCGCCTCGGCGCAGGCGCGCCGGTAGACCTCGAGGCACGACTGCGCCTTCCCGAGCGACTGCACCGGGCCGCACAGCCAGGCGTCACCCAGCCGGGCGGCCCGTTCCACCGCGGAGTCGGCGACGCCGGCGACCCACCGCGGCGGGTGCGGCGCCTGGACCGGCCGGGGGTGGACGGTGAGGGGCGGGAACGAGTGGAAGCGGCCCTCGAACCCCACGTGCTCCTCGGTCCACACGAGCTTCAGGATCTGCAGGGCCTCCTCCATCCGGGCGCCGCGCTCACGGAAGTTCGAGCCGTGCACCTCGTACTCGAGCGGCCACCAGCCCAGGCCCACTCCGAGCGAGATGCGCCCTCCGGAGAACTGGTCGATGGTGGCGACCTGCTCCGCCACCCGCACCGGGTGGTGGATCGGGAGCTGGAAGATCCCGGTCCCGACCCGCAGGGTGCTGGTCCGGGCGGCGACAGCGCCGAGGAACGTGAGCGGATCGCTGAGGTTCCCGGGCATGAAGTGGTGGTGGCCGATGGTCGCGGTGTCGAAGCCGTGGGCCTCGGCGATGCGGGCGA
>JBEIGA010000378.1:0-2386 GCA_040382135.1 Acidimicrobiales bacterium
AGGACGAGCCCGGCGAAGGCGATCTTGGACGTGACCCAGAGGCCGGACAGCAGCTCGCCGCGGACCGTCGCGTTCGTGATCCCGGCGTCGAGCACCTCGTGTGGGGGCGGGACGAGGAACCGGCGCCGCTCCGACATGCCGTCGAGGTGCAGCCAGTACCAGAGCCCGACGAACAGCGCGGCCACGGCGAGCGGACCGAGCAGGTCGATCGGGCGACGGGACCGCGTCACGCCCCGGCCTCCCGCAACGCTCCCGAGACACGGCCGCACAGCTCCGCGAAGGTCGGGTCGAACCGCAGCTCGGTCGGCCTCGGGTACGCGAACGGCACGGTCAGCTCGGCGACGATGCGCCCGGGTCGGGGCGACATGACCAGCACCCGCGTCGAGAGGAACACGGCCTCGCTCACCGAGTGGGTGATGAACAGCCCGGCGAACCGCTCACGCAGGAACAGGTCGAGCGTCTCCTCGTTGAGGCGTTCACGGGTGATCTCGTCCACCGCGCCGAACGGCTCGTCGAAGAGGAACACCTCGGGCCGCAGGGTGAGGCTGCGGGCGAGCGAGGTCCGCATCCGCATGCCGCCGGAGAGGGCGCGCGGCCGGTGGTCCTCGAACCCGGACAGGCCGACGAGGTCGATCGCCTCCTGAGCGAGGCGGGCGCGTTCGTCCGGAGGGACACCGTGCAGCTCGGCGAGCAGCTCGACGTTGCGTCGCACCGTGCGCCACGGCAGGAGCGTCGGGTCCTGGAAGACGTAACCGATCCGGGATCGCTCGGTGTCGACCGCGCCGCCGGTCGGCTCGAGCAGCCCTGACGCCAGGCGAAGCAGCGTCGACTTCCCGCAGCCCGACGGGCCGACCACCGTGACGAGCTCGCCCCGCCGGACGGCGAACGACACGTCGCGGACCGCCTCGGTGCCGTCTGGGTAGGTCAGGGCCACGTCGCGGAACGCGAGCGCGGGCTCGTCGGTCACCACGGGCGAGACGGTACCGAAGGCCGGGACGTCGGGGGGTGACGGGCGTGAACGGCGGATGAACCACGGCCGGCGGGGCCGGCCGGGCAGGAGCGGGCGCCCGGGTCCGTCGTAGTCTCACGGTCGGCTCGGATCACGGGAGGGTCGGGATGCGCACCGGGGTGTTCCTGTTCGGCGGCGTCGAGATGGACGACGCGGGCGCCGGTCCGCCCGCGCCGACCGATCGTCGGTACTCCAACGCCGAGATGTGGCGGGCCACCGAGCAGATCATGGACTGCGGGGTCCTCGCCGACCGGCTCGGCTACGACAGCTTCTGGTTCACCGAGCACCACTTCCAGTACGAGGGCTACGAGGTGCTGCCCAACGGTGTGCTCATCGCCGCCGTGCTCGCCGAGCGGACCGAGCACGTCCGGATCGGCGCGATGTTCAACATCGTGGGCCAGTGGCACCCACTGAAGCTGGCGGAGGACTTCGCCACGATGCACAACCTGTCGAAGGGGCGCGGCATCCTCGGCGTCGGTCGGGGGACCGTGCCCCGGGAGGCCGAGACGCTCGGCACCCGCATCGGCAGCTTCGACAACCCCGACAAGGCGTCGGCCGACGATTTCAACCGCCGCCAGTTCGACGAGGCGATGGACGTCGTCGAGCTCGCCCTCACCGAGGAGTGCTTCTCGTACAAGGGCGAGTGCTTCGAGTTCCCGCCGCCGGGCATCCCCGACCGCGGCGGGTTCGTGGAGACGCTCACGCTGGTGCCCCGGCCCCTGTACCCGTTCGAGATCTGGCAGGCGGTCACCTCGCCGCCCACGCTCGAGCACGTCCCCAAGCGCGGTTACGGCGGCGTGCTGTGGCTGAAGCACTGGAAGTTCATGGCCGAGTGGTGGCACCGCTTCGGCGAGCTCTACGAGGAGCACCACGGCGTCGCCCTCGCCCCCGGCGAGAAGCGGATGATGGTGGTGTCCACCTGCATCGGCGACACCTACGAGCAGGCGGTCGAGATGGTCCGGCCGGGTCACGACGAGTTCTGGAAGTTCCTCGGGCCCTACGGCTGGAGCAAGGGCTACATGGGCGACGACGGCCGGCCCGCCGCGCCCGGCCTGATCCCCACGCTCGAGGAGTCGATCGAGCACAAGACGTGGCTCGTGGGCACCGCGGACGACGTCGCCGAGGGCCTCGCCTTCTACGGCGAGCAGTTCGGCGGCCTCGAGAACCTCACGATCTTCCCGAACATGCCGGGCGACTCCTACGCCCGGACCCAGGAGCAGATGACCCGCTTCGCCGAAGAGGTCATCCCCAAGCTCTGAGGTTCCGTGAGGTGGGTTACATGAACGTCATGGTATACACCACACAGAAAAACGGGGGGGTCAGCCGGGGGGGGGGGCGGCGACGGGCTAGTCGGCGGCCGCGGCGCCCACGGGGGGG
>JBEIGA010000379.1:0-2378 GCA_040382135.1 Acidimicrobiales bacterium
AGTTCGTCGCGGTTCCCGCGACGAACTGCACCAACGAGAAGGGGTCAGTGGCGGCCTCGTTCGGAGATGCGGCCGAGGGTCTTCGTCATGCCGGCGTAGACGAGCGGGCTGTAGGGCCACTGGGTCACGATCCGCCCGCTGCCGCTCGTGAAGTAGTTGTTCGCGACCTCCCAGGCGGTGCCCCGGACGGCCTTCTGGAGCCAGCGGTCGTAGCGGTCGGCGAAGGAGCGGCGCACCTCGACCGCGGTGGTCCGGCCCCGGCGCACACGTCGGACCACCCGGACCATGTACTCGGCCTGGCGTTCCAGCATCCAGATGATCTCGCCGCCGTTGGTGCCGGGCCCGTACAACATGAAGAAGTTCGGGAAGTCCGGCACCGTGATGCCGAGGTAGGCGCGGGGTTCGCCCGCCCAGACGTCGTGCAGCTCGCGGCCGCTCCGCCCCACCACCTGCAGGTGCGCCAGGTAGTTCGTGGGCTGGAACCCGGTGGCGAGGACGAGGACGTCGGCCTCGTGCTCCACGCCGTCGGCGTCGACGACGCCGGTGGGGGTGACCCGCTCCGCGGCACGGGGCACCAGCTGCACGTTCTCCCGCTTCAGCGCCGGGTAGTAGGTCGTGGCGAAGATGACCCGCTTGCCCCAGTACGGGTAGGTGGGGGTGACCGCCTCCTCGAGGTCGGGTCGGTCGGCGAACACCTTGGCGATGTAGCTGCGGCACATCTGCTCGGCGGCGCGGTTGACCTCGGAGCCCGGTCGGTACGCGCCCGCCCGCCACAGGCTCTTCTCCACCCGCCGCAGCTGCTGGAGCCGTTCCTTCCGCCACCCGATCCGGCTGCGTCGTGCGGCCCGTTCCTCCGGGGTGAGGTCGCGCTCACCCTTGGGCATGATCCACCCCGGCTCCCGTTGGAACACCAGCACCTTCGACGCGATCTTCGCCACCTCGGGGACGAGCTGGATGGCACTCGACCCGGTGCCGATGACCGCGACCCGTTTCCCGGTGAGGTCGTGCTCGTGCTCCCACCGGGCGGTGTGGAAGGCGGGCCCGCGGAACGTGTCCAGGCCGGGGAGGTCCGGCAGCTTCGGCACGTTGAGGAAGCCGACGGCGCTGACCAGCACCTCGGCCGTGGCGGTGGAGCCGTCGGACAGCTCGAGGGCGTACGTGTGGGTCCGGTCGTCCCAGACCGCCCGGTCCACGCCGGTGCCCGTGCGGATGTGCGACCGGAGCCCGAAGTCGTCGACCACCCGCGCCACGTAGGCCTTCAGCTCGGCCTGACGCACGTGGGTGCGGGTCCAGTCCGGGTGGGTGAACGAGAACGCGTAGAGGCTCGAGGAGGTGTCGACTTCGCAGCCCGGGTAGGTGTTGTCCCGCCAGGTGCCGCCGATCTCGGGCGCCGCCTCGTAGATCGTGAAGCTCTCGATCCCGGCCTTGCGGAGCTTCACGACCGCGGCGATGCCGGCGAGGCCCCCGCCGACGATGGCGACCCGTGGCGTCATCCCTCCCCCTCCCGATCTCCCCTGAGGTAGAAATCTAGACATCTCAGGAGAGGGACAGAGGGGGAGCGATGAGCAGGTTGGCCGGCAAGGTCGCGATCATCACCGGTGCGGCGCAGGGGACCGGCGCCGCCATGGCCCGGCGCTTCGCCGCCGAGGGCGCGCGGCTCGTGCTCGGCGACGTGAAGGGCGACGCCGGGCGGGCGGTGGCGGCGGAGCTCGGCGAGGCGGCCCGCTTCGTCGATCTCGACGTCCGCGACGAGGCCGCCTGGGCCGCCGCGGTCGACACCGCGGTCGGCGCGTTCGGAGGGGTCGACATCCTCGTGAACAACGCCGCCGTGCTGTTGCTGTCGGCCATCGACACCACCAGCCGCGCCGACTTCCTCCGCCTCGTCGAGGTGAACCAGCTCGGCCCGTACCTCGGCATCCGGGCCGTCGTCGCGCCGATGCGGGCGCGTGGCGGCGGCTCGATCGTCAACATCTCGTCGACCGACGGCATCAAGGGCATGAACGGCGTCTCGGCGTACGCCTCGACGAAGTGGGGGCTGCGCGGCATCACCAAGTCGGCGGCGGTCGAGCTCGGCCGCTACGGGATCCGGGTGAACGCGGTGTGCCCGGAGGCCGGCAACCCCAACATGAGCGCCGAGTTCATCCCCGGCAACCCGGACCTGAGCGACATCCCGCACCAGATGATGCAGGAGATCCTCCGGGCCCCCGAGGGCTCGTTGCCCACCAGCCGGATCGACGACGTCGTCGCCATGGCCCTGTTCCTCGCGAGCGACGAGTCGATGAGCTGCACGGCCGGCGACTACCTCGTGGATGCAGGCCTCACCGCCGGCCGCTACCAGCAGGGCGTGCCCAGCACCTGACCCCCCCTCCCCGGTTCGG
>JBEIGA010000380.1:0-2244 GCA_040382135.1 Acidimicrobiales bacterium
ACCGCCGAGAACCTCGAGACGGGCGAGCACTACCTCGTCGAACACGCCGCCACCGACGACCACGCCACCTTCGAACGCATCCTCCGCGCCTGGAAGCTCGCGGCGGACCCCGACGGACCCGAACCCCGGGTCCCGCGGCGACGGTTCGACCTGCGCCGCGGACCAGACGGCGAATGGGACGGGCGCCTCCTCGCGCCGGCGGACGAAGGCGCCGCCATCGACGCCGCCCTCGCGCCGTTCGAACGGATCGAATGGGAACGCGACTGGGCCGAAGCGCGGCGCATCCACGGCACCGACGCCTCCGCCCACCACCTCCCCCGCACCACATCCGAACGACGCCTCGCCGCGCTCGTCGCTGCACTCCGACGCGGCGCCGGCAGCCCCGACGGGACGCGTGAGCCGAAGCCACTCGTGAACATCGTCGTCACCCAGGCCGCGTTCGAACGAGCCCTCGCCCAAGCCGCCGGACTACCCGTCGAACCTCTCGACCCCACCACGGCCCACGAACTCGACTGCCGCCTCACCGACGGCACCCCCATCGACCCCGCCACCATGCTCCGCCACGCGTTGTCCGGGTTCGTGCGGCGGGTGGTCATCCAATCACCGGGGATCATCACCAACATCGGACGACGGCAACGCCTGTTCACCGGACCGATACGGCACGCGATCCTGTCGCTGGTCCCGCACTGCGGGTTCCCCGGCTGCACCGTCCCCGCCCGCAACTGCGAAGTCGACCACCGCCACCGATGGCGCCACGGCGGACACACCACCCCCGAGAACGGCGCCCCGCTCTGCGACCGCCACCAGAAACTCAAAGAACGCGGGTTCACCGACCGGCAGAACCCCGACGGCACCTGGACCTGGCACCGACCCGACGGCACCCTCCTGGAATGACCCGCGGCCGAGCCGTGGATCAGGCCGTGCGCTCCCGGGCCGCCTCGACCAACGTCCGCGCTGCGCGCAGGGCACGGGTCCGGTCCCGGACGCTCAGCAGTGAGCTCCCGTAGTGGCTGCCGGGCTTCAGGTCCACCAGGTCCCGCAGCTGCCCACCCAGCACCTTGTCGACACGGCCCAGGAGCTCGGCTGCCGCAGCGTGCTCCTGGCCCGCGTACCGCTCGCCGATCGCCGCGATGCAGATGGCGTCACCGGCGGCGATGCCGGCCAGCACCGCGACGCCGACGGCGACGTTGATGGCCGTTCCGTCCTCGGTCGCCGCCAGTTCGGCGACGTCGAGGTACTTCTCCGCGATGCGCCGACGACCGACGGCATCTGCTCTCGTCCCCGCCCGGGTCGAGAGCCTCTTCGGGTTCACCGGCGGCGTCCGCGACCGGTCTCGAGCTCTCGCACCAGCGACTCGATGTCGTCGCCGTGCACGGTGATCGAGTCCGCCAGCCAGGAGGCCACGACCGGCTCCCCCCGTGCCACCACCGTGGCGAGCTCCGCCCGGGTGAAAGCGAGGTACTCCATCCGGTTCCCGGTCCACGCCAGGACCCGGTCGCCGAGGGTGCGTACCGCTTCGTACCAACGATCCCCGGGAGGGGTGGCGTCCGGGAGGACGAGCAGGACGTCGATGTCGCTGTCGGGCCCGGCCTCGCGTCGGGCGAACGAACCGAAGACCGAGGCGTGGACGGGCTGCGGATCCAGGTCCTGCACGGCATCGGCGAGGCGGGCCAGGACGGTCACGCGGGCCCGGCATGCGCTGAGCACCGCGTCGGCGAGGACGTGCTCCCGGTTCAGCCGGTAGAGGTGGCCACGGTTCGCCGGCGTAGCGGTGACGAGGCCGTGCTCGACGAGCCGGTCGACGGCCAGGGCCAGCCCCTGCCGGGTGCCTCGGCCGGCGAGCTCCGCAATCCTTCCCACGCCGAGGTCCGACTCAGTGGCGGCGAGCACCTCGAGGACCGCCGAGTCCAGCGTCGGGGTGAGCGAGCGCAACGGTGAGGTCAGGTCCACACGGGCAGCGTGCAACGCCGCCGAACCTTTGTCAATAATTCTTGCCTAGAGCAAGAATTGTTGCGCTTACTCGGCGGGGAGCGCCTTGCTCTCGTCCTGCTCGGGCTCGGTGGGCTCGTCGGGCTCAGGCTCGTCGGGCTCAGGCTCGTCCGGCGCCGGCTCGTCCTCGGGGCGGAGGCCCTTGACGATGATGACGATGCCGGCCACGAGCAGGGCGCCCATCGTCCAGATGTTGACCCGGATGCCGAGCAGCTCGGAGGCCGGGTCCACGCGCATGGCCTCGATCCAGAGGCG
>JBEIGA010000381.1:0-2068 GCA_040382135.1 Acidimicrobiales bacterium
CGCCGCGGCCGTGACCCCGACCCTGCACGTCTACTGCCGCCGCCCCCGGGGGTGGCGCTGCGGAATTCGACGTGCGATCGACCCGCCGTTGGGGGGAATGGCGAGGACCGCGGCTGGCCGGAGCCGGGTGGCTCAGGCGGCCAGGATCTTGGCGGCGTCGTCCTTCAGTCCCTCGACGGCCCGCTTGACCAATCGCCGAGCGGCCTCGGCGGTGACGCCGAGGTCGTCGCCGACCTCACGGAAGCTCTTGCGCTCCCCGTCGAGCAGGCCGTACCGGGCCTCCACGGCGTAGCGGGCCCGGTCGTCGAGACGTTCGAGCAATTCGCCGAGGAGGCGGGTCTGCTCGCCGGCAACGACGCGGTCGGCCGGATCCTCGACGTCGGAGGCCACCAAGTCGCCCAGTGTCGTGTCACCGTCGTCGCCCACCGTGCGGTCGAGCGAGACCGGGGTGGAGATGCGGTGGAGCCGTGCCGACTCGGCGTCGAGGTCCTCCCCGCTGGCCGAGGTCTGGCGCAACGCCGCTCGGAGGCTGGCCGAGCGATCGCCCGGCAGGCGAACCAGGCTGGCCTTTTGGTCGAGCGCACGCCCGATGGCCTGCCGGATCCAGAACGTGGCGTAGGTGGAGAACTTGAAACCGCGGCGCCAGTCGAACTTGTCGACGGCGTGCTCGAGGCCGAGGTTGCCTTCCTGGATGAGATCGCCGAGCTCCATACCCTGGGGAAGGGGGTAGCGGCGGGCGAGGCTCACGACGAGACGGAGGTTCGCCCGAACGAAGCGGTCCTTGGCGGCCGCCGCCGTGGCGACGGTGCGACGGAGCTCTGGGGTGTCCTCGCCGGCCTCGATCCGCGCCATGGCGGCGCGGCCGTTCTCGATGGCCTTGGCGAGCTGGCGCTCCTCCTCCGCAGTGAGCAGCGCCACTTTGCCGATGTCGTTCAGGTAGTAGCCGAGCGTGTCGTTCATGGCGTCTGGTTCAACGTCGCTTCTATCGGGATGATTCCGTTGTGGTCGGTGTCGGTTGGCACAACCGTGCGAACGAGCAATTCGACCTAGGTCTGCCGGGAGCTTGAGCGGATCCGGCCGGGGTGCCGACGGTACGCTCCTCGGCCGTGCCAGATGCCGCGCCCCCGGTGCCGGCGCGGCGCGTCGGGGTGTTCGGCGGCACGTTCGACCCTCCCCACATCGGCCACCTGGTCACGGCGCTGAACGTCCGGCACGCGCTCGCTCTCGACGAGGTGCTTCTCGTGGTTGCCAACCGACCCTGGCAGAAGGAGGGCACCAGGGTGCTGAGTGCGGCCGAGGACCGGTTCGCCCTCGTCGCCGCAGCCGTCGCCGGGATCGAGGGCCTGTCGGCCAGCCGGATCGAGCTCGATCGGGGTGGTCCGAGCTACACCGTCGACACGTTGAGGTCGCTCGAGGCCGAAGGCGGCGTGCAGCTGTTCACGATCCTTGGGGCGGACGCCGCCGCCCTGCTGCCGACGTGGGAACGCCCGGATGAGGTCGTCGCCCGGTCCCGCCTCGTGGTCGTCGACCGCCCGGGTCACACCTCGGTGCTGCCGGAAGGGGTCGCCTGGATCCGGGTGGAGGTCCCGCACCTCGAGGTGTCCTCGAGCGATCTGCGGGCGCGCGTGCTCGACGGTCGCCCGCTGCAATTCCTGCTTCCCGATGCCGTCATCGCCGAGATCCGTGCTCGGGGGCTCTATCGGGGTCCGGCCCGGTGAGACGGGCCCCCCGCGTCACGTACCCCGCACGAACCGGCCTGATGGTCGCGTTGCTGGCGGTGGTCGCGGCGGCGGTACCGGTTCTCGGCTGGCGCGCCGTGGACACGATCCGCAGCTCACGTGCGGGGACCGTGGAGGAGGTCCGGAAACGCCCGACGCCGCTGCCTGACACACCGGCGGTGGTGGTCGCGCTGGCCGACGCCTCGTCGCGCCTGGCGGGGGTGATGGTCGTGGCCATACGCCCGGACGGTGGGGGCACGCTGCTGCCGTTGCCGTCGAGCAGCGAGACGGTGCTCGTCGAGGGCGGCGACGCCTCGGCTTTGGGTTCGTCGTGGGCGACCGGTCGGCTC
>JBEIGA010000382.1:0-1969 GCA_040382135.1 Acidimicrobiales bacterium
CCGACGAGGCGCACATCGGCGGCGTCGAGCAGGTTCCGGGCTCGTTGCACCGTGGGCATCAACTGGCGCAGCGTCTCATCCGCGACGCTGTGCGGGTCCGCCGCGAGCGCCTGTTCGAGGGCGGCGACGGCGGTTTCGATCGACTCCACCAGTGTCGAACACATGTGCGAATTCTACCGGAAGGGTGTGACAACGACGCCCCGGAAACGCTGGAATTGCAGGGATTTTGAGGCGCGCGCCACCTGGGCTCAAGACCGTTGGTGCAGCCCGGGCGTCCGGCGCCGGCGCTCCTGAGCGAGGTCAGCCCAGCGCCTGGTCGACCACGGCGGCGGTTCGGCGGCCGGAGAACAGGGCGCCCTGGATGGAGCCGGTGTCGCGGTGGTCGCCGCAGACCCACAGGCCGTCGTGGAGGTGCACCCGCTTGCGCAGGGCGAACGGCGGCGACTGGTCGGGCTGGCCGTGCGGGATGCGGTCGACGCGCAGGGTGCGCCACCCGTCCACGTCGGCGCCGAACCAGCCGCGCAGCTGGGCGCGGACGCGGGGCTCGAGGTCCTCCGCGATGTCGGCGGGGCAGGCGGCGGCGACCAGCGACCGGCCGGGGGGTGCGTACTCCGGGGCGATGTCGCTCATGACCGCGAGGTTGCGGACCGGCCCGGCGTTGGTGCCGTCGAGGCCGATGAGCCGACGGTCGAAGGGGGAGCGGGGGGCGTCGAACCACACGCAGCCGGCGGACCGCGAGCCCGGCTCGGGGATGCCGGTGAGGGCGGCGGCGGCGGGGCCCTCGGTGGCGACCACGACGGCGCGGGCCGTGACGGTGGCCCCGCCCTCGACGGTGACCGAGCCCCCGTCAGCCGTTGCAGCCTCGACGGCGAGCACCCGGCGGCCGAGGTGGACGGTGCCGGCGGGGAGGCCGGCGGCGAGCTGTTCGGGGATGGCCCGCATGCCCCGGGCGGGGACGGCCGCGTCGCCGGTGGAGAGCGACCGGAAGATCAGGTCGAACATCTTCCGGGACGTGCGCAGCTCCGGGTCGAGCTGGATGCCGGCGAAGAGCGGGCCGAGGAAGCGGCGCACGAAGCCGTCGGAGAAGCCGAGGGAGCGCAGGTGCTCGGCGGTGGTGATGTCGGCGCCGCCGAAGAGCGGGCGGGGGTCACGGCGGCCGACGGTGGTGCGCAGCTTCAGGACCCGGAGCTTGTCGGCGATCGAGCCGACGGGGCTGAGCGCCGTGGCGGGCAGGCTCGACGGCGCCCGCAGCGGATCGCCCATCCGCAGTCGCTTGCCGTCGAGCAGGACCAGCGCCCCCGGCTCGAAGCGGCGGAGGTCGAGGCCGGCGAGGTCGAGCTGCCGTTCGGCCTCGGGGTAGCCGGTGAGCAGGATCTGGAAACCGCGGTCGAGCTGGAAGCCGTCGACGTCGTCGGTGCGGACCCGGCCGCCCACGCCGTCGGACGCCTCGAGCACGAGCACGTCGCGGTTGCGCCGACGCAGCTCGCGGGCGGCGGCCAGCCCGGCGAGGCCGGCGCCGACGACCACCACGTCGGCCGAGGAGGGGAGGTCACGAAGCTCGCTCACGCTCTCGGCACGGTAGCGGACGCAGCGGTTAGCGTCGGCTCCGGTGAGCGTGACGATCGACTTCTCGGGCCGGGCGGCGCTGGTGGTGGGCGGTGGCGGAGGCGGCATCGGCACCGCCACGGTGCTGGCGCTCGCCGAGGCCGGCGCCGACGTGGGCGCCATCACCTTCGTGGCCGAGCACGCCGAGGACACCCGGGCGCGGGTCGAGGCCCTCGGTCGCCGGGCGAGCGTCGTGGTCGCCGACGTCACCGACGAGACCGCCCTCGTGGCGGCCATCGCCCGGATCGCCGCGGACCTCGGCCCGATCCGCCACCTCGTGAACGTGGTGGGCGGGGCGCTCGTGGACGACTGGTACCGCACCGCCGAGTACGACCTCGGCGCCTTCGACCGCATCATCGCCCGC